>NZ_JOPD01000012.1:0-167364 GCF_002153575.1 Acetobacter sp. DsW_54
AGGACACTGCCCTTTCACGGCGGCAACACGGGTTCGAATCCCGTACGGGATACCATCTGGTATCAAGCGCGTTGTTATTTTCCCACACATTGCTGAATTATGCTGCACATGGCACCATATAAGTGCTGAGTAGCGTCTGCTATGGCCCTGTTGGCAGGCAATAAAAAACCCCTTGCCGGGCAAGGGGCTTTTTAAGGCTATGAACCCATTATGTTATGGGCTGGCGTTCTTCCGGCACCCCGCTTTTTTTGAGAATGAAAAGAGCCAGCAGATAAACCAGCAGCCCACCAGCAGAAAGCAGCGCTCCACCCACACCCAGCGCAGCATACCCAAACTGCTGCCCCAGCAAGACACTCCCCAGCGACGCCCCCAGCGCATTGGCAATGTTAAATGCAGAATGATTAAGGGAGGCAGCCAGAGTTTGCGCATCGCCTGCAAAATCCATCAACCGTGTCTGCAAGGCGGGGCCTAGCGCGTTTACGCAGGCCGGGATCAGAAATACATCAAGCATCAGCGCAAGATTGCTGAGTAAAAGTACTGAAAAAACCAGCATGGCTACCGCACTGCCTGCCAGCGCAAAAATAGCTGCCAGATTGATGTTACGGTCCACCAGCCACGCCCCGATATTGGCACCCGCCAGCATACCCACCCCCCAGATCACCATATACAGCATGACCTGCCATTCGGGCACGTGCGTAACATTTTGCAAAACACTTGTCAGGTACGTGTAAATTGCAAACATGCCACCAAAGCCGATTGCTGCGGTCAGCAACGTAAGCAGCACCTGTGTATTACCCAGTGCCGTAACTTCCCTGAGCGGAGAATTGGCACGGTTTGGTGTATCCGCCGGAATAAAGCGCCACACCCCGGCAAAGGTTAAAAGCCCGAACAGGCCAATAATCAGGTACGCAATGCGCCAGCCAAAATGATTGGCTGCAAAAGTGGAAAACGGTGCCCCTACCAGAGTAGAAATTGCAATGCCGGACAAAACACGACCAACCGCCCAACCCCGGCGTGCACGCTCCACCATGGAGGCCGCAACCAGAGCCGATACGCCAAAAATGGCACCGTGAGGCAAGCCGGTAATAAACCGCGCCACCTCGACCAGCCCCGGTGTGGGCATGGCAACACTAAGCAGATTGCCAAAAACAAACAGTAACAGCAGCACAAGCAGCAGTTCCCGCCGCGACAGGCGCGCACCCAGAATGGTAATGAGCGGCGCACCAATAACAACCCCAAGCGCGTAGGCTGTAATGGCGTAACCCGCATCGGCCGTGGACAGGTGCAGGGATGCTGCAAATTCGGGCAGCATTCCCATAATGGCAAATTCACCAGTGCCAACGACAAATGCGCCAAAGGTCAGGACAAGGAGTGCCGCAGCTCTACCCGCGGGTGGGGCCATTGGGGCCATGCTGCCTACTGGGGGAGTGGTCTGTTCTGTCATGGTTTATGCTCTGTGCCAGAAACCCATCAGGCCGAAAGGGTTTTTGCAGCCACGCGGGCAATGGCAATATCTTCTTCCGTGCTTGCGCCTGAAACACCAATGGCACCCAGCACCTTGCCATCTGCAGCCTTAAGCACCAGACCGCCGCCAAAGCTGGTCATGCCGCCATTGGTGTTTTCCAGCGTATAGGCACGACCATCGGGATGACCAATTTTTGCAAAATCCGCGCTGTCCATCTGGAACAGAACCGCCGTGCGGGCCTTTTTGCTGGCCACATCAACCGCCCCCAGAATAACGCCTTCCATACGCAGGAAGGCAACAGGCCATGCTGCCGCGTCCAGAATGGCAATGCAGACAGTTACACCCATGCGCCGTGCCTCAGCATGGGCGGCATCCAGCATGGCGGTTGCGAGTGTTGCGTTCATGGTTCGTACATTCCTTTTGTGCAAAGGCGGGTACGTTAGCCACACGGGCAGATAAGGGAACCGGAAAAACAGGGAAAAGTTTATTTATTCAATATTGTTGAACATCAAGCTGCTCAAGTGAGCGCATCATCATCCACGCAAGCCTGATCAGGCGGTGTTGCGGAAACTGCGCAGGGGGGCCGGTCAGGCACAGGCTTGCCCTGACCTCCCCATTTATCCGCCATGGAATGGCAACACCGTTCAGCCCCGGCCTGTAGGCCTGCAGGTCCAGTGCATATCCTTTGATCCGTACATCTTCTATGCGGCTCAGTACATCTGCATCCAGCGCATTGGCACGGGTTGCCATTACCCGCTTGCCCAGACCGGGCACACAGGCCAAGAATACCCACCCAACGGCTGAACCTTCCAGATTTTCCCGCACTGGCACGCTGGGCCAAGCAGCACAAAGCCCATTGGGATCGACAATATCCAGATACGCTGCCTGATCCCCGCTAGGCACGGCCAGCCATGCCGTGCCGCCACTTTTATGGGCAACGGCTTCCAGCACAGGGCGCAGGCGGGCCCGCACGCTGTTATCATCCCCCGCAATACGGGCGAGGTTGAGTATGCGTCCGCCCAGATGGTAACGCATATCCCCTGCCCTGCGCTGGACGTATCCCAAATGGTCCAGCGTTTGCAGAATATTGTGCACCGTTGTTTTGCCTATGCCCGAAATACTGGCAATCTGCTGCAAACGTGCACCACCGCCCTGCTGGGCTATAATTTCCAGAATAGCTGCGGACCGCTCTATGGACTGGATAAGCCTTGGCGCTTTGCTCATGCCGCATTCCCACTACCCAAGGGGCTGACCATACTCCGCCCGCCTTATGGCACGCAGCATAACAGCACCTTGGCAGAACGCCTGACTTTTCTGGCCTCCATCCTTCAGGATGGAATACCGCTCATGACCAGCCTGAATGCAAAAAAGAGGAACACTACCCCCGTAAGCACATCCAGCGCACGCACAACTCTGGGGCTAGATAGAACACGACCGAGCGAAAACGCCAGACAGGCCAGAACCGCATACCATGCCACAGCCATAACCACCTGCACCCCCGCCAGCAGAAGGGAATAGCTGACCCGGTGCACACCTGCGGGAATAAACTGGGCAAAGGCGGTCAGGTCGAACACACCAACAAGTGGGTTAAGGCATGTGGTCAACAGCCCACGCTGGTAGCCAGCCCCCATACCGCCAACAGACCGTGCCTGAGCATCTGCCCGCGCCTGATCATGCGCCCCGGCAGAAGGCATAAGCAGGCGAACCCCCAGATAAGCCAGATAAAGCGCCCCGGCCCATTCCAGCGCCAGATACAATTTGGGAGAGGCCGCAACCAAAGCACTCACGCCAAACGCTGTGCCTGCCCCCCATATGGCCAGCCCTGTGCCGGTGCCCAGCGCAGCCCCAAGCGCCGCCTTGCGGCTCACATTCATGCCCAGACGGATAACAAGGGCCGTTTCTGTCCCCGGTGTGAGCACCAGAACACCCCACGCGGCGGCAAAGGTCAGTAAAGGCAAAAAAGCATGGGGCATGGCCAGGTCCTGCACAGTGCATTGAGCAACACGCACCACCCTATGGCCGGTTCAGCCCATAGGGTGGTGCGTGCTGGGTGCTAAAAAAGAACAAAAGCCACAAAAAGTCCAAGCCAACAGGCAAAAAAATACCTGTGATCACTCTAACGCTATCTGCGGTTATATAACTCCATAGCCATGTGGCGTGCGCCCACAACGTGCTGGGCCGCAACATAGGCCACGAGCATGGCATGGGCTGCGGGGTTTTCGGCCTTTTCCTCTCCCTCCTGCTCGGGGGCACAACGGGCCTTTATGGCCAGACTTAGTGCGTGCTCCAGCATGCCGCGGAAGAGGGTCTCAAGCTGCAAGGCTCTGGCACGGTAAGGTAAGGGCTGCTCTGGCATAAACATCCCCAGCATCTGCCCTCCGGCCTGTTGCAAGGCAGCCTCTTCGGCCAGTTGAGGGGGCTCGCTGAACAGGGCCAGAACCTCCGCCCTGTTCGGCGCAACGCGCAGCAGATGCCGCAGCAAAGGGTGCAGGCTCCCCACTCCCCCCGCAATATGCGCGGAGCAGGAGGAAGCATGCGGGTAAGAACCCGGCAGTAAATAGCGTGACATCAGACATCTCAGCCCCCGGTCAGTCCCGCCCGGTGACATGGTTTGCAAGACGAAGGCAGGTCTCCTGACTTGCAGATACGCGACACACCCTGCCTTCCCGGTTATGCACCAGTGGCCGCCCCTTCCGGGGCAACGGGTGTAAGCTACTGCCTACAGTTGCGGGTACAGTCTCCGACTGACTTCTGGCGAAGCTTACGGTGTTCCCTTTTCATCCGCTCGCGCGGAACCTTCGACTAACAGGGGCAGGCTATAGCGGCATGCGCGCTTTGCCGCGAGCAAAAAAACAGGCTCACGCCCCTTCCGCCGGCACTCCCAGCAGACCCAAACGCCACTGACCCGCATGGCAGCTGATCAAGCTGTAACTCAGGGGGGGTACATCCACCCGTGCAGCGTGTGCCAGACCCACAGCCCCTTCCCCCTGATACAAAACCCGCAACAGCAGGTTGCGCACCACAGCAGGCCGCGCCAGCACAACGGCTGCGGGCAGGGTCTGGCTTATATCGTCCAGCCAAAGGGCCGTTCTGTGGTAAAACGCGGCAAAGCTTTCCCCTGCTGGTGGGGCAAAAGTCGCATCGGTTAAAAAGGCATGCTGCTGCACAGGGTCCAGAGCTTGCAGGCCTGTGCCCGCCCATGTTCCGTAATCCCTGTCCCGCAGGGCATCCTGTGGCCGCAGGACCTGCCCTTGCCCATCCGGCACGGCCACATCCGGGGCATAGAATACCGTTAACTGGCTCACGGACGGTAGATAAGCTGCGGCTGTCTGGGGGGTATAACCATGTGCAACCTGTTCAGCCCCATCAGGCAGCACACCCTTGCGCACAACACCGGGTAGTGCAGACGCACAGCAAAGCAGCTTCAACCCACAAACCTTTCCCGCACTGGGCCATGACTGTACAGGATTTGCCAGCATGCCGCAGACACCCTACACCATCAGGCATTATTTTACCGCGATTTAAAACCGAGAATCGGATGCCCGCTTTTTCCAGCACTTTATCCAGCGCTCTGTGTTCCCGTTTTTCGTGGGTCGCGGTCTGTCTGGCCGTTTCAGGCTGTGCGGCCCCCATTACCGTGCAGCGCCTGAGCCTGACAGACAGCTACAAGGAACGCAGCCAGAGCACATTGAGCGGACAGAAGCTGAGCAACACCACCCGTATTGTGCTTGAGCGCCAGAACCTGTTGGCCATATGGAAGAAAAATCCCGAACAGGCACTGGCCATCCTGCGCGCCAGCACACAGGCGCAGTTTTACACCCCCGACCTGCAGGACCAGCTTTTTGCCCTTGCGGAGCTGAACTACCTGCTGGGTCGCCAGAACACGGACCGTGCGGCCTTTATGGCGGCAGCCCTGTACGCCTATGCCTACCTGAACCCCAACGGGCCGGATAACGCAAAACCCAACCCGTATGACGTACATTTCCGCCAGGCGTGTGATCTTTACATGTTTGGCCTGACCGAAGCTCTGGGTAACCCTGTGGAGGTGGCACCACAACGCTGGATGCTACCCTTTGGCACGCTGGACCTATCCACCACCCCCGCGCAGAAGGAATGGTACGGCTATACGCTGACCGACTTCCGCCCCACAGCGCGCCTTTCGGTGCGGGGGATAAAAAATATCTATCGCAGGGCGGGGCTGGGGGTGCCTCTGGCAGCAGTACCCCACCCACCAGAAAACAGCCAGATTTCCTTCTCCATTACCGACAAGCTGCGTATTCCCGTTAACCTGCTGCTGGAAATCCCCAACCCACGCGAGCAGATTTTTACAAACCATATTGATGCGCGCCTGACACTGGCAACCATTGACACAACAAGCAGCCTGCCAACCACAGACGGTGTTATTCCCCTACAATATGACCAGACCGCTTCCCGCGCGATCAGCCTGAGCAACGCGGTTGACTGGTCCGTGGAATATAAGGGTTTTCTGGATGGCAATCTCTTTAACAAACGTGCCCAGCTTATTGCCATAGAACCGCACCAGTATGGCCATATGCCCGTTGTGCTGGTGCATGGCACGGCCTCCAGCCCCGGACGCTGGGCGGATATGGTCAATGACCTGCTGGAAGACCCACAGATACGCGCACATTATGAGTTCTGGTTTTTCTCCTACGCCACGGGCAACCCTATCCCCTACTCCGCCCTGCAACTCCGCGATGCCCTGAACCGCACCATCCATGACCTTGGTGGTACGCAGGCAGACCCGGCACTAGGGCAGATTACTCTGATCGGGCACAGCCAGGGCGGTCTTTTGGCAAAAATGCTGGCCATTGACCCGCATGATGCCCTGTGGAACGGGCTGACCCACCGCGCGCTCTCCAGCCTCCACCTTTCACCCAATGTACGGCAGTTTCTGGAACAGGCCCTTTTCCCTACCCCCATGCCTGAAGTCAAAAGTGTTGTGTTTATCTCCACTCCACAACATGGCAGTTATCTGGCCGACTTTTCCATTGCGCACCTTATAGGGCGGATGGTCACTTTTCCCGCAGCCATTACGGAAGTGACCCAGCAGGTCCTTGAGGGCAACACCGGTGCGCTCAAGGTGGACATGAGCCCCAGCCGTTTTGGCAGTGTTTATGGCATGTCCCCCCGCAGTGCGTTCATACAGGCGCTGGCGACTGTTCCTGTTGTGCCGGATGTGCAGAGCCACTCCATTATTCCCGTGCTGGGCAACGGGGCGCTGGAAAATGCGGATGATGGTGTGGTGGCTTACGCCAGTGCGCATGACCCACGGGTGCAGAGCGAACTGGTTGTGCGCAATTCGGGCCACTCCACACAGGCCAACCCGATCACCATTGCCGAAGTACGCCGTATTCTACTGCAACAGTTAGCAGCCACCATACCCGACCTGCACGTTAAGGGGGATATGAACCACACCAACATCATGCGTATTGGTGGGGATTATGTCATCCCCGCCACATGGGCAAAGCCATGATCATGCGCAAACACCGCAGCCGCCACACAAGACACTGGAAACTGACCGCAATAACCCTGCTTTTTGCAGTCTATGCCTGTGCGGCCCTTTACTATTCCACGCTTGAGCCCGACCTGCTACGCCTTGGGGCAACTGGCCTGTGCGGGCTGCTGTTTGTGGCAACCTCCTGTATCCGCCAGCCCATACGCCGCATTGCAGCCCTGTGCGGGCTTTGTGCGTGCTTTGCCATATGGTTCTGCACCAACCTCCCCAGCAATAACCGCGAATGGGCTGGGGAATATGCCGTGCTGGCCGATGCCATACAGGATGGTCGCACAGTCCATGTGCGCAATATCCGCGATTTTACCTATAAAACCGAAACCGATTATACCCCTCACTATTACAACGCGGACTTTGATCTGGACCACCTTGCCACCATAGACCTGATAACGTCTTACTGGGCGGGGGACAGCATTGCCCATGTGTTCCTGTCCTTCGGGTTTGATGATGGCCGGCACCTTGCCGTTTCCATTGAAACACGCCGCCAGAAAAAGTTTTCCTATTCCACCATCGCCGGTTTTTTCCATCATTATGAACTGACCTACGTTACCGCCGATGAACGCGACCTGATTGGTGTGCGCACGGATATACGCAAGGAACGTGTGTATCTTTACCGGTTGGAACTTTCTGCCCAGACCCGGGAAGCCGTTTTCAAAAACTACCTGACGGAAATACACAAACTGACCACCACCCCACGGTGGTACAATACGCTTATGGACAACTGCACGACCGAAATTCTGGCCCGTGCCAATGCCCGCACCCGTTACCGGCTGGACTGGCGGGTGCTGCTGAGCGGGTACACAGCCTCCCTTGCCTATGATCTGGGGCTGCTGAACACACACTATGATTTTGCAACACTCCACGAACTCAGCCGAATAAAGCGCCCCGCGAATGCTGTGCCAGATGCGAATTACTCTAATGAAATACGGGAATCCCTCCCGCTCGCACTTGCGAATAAATAAAAACAACGGCAATACATGCATATCGCTCGCATTTAGAAGTAAGTTTGTTGCAAGTGATAATTATTTTTCCAAAAGCACTTGATTTTGAACATTTTTTTGTTTGCGAGTGGTTGCGTTTTATATTATGGTCCGCTTCAGTTCCTTTTGTAATCGAGAGTAAGCCACCATGGTCAAAGACCCTAAAGTTATTGAACACCTGAACATCCAGCTCACCAACGAGCTGACCGCCATCAACCAGTATTTTCTGCATGCCCGCACCCTGCGCCACTGGGGCGTGACCCTGCTGGGCAAAAAAGAATACGAAGAATCCATTGAGGAAATGCGTCACGCTGACTGGCTGATCGAACGCATTCTGTATCTGGGCGGCCTGCCCAACGTGCAGCGCCTGAACACGATTCTGATCGGTCAGGACGTCAAGGAAATCCTTGAATGCGACATGAAGCTGGAAGAAAAGGCCATGAGCGACCTGCGCGAAGGCATTGCGTACTGCGAAAGCGTGCGTGACTTCGTATCGCGCGACCTGCTGCTGAAGATCCTGTCCAATGAAGAAGAACATGAAGACTTCATTGATCGTCAGTTCGACCTGATCAAGCAGATTGGCGTTGAGCGTTACATCCAGCTCAACTCCGCCTCCGCTCCTGAGCAGGAATAAAAATTGCCCTGTTGCCCGGCTTATAACGAGCCGGGCAACAGCCTGCTTTTACCTGTTTAGTTTTTACCCAATGCCGCAGCGTAAAGCTCCGGCTTAAAGCCCACCTGCAAACCCTGCGGCGTTTCAAGCACCGGGCGTTTGATCAGTGTTGGATGGGCGACCATAAGGGCTATGGCCCGCTTTTCGGTCAAATCAGCTTTATCGGCATCAGGCAGTTTTCTAAACGTTGTGCCGGCTTTGTTCAGCAGTTTTTCCCACCCTACCTGTGCGGCCCATGCTTCCAGCTGTTGCGCGGTAACACCGGCCAGTTTGTAGTCATGGAAGATATACGCAACGTCATGCTCTTCCAGCCAGTTGCGGGCTTTGCGCACGGTATCGCAGTTTTTAATGCCATATAATGTCAATCCGCCAGACACGGTGTTCTCCTTTACGGGACCAATCCCCAAAACATTGCGCATTTTTTGCATGAATGCTGCATCTTCTGCCAGATTGAACTCCCGCGCCTGCGCAATATCATACGCCACGCATAAGGGCAGTAATCGCTGGGCCTGCGGTTCCGTTACATAACGCGGCACAATATGGGTATGCAGCGATGGCGCCTGATTACACCATGTTTCATAATTAATGCGCGCAGCCCCTGTCACCTCAAGCAAGGCATCCCCCACCCGCACAACATCCTGCAGGTAGTCCAGCCTCTGCTGGCCTTGCAGGTCATTCACACTGGGCACGGCGGGATCTGCCAGCAAAATGCAGTATCCTTCCACCGGCTGCGTATCGGCCACCACCAGCCAGCCGGATGCCATACGGCCGATAACCTTGGGGTAGGCCCCCTTGCGTGCAAGCTCCACGCGCTGCTGTATGACATTCTGAGTCATTACTTTGCCTCTACGGTGTTGGTGTGGGTTAGTGTAATGTTAACAATTATATCTTATCCGAAAAATGGCACATAAATACCAATAATGACTGCATTTTCTTGACAGTAAAAGCATGTTCACGTCCTAATGCCACAACCATGCGCTACCGTCCCCTCCAGCGCGCCATACCTGTTCTGCTTCTGCCTCTGGCGGGCTGTAAGGTTGCGGGCGCCCCGTCTTTTCCACTGGCTGGGGCCTACTTCCCCAGCTGGATGCTCTGCGGCCTGCTGGGCATTCTGGTGGCCGTGGGTTTGCGCGTGCTGTTCCTTGCCACGGATATTGACGCCCTGCTCCGCCTGCGGCTGTTCACCTATGTCTCGCTTGGCACCATAACGGGCCTGCTGTTCTGGCTTTTGGCATTTGGGCCGTAACGCATGAAAAAAATATCCCTTTCCAACCGCAACCCCATTGGCCTTGCTGTAGCTGTGCTCTGCATTGCGGCGGCCTCTGCGCTTGGCTACTACGTTCTGGGGCAGGATGAATCCTACCCTTCCACCGATAGCGGAACGGTGGATGCCGAGCTGGTGCATATTGCCTCCACTGTTGGTGGGCGGTTGCAGGCTTTGAATGTGCATGTCAACCAGTCGGTCAAGAAGGGGGATGTGCTTTATCAGCTGGACCCCGAACCCTATAATCTGGCGGTGCAGCAGGCCACAGCCGGGCTGGCGCTGACACAGGCAGGGGTAGAGCAGCAGCAGCGTCTGGTGGCCGTGGAAGCTGCCAATGCCGACATTGCCAAAAATCAGGCCGCGCGGGCCAAAACCAACCATGACCTTGCCGCTCGCACCGTGGAGCGCCTGCGCCCACTGGCCAGCAAATCCTATATTCCGTGGCAGCAATATGATCAGGCTCAGGTTGCCCTGCATGATTCGGGCATTACTCTGGACCAGAGCCACCTGCAGGCCACAGCAGCACAGGTTGCTGTTGGAGACCTGAACAGCTCCATTGCCGCCCGGCAAGTAGCCGAGGCTACGCTGGCCCAAGCCCGCTACGCCCTACGCCAGACCACCGTTACGGCCCCTGCTGATGGTTATGTGACCAGCCTACGGGTTATTCCGGGGGAAGTGCTTATTCCCTCGCAGGTTCTATTTACGCTCATCGCCAATGACGGCTGGTTTGTTACCGCCAACATGCGTGAAGGCACGCTCCATGCCATTCACCCGGGCGACTGCGCCACGGTTTACTCCATGATTAACAGGAGCACCCCCATACGCGGCCATGTGGAAAGCATTGGCTGGGGTGTGTTTTCCGCTGATTCCGCAGGTTTGAGCCGCACTTTGCCTTTTGTCCCGCGGGAGATGGACTGGGTGCATGTGGCCCAGCGTTTTCCTGTTCGGATCAGGCTGGAACAGGCCAACCCGCAACTGCTGCGGCTTGGAGCCACAGCCACAGTGGAAATACGCCATGGCGCCGCCTGCGACTGACACAGGCAAAAGCACTCTGGCCCGGATATGGTGGCTGATCCGCGCGCCCCTGCCGGGCCGTGGCGGCCACAGCCTGCGCATGGCCGCCGCCTGCACCATGGTCGTGCTGATTGGTGAGATCTGGCAGATCCCCGATGTGGCCGTGCCCGCCCTGTGCACCATGGCTATCTGGCAAAAAGACCGCACGACCAACATGCTGGCAGGTGTTGCGGTCAACCTTTTGATCGTGGCCATTCTGGCACTGCTTTTTGTGCTGATCCACCTGACACTGGACCATCCGTTTGGTCAGGTCGTGGCGATCATGCTGCTGTCCTTCTGCTTCTTTTTTCTGGGCTCAGCCAGCAAGCTCAAGCCTGTTGCCTATCTTCTGGGCTTGATTGTTGTCTTTGCTCTGGTTGTTGCCGACCAGGTCCCGATTGGGGAAATTGCAACCCGCGCCTTGCTTTATGCCGACCTGTTCATTCTGGTCCCCGGCGGGGTGATGATTGTGTGCGGCCCGCTCATATGCCCCTCCCCCGCAACACTGATGATGCGTGAAATTGCCGCACGCCTGCGTCTATGCGCCTCATTGCTCGAACAGCCTGACAACTACCAGCTGGACTACGCCCGCGCCACATTGCGCGAGGGGGCCAGCGGCATGCTCAAACTGCTAAAAATGGCAAAGCTGGAGAAGATTCTGCACAAGGACCCGCTTGCCCATCTGGAGCAGTCCGCCTACTCCAGTGTTGCGGCCCTTGCGTTGGCCCACACGGCCTTCCGGGATGGGGAAGCACAGCCGGAAACTCTGGAATTTTCACAAACCCTGCGTGATATGGCGGAAATTTTTTCGCATAACGGCTACCCGCAGGATATTCCTCGCCTCAACGCACCAGACCATGCGCCCGCACTGGCCCAACTGGCCAATGTGCTGCATGGCTTTACTGAGCCGGTCCTTCCCGCGACACAGAACACACCCGTGCCTGAGCCAAAATCGGGCTTTTTTACCCCAGATGCCTTCAGCAACCCCGAACATGTGCGCTTTGCCGTCAAAGGCACGGTGGCTGTGCTGATCAGCTATTTTATCTTTATCATCCTCAGCTGGCCGGGCATCCACACCTGTATCATCACCTGTTTTATTGTTGCCCTGCCAACCGTGGGGGAAATGACAACAAAGCTGCGGCTGCGTATTAGCGGGGCACTGGTTGGAGGAGCCATTGGCATTGCCTCCATTATTTTTGTCATGCCCCATCTTTATAATATTGCGGCTTTTCTACTGCTGATTTTTGTTGTGTCCCTTTTTGCCTCATGGGTCAAAAATGGGGATGAGCGCATAGCCTATGCAGGCTTCCAGATTGGCCTTGCCTTTTTTCTGAGCGACCTTAAAGGCTACGGCCCCACAACTGACATGACCACGGCCCGCGACCGTATTATCGGTATTCTGCTTGGCAATTTTATAACCTACGCCGTTTTTGTCACTTTCTGGCCCTCCAGCGCATACGGCCCCATTGCCCAGCGCTTTAGCAGTTTGCTTGATGCCTTGAAAAAACAGATTACCACCCCCGATCCCGCCGAACATACCCGGCTGGCTGCCACTGTTCAGGAAGACCTGTCCAGCGCGGAGCGTGCTCTGGAACTGGCCGAAGCCGAGCCCCAACACATGCGTGCACGCATGCCGCTTTTGCCCATTTACGCCACGTTAACACGGCAGGCCGCCATTGCCGCCGAGGATGGCCTACTGCCTTCCCGGCAACAGGCCGTTCAGCAACACATACAGGACATGGAACAGGCCCTGACATGACACACCGCGCCCCGCCCCCGGTCCTGCTTGGCCTTCCCTGCCTTCTGCTTGGCCTTTCAGGCTGTGCCACACAGGCGCTTGAGAGCGCTCCTGCCCGGCCGGACATGCCCTGGCAGCCCAACATTGCCGCCAATGGGGAGCTTCTGCCCGGCAAGGCTGGACGCCGGGGGCTTATGCTCCCCCCCGGCTACGTACTGCCCGCAAACCATGCCCTTGCCCCTCGCCCGGCAGATAGCAACATCAACACCTCGCACATCTATACGCTGCCCGAACTCATTGATATTGCCCAGTCCAACAACCCCAGCACACGCCGGGCTTGGAATGCCGCGCGCGATGCCGCATTGGCCGTGGGCATTGCCCGCACCACCTACGTGCCCCACCTTACGGCCTCCATTGTTGGGGGGTATGGTACCCGGCACAACAACAACTCCTTTAGTGTTGAAAACGGCGGACTGGCTGGCAACATTATCAACAACACCAACACTCCACGCACCCAGAATAACGGGCATGGTGAAGTGCAAACGCTGAACATGGAATGGCTGCTGTTTGACTTTGGCAAGCGCGAAGCCATGATTGATGCCGCATCCCAATTACAACTCGCCAGCAACGTGCTGTTTACCGCTGCCCACCAGAAGGTCATTTACGGTGTTACACTGGCCTTTTATACGCATGCCGCAGCCGTAGCCCGTGCAGGGTTGGTAGAGCAGGCACTGCGCAATGCCCGCAATGTGCAGGCCGCAGCCGAGGCGCGCCTGCATCAGGGCCAGGGGACAATTGTGGATGTCGCCCAGACCCAGCAGATGACCGCACAGGCCGAACTCCGTCTGGTTCAGGCCCAGAACGGGATTGAAAACACGTATCTGGAACTCATGACCTCCATGGGTATTTCCCCCTCCACCCAGCTACGCACGCAGGACGTGGCAGGGCGCCCACTTAACATTAACGACATGCGCATGACGGATGACATGATCCGCACGGCCGTTTCCCAACGGCCGGATGTACTGGCCGCCTATGCCGCGGCCAAGGCGGCACGCAGCAATGTAACGGCAGCAAAAGCCGAGTTTTTGCCAAAAGTTTTTGTTACCGGCAACGTGGCCTATACAACCGGGCATCTGGCACTTTCCTCCGTACCCGGTGCGGGGTCGGATTCATCACCAACCCTTAATCTGTCCTCCAACAACTTCAGCAGCCTTGTGCTGGGGGGTATTTCGGTCCCCATTTTTGATGGCGGGATGCGTGCTGCCGTGCTGAAGCAGGTTCAGAACCGGGCAGACAGCACACAGGTTACTCTGGAGCAAACGCTGGACGACTCCGCCAAGCAGATTGTCGCGGCAGAAAACGGCCTGCACACAGGGTTGAGCGCTTACCGGGCCGCCACCAAGCTGGAAGCCGCAGCCCAGACCAGTTTTGACGCCGCCTTTACAGCCTACCGCAGTGGAGTTGGGTCCATAACACCCGCAACACTCGCCCAAAGCGGGCTGCTGGATGCCCAGCTCGCCCAGTCGGATGCGTATTATGCCGCCCTTATTGCGGCTGCCAGCCTTGGCTTTGCAACCGGCGCCATTGGCAATGTGCCAGATCAGGGGGTGGATGAACCTGCCCGATAACAAAAACACGTGGCCTCGTGCCCATCCAGCATACCAACCGCCTGCATCCATGCCTGCGCGGTTGTAGAGCCAACAAAGCGGAACCCTTTATGCTTAAGGGCTTTTGCAACGGTTACGGATAAAGGGGAATGTGGTTCCAGCCCGCTCCCGCGCTCATGGGCCTGTGCCGCGCGCACCATGCCCCACGCAAACGTGGCAAAATCCTCCCCCCGTTCGTGCATGGCAAGCCATGCCTGCGCATTGGCTACAGTCGCGGCAATTTTGGCGCGGGAGCGGATAATGCCTGCATCCCCCATAAGCCGTGCCTGATCATCCTGTGTAAACGCGGCAACCCTGTGCGGGTCAAACCCACAAAAAGCACGCCGAAAATTCTCACGCTTTTGTAAAACAGTATTCCATGACAACCCGGCCTGAAAGGTTTCCAGCACCAGCGCCTCCCATAAAGCGCGGCTGTCGGTAACGGGTTGGCCCCATTCCTGATCATGATATGCGCGGAGCAGAGCATTGGATTCGGCCCACCCACAGCGCACCAGCGCACCAGAACTGCTCATCCCCTGCCCGTATTATGAACGCGGCGCATCTGGCGTGCGGATAAAGGCGAACTGCGCCCCTCCCTCCGCTTCCCGCTGGGCTGTGGTACGGCGGGACGCGGCATACCGTTCGGATACGGCCCGCAGGGCAGGCAGAGCAGCACGGTCCCCGCGAAGCAGCCCGATAAGGGCACGCACACGCAGGGATTCCTCCTCACTGGCAAGGCTGTAATGGATTGTGCGGGATTCGCGCCTTGGCACCACAATTTCTGCCCGCCGCAAAGCCCCGAGTTGCTGGCTGAGCGTAGGCTGGCCAATGCCGGTGCAGGATTCCAGCTCCCCCACGGCAAGGGAGCCCTGCTCCAGCAGTGCATCCAGAATCATCAACCGCTGTGGCTGGGCAAACAGCTTCATCCGTTCCACAAGCTGCCGGGCTTCTTCCACCCCCAGAGCACTCATGCCTCGGTATCCTTGCTCATGTTCATGAACCAGTCTGGCCCTGCAGCTATGACATCTTCATGTGTCTGGCCTGTGGGGAGCACCACATCCGCCCCCGGTGTCCAGCCTTCGGGGGTCATGACATCCCCCCGCTCAACCCGTTGCAGGGCACGCAGCACCCGCAGCATTTCCGCCACGGAGCGACCAACGGTTGCGGGGTACCATGTGATCACGCGCACAATACCGTTGGGGTCTATAAAATACGCGGCGCGCACGGTCGCACTATTGCGCGCATCCAGATCAAGCATACCGTAGGCACGGGCAATGGCCAGCGAAGGGTCTTCAATAACAGGGAAGGAAACAGTGACGCCAAAACGCACCCGTATGGCTTCCAGCCATGCCAGATGGGCAGGCAGGCTATCTACCGACAGGCCAACCAATGCGCAGTCCATGGCCTCAAACTGGGGAACAGCCCGCGCCATGGCAATAAATTCGCTGGTGCAGACCGGCGTAAAATCCGCTGGGTGCGAAAACAGAATAACCCACCGCCCACGCAAACTGCTGAGCGTAAAATCCCCCTGCGTGGTGCGGGCCGTAAAATCAGGTGCTGCATCCCCGATCTTCAGGGACGAGGAGAGGGGCACCAAAGGGCAGGCATCTGCTATGCGATCGTTCATGGCAGTTTCCTTTACGCGAAATCCTGATCTTGACGCAAGATGGTTTCATATTTAGTGAAATCAAATATACACTGTTACAGTAAATTATAAACAGTTGGAGTCTCCCATGTCGGACACCGCCATCACAACAGCAACGGCCCAGATTCTGATGATGCTCCGCCATCCACAGACCCGCCCTGTGGTGCAGAGTTTTTTTGACCCGGCCACCTTTACCGCAAGCCATGTTGTGCATGACCCGGCAACAAAGGAGGCTGCGGTCATTGACAGCGTTCTGGATTATGACGCCGCATCCGGCCGGACCAATTACACCTCTGCCCAGCAGATTGTGGATTATGTTAAAGCGCAGGGCCTGAACGTGGTCTGGCAGCTGGAAACACACGCCCATGCCGACCACCTTTCTGCCGCGCCGTGGTTGCAGGAGCAGCTTGGCGGCAAGCTGGGCATCGGGGCGGATATTGTGCGGGTGCAGGAGGTATTTGGGAAAATATTCAACGCCGGCACGGAATTTGCGCGCGATGGCTCCCAGTTCAACCACCTGTTCAAGGATGGAGAGCAGTTCAAGCTGGGCAATCTGGACTGCATTGCCCTGCATGTTCCCGGCCACACCCCGGCGGACATGGCCTTTGTTATCGGGGATGCCGCCTTTATCGGGGACACACTGTTCATGCCCGATTACGGCACCGCCCGGGCGGACTTCCCCGGTGGGGATGCCCGCATGCTCTACCGCTCCATCCGCCGCCTGCTAACCCTGCCCCCCCAGACACGCCTGTTTTTGTGCCATGACTACAAGGCCCCCGGACGCGATACCTTTGCGTGGGAAACAACCGTAGGGGCCGAACGCGAACACAACATTCATGTGCATGATGGCGTGGACGAGGAAGCTTTTGTGGCCATGCGCACCACGCGGGATGCCACTCTGGACCTGCCAAACCTGATCATGCCCTCCGTGCAGGTCAATATTCGGGGGGGGCACATGCCCGAGCCGGAAGATAACGGGGTTAGCTATATCAAAATCCCTGTAAACCGCCTGTAAGCACCCCAGCACCCTGACCACGCACACCCCGGAGTACCCATGTTAACACCCCACCTTCTACACATCGCGCTGGAAATTGCTTCTGGCGCAACCGTGGGGTTCACCCTTGGGCTGGTCGGGGGGGGCGGGTCCATTCTGGCCGTGCCGCTTATGGTCTATCTGGTTGGGGTGCCCAATGCGCATGTCGCCATTGGCACCAGTGCCCTGTCTGTTTCCATCAATGCGCTGGTTGGACTGGCCCAGCATGCGCGCAACAAAACCGTAAAATGGCGATGTGCAGGTATTTTTGCCCTCTGTGGCGTGGGCGGGGCCTTTTTGGGGGCGTCCCTCGGCAAGGCTGTGGATGGCAAGCACCTGCTGCTCCTGTTCGCCCTGCTCATGATCGGGGTTGGTGTGCTCATGATCCGTGGCCGCCATAATACCGGCTGCCCGGGTGCCAGCTGTAACAGGGAGAATGCGCCCAAGGTCATGGGCTGCGGGTTTGGCACGGGCCTGCTTTCAGGCTTTTTTGGTATTGGCGGCGGCTTTCTGATTGTGCCGGGCCTTATGGCTTCCACCAGCATGCCTATTCTTAATGCTGTTGGCACATCGCTGGTGGCTGTGGCGGCATTCGGGTTTAGCACCACCATCAGTTACATGCTCTCCGGTTATGTGGACTGGCAATTGGCAGGGCTGTTTATTCTGGGTGGAGCCATTGGGTGCAGTATTGGCACCAAGGCATCACGCGCGCTGGCAGGCTCTACCGGCAGGCTGACCACAGTTTTTGCCAGCCTGATCTTTGTTGTTGCCGCCTATATGATCTGGCAGAGCATCCGCCAGTTCTAGGGGCGGAATCGCCCCTTCCTTTCCAGCCATTCTGACGGCACTGGCCTGCCTGCACCCGCAGCTGATGCAAAGCGCAACCTATCAGCCTTAGAGCTGGGCCTGTGGCCGGGGTTGCTCCGCCACTGTTTGCTCCGCACTGGCCATGGCCTGATGAAGCTGGGCATAAACATTCCCCTCCCCCAGAGCACTGACAATATGGTGCCGCTCCATGTCCGCCAGTGCATAGGAAGCGACCCGGCCAAAAATAACCCGCACACCTTGCATGTGCAGCCGGAACAGCACATCGCGCACAACACTGGCGGCAGAATAATCAATATCTGTAATCGCGCTGCAATCCACAACAAGGCAGCGCACCGGCGCAGGCGCACTGGCAAGGAGCAGGTCAATATCTTCCGCAAAAAGCGAGCAGTTTGCGTAAAACAGATCCGCACAGAACCGGTAAACCACAAGCCCCGGAGCCGTCTGCTCTCCTGCACTTACAGGAACGGCCTCAAGTGCTTGTGTTGCCGGGTCTGGCTTGAGCACCATGGTATGGGGCCGGTAGCTGTGCCGCACATGCCGGAACAAGGAGAGGGCAATCGCAATAAAAATGCCCTGCTCCACGCCAATGCTCACCACTGTTGCCATGGTCACCAGCGCAAGCCGGAACTCCCCGGGGCTTTCCTTCCGGATATGGTTCAGGGCTGCGGTATCAATCATGCCCACGGCAACACAGAACACAACCGAACCCAGAATACAGCGGGGCAGATACTGGAGTGGCCCAGTAAAAAACAGCAGCACACATAACGTAACGGCGGCAAAAACAAGTTGGGCCTTCTGGCTGGTGCCCCCGGCCTGCACGGCCATGGCGGTCTGGGTTGGGCTGCCATTAACCGTAAAGGTGCCACTTAGCCCGGCTGCTGCATTGGCGGCACACAGGCCAACAATATCTGCATTGGCATCAACAGTTTCATGCAACCTGTAAGCAAAGGCGTGCGATGTCGCTGCACTTTGCGCGATAATGACAAAAACGCATGATGCAGAAACCGGCAGAAGTGCCAAAAACTGATGCCAGGACACCACAGGAACCGCAAAGTGCGGCAAGCCACCCTGCATAGGCCCCAGAACCGTTACGCCATACTGCGCCAGCCCCAACAGCCAGCTTAACCCCAGCGCCCCCAGCACCACCACCAATGCCACAGGCCGACCGGGCAAAAAGCGTGTACCACACAGCAAAATCACACAGGCCACGCAGGAAATACCGACCGAGAGCAGGTGCATATGCGCGCCAGCCTGCACAAGCCCCACAAACTGGGCCACGGTATTGTGCGAGCTGACATCCAGCCCCACCATGTCATACAACATGCTCATGCTGACCTGCACACCCACACCAGCCAGAAACCCCACCAAAACAGTGCGGGACAGAAAATCTGCCAAAAACCCAAGCCTGCACAGACGGGCCGCCAGCAAAAACCCTGCATTAAGCAAGGCAACAGCGCTGACCAGATGGATATAGGCCGCACTACCCACCGGCTCCATTTCCGACAGGGCGCTGGAAAAAATGGCTGCTGTAGCGGAATCCGCGGCAACTACCAGATGGCGGGATGAACCAAAAAGCGCAAACGCCACCAGCGGGAACAGCACCGTGTACAACCCGGTAACCGTAGGCATGCCCGCAATACGCGCATAACCCAGCACCTGCGGAATGTTCATGGATGCCAAAGACACCCCTGCCCACACATTTTTGCTGACAGAGAACGGTTTTTGCCACCAGCCGGTTAATGTACGCACGCAGTCCCCCTGCCCTACCCTGCGTTCCCTGCTGGCCTGCTCCGGGCTGGGTCGGCCCTTGCCAGCCTTGCAGAACATGCAACAATCGCGCCTTTGTAAAAGAGGCATGTAACATGACTGTAACAGTTTACCACAATCCGTCCTGCGGCACGTCCCGCTCCGTGCTGGAACTTGTGCGCAATGCGGGCATAGAACCCGAGGTGGTGCTTTACCTTAAAACACCCCTCAGCCGTGACCAGCTTGAAGAGATTGCACGCCAGGATACACTTGGGGCGCGCGACCTTTTGCGTACAAAAGAAAAACTCTGTGCAGAGCTTGGTCTGGACAAACCCGAAGTCACAGACGCCCAGATTCTGGATGCCATTGCCCAGCACCCCACCCTGCTCAACCGCCCTGTTGTGGTAACACCCAAAGGGGCAAAAGCCTGCCGCCCGGCCAGTGTGGTGGAAGAACTGCTGCCATAACCACGCATCTGCCTCGGCATGGAAAGCATAAAAAAGGGGCCTGTCCGGCTTATGATAAACCGGACAGGCCCCTTACTGCCTAACACATAAGGTTAGTGCGTTGCGGCACCTGCACCTTCTGGCAGGGCGTAGGCGATAATATAATCCCCTACATCTGGTGAGTGACTGGCCCCACCTGCGGAAATAACCACATATTCCCGCCCGGTTTTAGGGGAGCGGTAAATAAGGGGGGCGGCCACAGCCCCCACCGGCAGGCGCTGCTTCCACACTTCCTGCCCGGTCCGGGAGTTCAGGGCACGCAGGTAGTAGTCCTGTGTTCCGGCAAAAAAGACCAGACCAGAGGCGGTGGAGGTAGGCCCACCCAGCGTAGGCATGCCAATTGGCACCGGCAGATGGGTTTTAATGCCCAGCGGTCCAAGGTCTTCCACCGTACCCATAGGCACCTGCCAGACAATTTTTTTGGTGTGCAGGTCTATGGCTGTCATGGTGCCAAACGGCGGCGTGTTGCACGGCACAGCCAGCGGGGACTGCAGAACGTCAATTTTAACCCCGCCATACGGTCCGGCCAGTTGAGGGCGGATAGTGCCCATGAACCCCGGTACCTCGTCTGTGGAGACCTTGAACTTGCGGGCATTCTCCCGCGTAACCAAGGACATCCGCAACGGCATGCGCATGTCATTTACAAACATGAGACCGCTGTTTTCATCCACCGAGATACCGCCCCAGTTCATGCCACCCAGCAGGCTGGGCCATTCGATGTACGGTTTTTCGCCCGGTGGGGTAAACGGCCCGGTATAAACCGAACTTTTGAACATGATCCGGCAATAAAGCTGGTCAAACGTGCTCACCCCCCACATGGCGCTCTCGCTCAGCGGGTCCGCACCAATGGTGGGCATGCCAACAGAAAACGGCTGGGTGGGGGAAAGATGTTCGCCCTGCGCTGCAGGAGCTGTGGCAACCGGTGTTTCCACCACTTCGGTCACAGGCTTGCCTGTGCGCCGGTCGAGCACAAAAATATGCCCGGTCTTTGTCGTCTGGATCAGGGAGGGGATTTTCTCCCCCTGTGCATTGGTCACATCATACAGCACCGGCTGTGAGGGCAGGTCATAATCCCACACATCATGGTGTATCAGTTGCGAGACCCAGCGGGTCTTCCCTGTAGCAGCATCCACGGCCACAATCGCAGCCCCGAAGCGGCCATTAGCAGCACTCCGGTCCCCACCCCAGTAATCAGGGGGGCCGTTGCCGGTTGGCAGGTAAACAAGGTTGAGTTCCTTGTCGTATGTCGGCACCGTCCAGACATTGGGGGTGGAGAGCGTGTAGGTCTGATCAGGGGCGGGAGCCTGCGTGTTATCGGGGTTCCCCACATCCCACGCCCAGGCAAGGGAGCCATCACGCACATCAAACGCCCGCACAACGCCTGAGGGTTCGCCGGGCATGATGTCACGCACCCAGCCGCCAACAACCGCCAGATGCCCCATAACCACGGGGGCGGCTGTAGGGTGGTAGCGTTTGCTGTTTTCGGTTGGACCCATCTGTTTTTTAAGGTCCACAAACCCTGCATTGCCAAAGCCCGCACACACTGCACCGCTATGGGCATCCAGTGCAAACAGGCGTGCATCAATGGAGGATACCAGAATACGCTGGCGGCAGTCTGGGGCGGTGTAGCTGGCCTTCTGCTCCTGCGTCAGGCTAGTATCTGCATCCATGTCATAATACCCAACGCCGCGGCAGCTTACATGCTCGGCCGTGACAGCATTGGGGTTAAACTTCCAGATTTTCTGCCCTGTGTCGGCATCTATGGCGGTAATCAGGTTTTCTGGCGTGCAGGAATACAGCACGTTCCCGATCTGCTGGGGCGTGTTCTCATCCGTGCCAAAAGCCCCTCCGCTTATACGGCGGCCGGTACGGTACACCCACGCAACCTTAAGCTGGTTCACATTGGCGGGGGTAATCTGGCTATACGGCGCAAAGCGTGTGCCGCCAGCGCTCCGGCCATAGAACTCCCAGTCCTGCGGGGCATCTGGCGCACCAGCCTGCACCACCTTGGCGGCATCACTCAGCGCGTCAGGGTTGCTCAGTGTTCCATGCGGGAAAAACGCCAGAACCAGCGTACCCACCAAACCCGCCATAACGGCCAGACCGCCCCATGCACTCCACCGCCGTGCATCCGCCCGAACGGTGGGAGAGAGGGCTGCGAGCCACAGGCCAAGGGTCAGCAATATGGCGGGCACAACCAGACGGGGCAGCAGCTCCCAGTAGCCAATCTGCGGGGCATCGTAAAAAGCCCACAGGCAGGTTGCCGCAAACACGGCAATGGAGGCCGGCAGCGCACTGTGCTTGCGCAGGAAAAACAGGGCCGCCAGCCCCACATAAGCCAGCCCAGCCAGCAGGTAGTACGCCGAGCCACCAAGGACCAGCAATTGCCCGCCACCATAAGCCAGAACAAGCCCCACCCCTGCACTCAGCAATGCAAAGAGAACCCGGTATATATCGGCCCCTGTTATCCGGCGCTCAGTTTTGAATGGTTCATCCATTCCTTATTCTCCCAATTCCCTAAGTTCCCAAAGACCACATGGCTGCAGGCCAGCTAGCGCCGCCTTGAGCTGCCCACACCCTGCCGTTCCTGAGCAAAGACGGTGGTCTGTGTTCCATGACCTTGGATGCTGTCAATAATAATTCCGTATTTTACAAATCACGACTTGCCACACACAAGAATATGACCCGGTTTTTCATACGAATTATACTGTATAAATCCGCCCTGTATCACGTTGAGGTGAGACACAGAGCACCCCGCGCGGTGCGTAAAGCCCGCTCATTCTCATGGTCTGCCCTGCTGTGGTCCTTACATGTTTTGCAAACCTTTGAATTATCAGACTTACTTGCATACTCCCACGTTAAAATGCCTCCATATTGCCCCCAAGCCATACTGGAAACATATGGGTTATAACAGCTTCATATATTGGACATTCCCACGGCATCGCGCGTTTAAATGATGCAACACCCCTGCGCGCAGGACCATTTTTTAAGGAATTTGCATCTACCATGACCTATACAGTTGGAATGTATCTGGCCGACCGTCTGGCTCAGATTGGCCTGAAACATCATTTTGCGGTCGCCGGGGATTACAATCTGGTCCTGCTTGACCAGCTCCTGCTCAACAAGGACATGCAGCAGATCTACTGCTGTAACGAACTGAACTGTGGCTTTAGCGCAGAAGGCTACGCCCGCGCGCACGGGGCTGCCGCAGCCGTGGTAACCTTTAGCGTTGGTGCCATTTCCGCCATGAACGCCATTGGCGGTGCCTATGCGGAAAACCTGCCCGTTATCCTGATCTCCGGCTCCCCCAACAGCAATGACTACGGCAGCGGCCACGTGCTGCACCACACGCTGGGCAACACGGATTACGGCTACCAGCTTGAAATGGTGCGCCACGTAACCTGCGCGGCCGAAAGCATTACAGACGCTGCCTCCGCTCCGGCCAAGATCGACCATGTCATCCGCACGGCCCTGCGTGAGCGTAAACCGGCGTATCTGGAGATCGCCTGCAACGTCTCCTCCGCGGAATGCGCACGCCCCGGCCCGGTTACGTCCCTGCTGGCAGAACTGACCCCCGACGCCACAAGCCTGAATGCAGCCGTGGATGCAGCAGTCGCCCTGCTGGAAAAATCCGAACGGGCAGTCATGCTCGTTGGCACCAAGGCCCGCTCTGCCCATGCACTGAGCGAAACAGAAGCACTGGCAGACCGTATTGGCTGCGCCGTAACCATTATGGCCGCCGCCAAAGGGCTGTTCCCCGAAGATCACGCCAGCTTCCGTGGCCTGTACTGGGGCGAAGTCTCTGCCCCCGGTGCGCAGGAACTGGTGGAAAAAGCCGATGCCGTGCTGTGCATCGCTCCCGTGTTCAATGACTACTCCACCGTTGGCTGGACCGCATGGCCCAAGGGTGAGAACGTGCTGGTGGCCGACCCCAACCGCGTAACCGTTGGCGGGCAGACCTTTGAAGGCTTTACCCTGCGTGAATTCCTGACCGCTCTGGCCAAAAAAGCTCCCCATCGCCCTGCCAGCGCGCGTGACACCCAATACACGCCCACCAAAATTGCGCCCGCCGCCCCGGATGCACGCCTGACAAATGACGAAATGACCCGTCAGATCAACGGCATGCTCACATCCAAAACCACGCTGGTGGCAGAAACGGGGGATTCCTGGTTCAACGCCATGCGTATGCATCTGCCACGCCATGCCCGCGTGGAAACAGAAATGCAGTGGGGCCATATTGGCTGGTCCGTGCCCTCCTCCTTTGGCAACGCCATGGGCTCGCAAGAACGCGAACACATTGTTATGGTGGGGGATGGCTCCTTCCAGCTCACCGCGCAGGAAGTCGCCCAGATGGTGCGCTACGAACTGCCGGTTATTATCTTCCTTGTGAACAACCGTGGCTACGTCATTGAAATTGCCATTCATGACGGCCCGTACAACTACATCAAAAACTGGGATTACGCCGGTCTGATGAACGTGTTCAACGCTGGCGAAGGCCATGGCCTTGGCATGACGGTTACAACCGGCGCAGAACTGGCAGAAGCCATTAAAAAGGCACAGGCCAACCACCGTGGCCCAACCATTATTGAATGCCAGATCGAACGCACGGACTGCACGGATATGCTGGTCCAGTGGGGCAAGCGCGTTGCGTCCGCCAATGCCCGCAAGCCGCACGTTTCATAACAGACAGCCTGATTTTTCCGTTCAGGAAACGCCCCGGATGCAGGTCCGGGGCGTTTTTTTATGCCCACACCCGCAGCGCTCACCGAGACGTTATTTAAATCACGTTATCTTATAATAAGTTTTTAAAAAAATAATGTTACTCAAATCCCAGTTTCACCAGCCCTTAAAAGGATTACTGGCCGCGGCATGTTCCGCACCACGCAACTGGCAAGAGTAAATTGGAAAACATGTTTTTTTGAATGTGTTTTTCCAAAAAATCTTTGCATGAAAATACATTAGAAAAACACCATATGACCATAAAACCATCAGGACTGCTGGCTCTGGCCACATGGGGCTTTGCGACCTTTTGCCACGCCACGTCCGCACAGGCGCAAACACCTCCCCCCGCCCCTGCCAACTCCGCGGAACTGGTTGAGCACGCCATGCGCCAGAGCGATGAGCAATCCCTCCTGCCCGACCCTCATGTGCTGCAACGCCCGCTCAACTCCCCCCTGCCCCCCAGCGGTGTGCCTGTGGCCCCCTGGCCGGGCCTTGCAACCATGAACATTCCCAGCGTGAATGATTACGGCGCCAAAAAGCCGCACCATATCATGACCCTTGAGCCCCTGAGCCTGCATGAAGGGCCATCATGGCTCTTACCCTCCGAGGTGGACGCCCAGCGCCGCACGGACATGGAGGACCCCTACTACGTGCCCACAGCAGGCAGCAGCCACCTTGTGCCCCAGATCATGCCTTTCCGGACCCGCTTGCAGCAGAAGGGGTTTGCTTTTTCCTTTACCTACAAAGGGGAGGCCATGGGCAATATCAATGGCGGCATCAAGCGGGGCATGGACTACGTGCATGAGCTGACATTGCAGATGAATTTTGATCTGGGCAAAATGGCCGGGCTGGAAGGCTGGTCAGTGCACACGCTGCTCATGAACCGCGCTGGCCGCGAAGTCTCGCACGATATGGTGGGCGAATATTATGTTAACCTCATGGAGGTTTATGGCCTTTCCGGGCATGTAGTGGCGCATCTGGTTGATTTGTACGCCGAAAAGCAGTTTCTCAACAACCGTATGGACATAACCTTTGGCCGCATGTCGCTCACCCATGTTTTTGCGACATCTCCACTGATCTGTTCCTTCATGGTCACCTGTTCGGCTCCCGTGGCGCTAAAGCTGGACCCCGGTTTTTCCGTTTACCCCAAGGCCACATGGGGGGCGCGTGTGCGCTTCCGCCCCACGCGGGACACCATGGTGCAGCTCGGGGCGTATCAGGTCTCCCCCCTCAACGGGAATCCCAGCGGGTGGTCCTGGGGGAGTGAGGAGACAACAGGCATGATGCTGCCCATAGAATTTACCTGGCAGCCCTTCCTGACCCGCAACCGCCTGCCCGGCCACTATGTTTTTGGTTATGCCCACGATACATCGCGCTACGCTGACCAGCTGGGCAACAAACCCGCCAGCCTGTTAAGCCAGCCCGGCCGCGAACGCAGTGCACCCATGGATATTTTCTGGTTTGAAGGCGACCAGATGATCTACCGTATGGGGGGCCGCAACCAGATGGCAGGCGGCTACCTGATGGCGGGGTACATCCATAATACCCCCCATGTTTCAACCATTTCAGACGAGGCCTATGGCGGCCTTTCCTTTAACGGGCTTATTCCCACCCGCCTGACGGATAGGCTGGGTATCCTGTATTCATGGTACCATGTGAGCGACCGCAAACGACTTGGGCAGATGTACGCACTGGATGCAGGCATGTCGCTTGGTGCGCAGGTCCGGGGGCCGCAGACGGACTCCCATGTGATTGAGGCGTATTACGCCATTGACGCCATGCCCGGCGTGACCGTCCAGCCAGAATTTGAGTACATGATCCGGCCGGGGGAAACATCACACATTCCCGATGCGGCTCTGGTGGGCCTTAAGGTTATTGCCAACCTGTAAGCCCGAATCTGTGGTGGAAAAGAGCTGTCAGTTTTCTGCCTGCGCCTTCTGCTCAGCCAGAGGCCATTCCTTGTCCAGGGTCTGCGGTCGTCCGGCATCATCCACGGCAACAAACACAAAGTTCCCGGATGTGACCTTCTGCCGGATATTGGTCCGCCGGATGCGCCGCACGGATTCTGCGCAGATGGTAATGGATGTACGCCCCACCTTGACGATGCGCGTGTAAACATTCAGCTCATCCCCCACGGCCATGGGATGATGAAAAACCATACCGTTAATAGCCACGGTTACGCATTTGCAGCCCGCAAACCCTTCCGCCGCAGTGCTGGCGGCAAGGTCCATCTGTGCTGCAACCCAGCCACCAAAAATATCACCCGCGGCATTTGTATCCCTGCGCATGGCCACAACCCGCACAGCCAGATGGGCATCTGTTGCCCAGTCACTTGGTTCGGTATTCCCCACGATCACCCCTTTTGCCTGCGCATGGTCCCTGCTTGAATGCTGGCACCATGTTTCTCCATTCCGGGCAAAACATACAGCGGAATCTGTGCGCGCCACCCATGCCTGTAGCAAACGTGAAAACCCGGGCAGCAACGCAGGCGAGAGCCTAGGGGGCGCAGGTGCCCAAAAGCACACACCGTTCACGCATTTGTTATATTGACCCCCGCAATATCATGGTCACAGAAGGAAAATTATTTTACACGAATCTACAGATTCGTTCATAATTAAGTCGAGAGAGGGAGGCCTATACAATGTACAGATATGCAGTTTCCTTTACGGACCAAACACATACCAATATCCGGGACACCATACTGCAAGCAAAGAGCAACAATGCTAGCAGCAATATTCAAGTCGCAACGAATGGTTCCGGCGAAGTTTACGCAAGCGACCTGAAAGAGGCCCGTGTTAACGCCAACGAAAAATTCGTGGATAAAACCGTTGAATCTGTCCTGAAAGAGAAAAACTCGGGGGCTTTTTACGCATAATCTGCATAGCAGAACTTACCGGAAACTCAGATTTACGATTTTTTATCATACTTTCCTAAAAATTATCATTACTTGATCAGGACATTATGGCGCTATGCCGCATACAGCGGTCATAATTGCCTTTGTGCACCCCGGCATCCCCCCTTCTCTCCACTCTACCAGCACCCAGAGCCACACCGCTAAGCCACCAGCACACCGCAGGCTTAAAACACTCTATTTATCTCTTCCCCTTGAGCATGCTGAAAAACCATCATGGCCACTTAGGGCAGACAATCAAAGGAAGAGTGCTCAAAAGCCCTATGAATACTCCCATATAAAGACCCACCACATCGTTAAAATTCATAAGATTTTAACTTTTGCATAACCAGTTTATCCTGTGCGTATTTTTCCTCAAAATGCGTCTGTCTTTTATAGATATCTGAACAGTTCTTTTCCATTGCATACGATAATTCGTTTTTTCTTTTCCGAGGCAGAGTATTATCCCACTCCCCTGCCAGATACTGACAAAGATCTGCATCATGGAAAAACCCGGCAACATCATCTGGAAAATGGTCTTCAGCTTTTGCAATGACGGGTAAAAAAAACATGCCATATAAGAGTATAAGCAACAGTCTTCTCATGATCATGCGTCACCTCATTCTGGTTTATTGTCGGGCTTAAATGTGATGGCAAGAATAACCCGCAATTGTGCAGCACACACCATACCAACGATAGCGCATGGATTTTAAATAGCTTTTCCATTTCACCTAAAATCAATAAAGCACCAGACCAAGGTATATTCCCACCCCGGATCAGGACACCGAATTTTTTATGACCTCACAGCCCGTTTCCGACACACAGCGCCGTCTGGTCATGCTTTGCGCCGTGCTTGGCATTGTTCTGGGCGGACTGGATGGAGCGATTGCCAATATCGCACTCCCCACCATCGCCCATGACCTGCATTGTAGCGAGGCGCAGACGGTCTGGGTCGTCAATGTCTATCATCTGGCAGTTGCAGTCAGCCTGTTGCCCGTTGCCGCTCTGGCGGACTCACTGGGCCTGAAGCGGGTTTACGGGTTCGGGATCGCTCTGTTTACAGCAGCATCCCTTGCCTGCGCCCTTGCGGGTTCGCTGGGCGCACTTATTACAGCGCGTGTCGTGCAGGGATTAGGAACAGCCTGTATGGCCGCACTAAGCGGCGCGCTGGTGCGCAGTGTGTACCCCAGAGCCATGCTGCATCAGGCTTTTGCCATTATTGCGTTAGCCGTTGCCATTTCTGCCGCTGTTGGGCCTACGCTGGCCGCAATGGTGCTGGCTGTTGCTCCCTGGCCGTGGCTGTTCCTGATCAACGTGCCGATTGGCATAATGGCAGTCGCTCTTTTTTTGCGAGCAGCCCCAGCCAGCCCCCGCACCCCGTTCTCGTTCGACTGGGTGGGCACACTGCTCAACATAGGTGCTCTGGGGTTAGGTATTCTTGGCGTTGATGCGCTGGGGCAGAAGGAAACCGGGCTGGCAGCGCTTGAGATCGGGACCGGTTTGCTTTGCGCCATTACACTGTATAGCCAGCAGAAAAAGCTGCAAACGCCTATGCTGCCACTGGACCTGCTGGCTATTCCGCTGTTCTCGCTTTCAATCCTGACATCTATCTGCGCTTATGCCGCGCAGATTCTGGCGTATGTTGCACTGCCATTTCTGTTCCAGACTGTTATGCACCTTTCCGCCGTAACCACTGGCCTGCTTGTCACGCCCTGGCCTGTGCTTGTTGCCATTGCCGCCCCTTTTGCAGGCCGACTGGCCACCCGGCATCCAGCTTCGGTTTTAAGCAGTATGGGGCTGGCACTTCTGGCAGCAGGGCTGGTAACCCTGAGCCTGATGCCAGCGCAACCTGCCTTTTGGGACATATGCTGGCGAATGGCGCTTTGTGGCATTGGGTTTGGCTTTTACCAGACACCCAATAATCTGACAGTCATGACCTCTGGCCCAGCAACCCGCAGTGGCGCAGCCAGCGGGATGATGGCCGTTGCCCGCACACTGGGCTGGGCACTGGGCTCTGCTCTGGTCGCCCTGACCTTCGGTTTTTCCCAAAGCAGTAGTGGCGCGGTACATTGCCTTGAACTGGCCGCAGGGTTTGCCCTTCTGGGTGCTGCATTGAGTGTCTCACGCCGGATTATTCGCCGGGAGGAAAAACCGTAAAAGACTGAAATGAAAAAATGCCTATTTTGACAAATTTAAGGCTATAGAACAGAGATTCAAAATAACTTTCGCACATACCGGGTTAGGACAGATAAAAAACGCCGGATAATGCCGCAGTTCTGCTGCGTCACTGCCGGTTCGGTTTCCATATCGACCCAACGGACATTACGAAAAACCATAGATACCAGATTATTATCTTTATCTGCATGCACTATCAAATTATCTGACAAAGAAAATGTTTGATAAATATCTGAATTATCTTCGAACTCGACAAAGACAACACAATCATCTCTATCAATCTTAACCGCAACCTGCTCGTTAAAATACAAATCCTCCTGAAGTATCTCTGCATCCTGCAATGCGAGTGATACCAGAGGAGCATCCCCACAACCCGCCTGATAGACAAAATCCTCTTTTTCCAACCCGGAAAAATACAGGAATATCGAGCGAACTATATTCCCTCTACCCAGAACAAATTGAAGCGGTCCAATATTTACTGTTGGGAATATTTCTCCAACCCCAGAACGGCATTCTATAACCTTCTGTATTTCCGTTCTTTTATCTCCATAGGAAGGAGGATAAACAATACTCGCATTAAGTTCGTACCGTGAACATTCTATTTCCGAAAATGGAACTCTGTCACAGGGTTGAAAATGAAAAGCCACCATATTCTATCTCTTACCCTTATAGAAATGTATAAGAGTTTACTCTTTCCATATGCTGCATATTCCAAGCATGAAATGCTATACGTCCCACCAAAAAATTATGACGCGCTATGCGAAGAAAATACCCGACACTTACCGGGATGAGATTCGCGCATGGTGTGCGTTTGGAAGCGGCACGGATTTGGCACGGATATAGGTTCCAAATAATGGAAATTGATGCCGTGTTATTGCCTTTGGGAGACGGTAATTTTTCAGCGGGAGACATGGTTTAAACCGCAGAATACTGCGGCTCAGGAATGGTGGGCGCAACAGGGATTGAACCTGTGACCCCTACCATGTCAAGGTAGTGCTCTACCGCTGAGCTATGCGCCCATTCCTGATGTGTGTGGGCCTTTTATCCTCCTTGCCTTGCAAGCGCAAGCCCACAATAGTGGGAATATGAAAAATTTTGCGTCTTCTTTATTCCCACCCAGCCTGAAGCGGTTGTTTCAGCCTCAGCAGGACATGCAGGAAGAGAACACAGCCAACCGGCAGGCGGCCCCCAATCCGGTTCTGGTCTGCGGCACACCCGCAACCAGCCCCGTGGTGCTGGGCTCCCCCCATTCAGGGCATTTTTATCCGGAGGCGTTTATACGTATTGCCCGCCAGCCCCTAGACATCCTGCGTAGTGGTGAAGACAGCTTTGTGGATGAACTGGCCCTTGGGGCCCATAATCTGGGGCCACCGCTGCTGAGCGCCACCTTCCCCCGTGTGTTTTGCGATGTAAACCGCGCAGCATGGGACCTGGACAGCCGGATGTTCCATGGTGCCATTCCATCCTTTGTCGCCCCCTCTGAGCGGGGGTTGGCGGGGCTGGGTTCCATACCCCGTATTGTTGCAGACCGCCGCCCCATTTACCGGCAACGCATCCCCTTTATGGAGGCCGCCTTACGCATCCGCCATTACTGGATGCCCTACCACGCTGCCCTGGCTGACCTGCTACAGGCCGCTCATACACGGCATGGCTTCTGCCTGTTGCTGGACCTGCATTCCATGCCCGATGCGCCACAGGCGGGTTCGCCCGACTTTGTGCTGGGGGATCGCTATGGCACATCCTGCACGCAACGCCTGACAGATCTGGCAGAGCAGACCTTGCAGGGGCTGGGGTTTAAAACCGCCCGGAACGCGCCATACGCAGGCGGATATATTACGCGCCATTACGGCCGCCCCACCCAGAACATGCACGCCCTGCAAATAGAAATGCGGCGCGGCCTGTATATGGATGAAGCCACACACACACCGCATGATGGCTTTGCCACCTTGGCCGAAGCCCTGACCATTCTGGTCGCTCAGGTGCTGGCGCATTTTCCAGCGCAGGAAAAACCAGCCCATAATTCTGGCTGACATGCCCCCGCCAGATATTGAAAACAGGCCCGCTCCACCACATCTGTGCAACCAGAACAGGCAGGGATGCACGCCCCCATCAGGTGTGGCATACACTGCCCATGTGCAGAGTTTATAAGAAGTAACAGGGCCAGTAGCATGACAGAAACAACCTCCAACGCCACGGCACATCAGGGAAGTGAAACACGCGAGTTCAGCGCCGAAGTAGGGCGGCTGCTCGACCTGGTTGTGCACTCACTGTATTCCGAGCGCGAAATCTTCCTGCGTGAACTGGTCGCCAACTCAGCGGACGCCACCGATCGCCGCCGCTTTGAAGCCCTGACCGATGCCGCACAGGCCCTGCCCGAAAATGCCAAGATCAGCATCAACCCCGACAAGGACGCCCGCCTGCTGACGATCAGCGATGATGGGTCAGGCATGAGCCGGGATGAACTGGTTGCCAACCTTGGCACCATTGCCCGCTCCGGCACCCGCGCTTTTGGCCAGAAGCTTGAAACCGCCAAACCCGAAGACCGCCCAAGCCTGATTGGCCAGTTTGGCGTTGGTTTTTACGCGGCCTTCATGGTGGCGGACAAGGTGGATGTTGTCTCCCGCCGGGCCGGGTCGGATGAAGCATGGCGCTGGTCGTCCGATGGCAAGGGGGCCTACACGCTTGAACCCGCAACACGCGAAAAAGCGGGAACAGACATTACACTCCACATTAAATCCGATGCGGATGAATTTCTGGACCCATGGCGCCTGCAGGCCATTATTCGCAAATGGTCGGACCATATTGCATGGCCCGTGACCATCATGCGTGATGGCAAGGAAGAAGCCGCCAACGAAGGCACGGCCCTGTGGCGCAAGTCCCGCAATGATGTGACGGAAGAACAGCTGGAAGAGTTCTACCGCCATATTTCCCACAACTTTGACAAACCGTGGGATACCCTGCACTGGCGTGCAGAGGGCATGATGGAATTTTCCGCCCTGCTGTTCATCCCCTCCTCCCGCCCGTTCGAGTTTGGCGAGCAGACGCGTGAGAGCAAGGTACGCCTGCATGTGCGCCGGATGTTCATTACCGATGATGCTGAAATCCTGCCCCCATGGCTGCGCTTTGTGCACGGTGTGGTGGATACGGAAGACCTGCCGCTCAATGTCTCGCGCGAGATGTTGCAGGCAACCCCCGTTCTGGCCCGTATCCGCAAAGCCGTGACCACCAAGGTTGTGAACGAGCTGAAAACCCGCGCCAAGGACGCGCAGGCCTATGCAACGTTCTGGGACAACTTTGGCCCCGTGCTCAAGGAAGGTATGTGGGACGACCCCACCTATAAAACCGATGTGGCAGCCCTTAGCCGCTTCCGCTCCAGTGCCGTGGATACCCTGACCTCGCTGGACGATTACATAAGCCGTATGAAGCCCGAGCAGGACGCCATTTACTACGTAACAGGCGACAATGCAGACGTGCTGAATGCCTCCCCCCAGATTGAAGGCTTCAAGGCCCGTGGGGTGGAAGTGCTGCTGCTATCCGACCCGGTGGATTCCTTCTGGCCGGAACGGCTTGGCACATATGAGGGCAAAAGCCTGCGCAATGTGGCACAGGGCCTGAATGACCTTGAAAAATTTGGGGCCCCTGAAGCCAGCACCGCCGAAAAAGCGGATATGGACACCCTGCTGCCAGCCCTGAAAACCGCTCTGGGGGATGCTGTGTCCGACATCCGGGCAACGGATCGTCTGGTTTCCAGCGCCATGGTGCTGAGTGCGCCCGAAGGCGGGCCGGACCTGCAACTGCGCAAGCTCATGCAGCGGAGCGGGCAGGATATTCCGGACGTAACCCCTGTGCTGGAGCTTAACCCTGCACACCCCATTATCCACTCTCTGGCCCAAAAGGTGCAGGCCGGGGATAACATTGATACGTTAGCCCATATCCTGCTTGACGTTGCCAGCATCCAGAATGGTGAAACACCAAAGGATGTTAACGCCTTTTCCCGCCGGATCATGGATTATCTGGCTAATGGCACGCAGGACGCCAACGCACAGTAACGTCACGCGGACTAACCGTAAGGGAGCGCGCTCCCTTACGCCCACAAACCAGAACGGCTGGAGCCTTTGCTCCAGCCGTTCTGGTTTTCAGGGCTTTTCAGTCTGCTTCACCGCATTCCACACGGCGTCCAGCTTCTCCACGTTCTGGTCCTGCATGCTCAGGCCATCCTGCGCCAGACGGGCTTCCACTGCTTCAAACCGGCGGGTAAACTTGTCACAGGCCTGGCGCAGGCAGGCTTCCGGGTCCAGCTTCAGGCGGCGTGCAAGACTGGCGACAGAAAACAGGACATCGCCCAGTTCATCCTGCATTTTTTCCCGGTCATTCTTCTGCATTTCCACCGCAAACTCGTTTATTTCCTCATGCACCTTGTCCAGCACACCGGAAACATCGGGCCAGTCAAACCCGACACGGGCCGCGCGGGATGCCAGTTTGGAAGCCCGCAGCAGGGCGGGCAGAACAGGCGGCACACCCGCCAGCGCACCGGGGCGCTGCGCTGCCTGCCCCCCGGATTGGGCCAGACGTTTGCGCTCCTGCTCCTTGATTGCCTCCCACTGCCCCGGCATGGCACGTGCGGACAGTTCAGCCGCTGCGGGCTGGGGTTGAGCGGCATTCCCCAGCACGTCCTTGCCAAAGGTAACGTGCGGGTGCCGACGGATCATTTTTTCCGTAACAATTTCCGCCACATCGGCAAAAGCGAATTTCCCCTCCTCTTCCGCCAGTTGCGCCTGATAAACCACCTGTAACAGAAGATCCCCCAGTTCATCGGGAAAAGCCTGCCAGTCCTGCCGCTGAATAGCATCGAGCACCTCATAGGCCTCTTCAATGGCATAGGGGGCTATGGTCTGGTGTGTCTGCTCGCGGTCCCACGGGCAGCCTTCCTCCGGGTCGCGCAGGCGCGCCATAAGAGCAAGCAGCCGCTCAATATTCTGCGCGGCCTTGTGCCGGTTCTGCACGGCATCCACAGGGGAGGTTGCGGGGGTTTGTGCTCTGCTGGTCATGCTCTCTGCCTGTTCTGGTGGCCTGCCGCGCGGGCAGCGCGGGACTTTATGTGTTAAACATTGTGCCATAATCCTGTGCCGCGTCTATGCGCTTGCAGGCAGAAAGCCTAACCTACCGCCAGAATCAGAAGAGGAAGGCATGACACAGAAACCCGTTATCTTCATTGATGGCGAAGCAGGCACCACAGGGCTGGAAATACGCGAGCGCCTCTCGGCCCTGCCTGTTACGCTGTTTTCAATCGACCCCGCCCGGCGCAAGGACCCGGCTGCCCGCAAGGACGCCATGGCCGCAGCCGATCTGGTTGTTCTGTGCCTGCCAGACGATGCCTCGCGCGAGGCCGTGCATATGGCAGCAACTCTGGGTGATGCCGCCCCCCGCCTGCTGGATGCCAGCACCGCTTACCGCACGGACCCGGCATGGATTTACGGCTTTCCCGAACTGGCAAAAGGTCAGGACCGGGCCATTGCCAGCGCACTGCGTGTGTCCAACCCCGGCTGCTACCCCACGGGGGCCATTGCCCTGCTCCGCCCACTGGTAGATGCCGGGGTGCTGGATGCCCGCTACCCGGTATGCATTAACGCGGTTAGTGGATACTCCGGGGGTGGCCGCAGCATGATTGAGGCGCACGAGCATGAAGGCGGGCCAGCATTTGAGCTGTATGGGCTCAGTCTGGAACACAAGCATGTGCCCGAAATCCACCAGCACGCCAACCTTGCGCGGCGTCCGGTTTTTGTGCCTTCGGTCGGGCATTTTGCGCGGGGAATGATTGTTTCCATCCCCTTGCACCTGGATGACCTGAAAGGCCATATAACCGGGAGTGATCTGCATACCATTCTGCACGAACACTATGCCGGACAGGCCCATGTGCGGGTTATGCCGCACGAACCCAAACTCTCGGCCGAAGCTTTGGCTGGGAGCGACAACATGGAACTGCGTGTGCATGCCAGCACCCAGAACAGACAGGCCCTGCTAACCGCTCGGCTGGATAATCTGGGCAAAGGTGCATCTGGCGCTGCATTGCAGAACATCAGCCTGATGCTGGGTTTGAACGACGCCTGAAAACAGGCATGAATTTTGAAAGGTTTTAACGATCATGAGCAATCGAGTTGCTATTGTAACCGGTGGTAGCCGGGGCATTGGAGCCGCCATTGCAGAAGCTCTGGCAAAAGATGGGTACGATATTGCCATTTCCTATTCCAGCAGTTCGGGTGCTGCTGAAAAGGTAGCGGAAAAAATCCGCGCCATGGGCCGCAAGGCGCTGACCATTAAAGCCAACAGCACGACAGTTGAAGGCAACCGTGAGGTCATTGCCGAAACCATTATTGCCTTTGGCCGCATTGACGCACTTGTATGCAATGCCGGCACATACCCCTACGGCCCGATTGATGAAATGACGGTCGCACAGATTGAAAACATTCTGAACCTGAATGTGCGTGCCGTTATGGTGGAAACCATGGAAGCCGTAAAACACATGAAGGAAGGCGGGCGGATTATTTACATCGGCTCCGCTTTTGGTGCACGCGCGCCCTTCCCCGGCATTTCGCTTTATGCTGCCACAAAGGCTGCCCTGCGCGGTTTTGCCAAAGGCGTAGCACGCGACCTAGGGAGCCGTGGCATTACGGCCAACGTGATCGAGCCCGGCCCGATCCACACCGACATGAACCCAGAAGATGGGGAAGGTGCTGCCCTGATCAGCAGTTTTGTTGCAACCGGCGCTTATGGCAAGGTAGATGACATTGCCGCCATGGCTGCTTTCCTGGCAAGCCCCAAGGCCTCCTACATTACAGGTGCCGCCCTGCCGGTTGATGGCGGACTGGAAGCCTGATCAAACCCATTACTCCTTAAACTCCCATAAGGAATAATGGATTTTATAACCCACCTCTATGCTCTACGCATGGAGGTGGGTTTTTTACGTACCCATAAAACAAAACAGCCTGCATACCAGAGGTATGCAGGCTATTCCTTTGTGAGACTTCCCTGATGCTCGAATTACAGGCTAGGGAAACATCCTTCTTATAACAGAAAATGCTATTATATAAAACGATAAATACAAAAATGGCACAAAAAATATAATGGCCTCCAGATCTCCCATCATCGTCAGAACTCCCCTTCCGAGACAGACGCATCTGCCTGCGCATCAAACAGGACGCCACCGGCGGCTGCGACCAGAATAATCATGACCGTGCCAACCGCCCATGCAAAATACCAAGGCCCCTGGTCACCCACAAAAACGGCAAACAGAAGAGCCACTACCAGAGCCAGACCCAGCCCCGCAAAACGCAGCAATGTGATCATGCGCCCTCTCCTTTTCAGTAACTATGCGTATCTTTGATGATATCCGCCGTGTGAACTTTCCCGCGCATAACGTAATAGCACCAGGACGTGTAACACAGGATCAGCGGCACAAAGATCAGGGCCACGGCCAGCATGCAGGTCAGGCCATACTGGCTGGCTGAGCTGTTCCAGATTGTCAGGCTCTGGTCCGGGCGTGTGGTGGACGGCATGAAGAACGGGAACATGGCGGCCGCAACCGTACCAATTGTACCCACCCAGGAGCCAAGGCCCATCCACCAGGCCACATGGGAGCGGTTAGCCAGCACAAGCATGACACCGGCCAGCATGCTCACCACACCAAGCACAGGCAGCAGCCACAAAACGGGGTGTGCTGCATAGTTGTGCAGCCAAGCCCCTACCTGCACACTGACCTGCTGCCCCTGCATGGGGTTTGCTGGCATGGCAGGGTTCCCCTGCTCGAGCACAAAACCCGGCATGCCGCGGATCCACACGCCACCGGCAAGGAACAGAGCAACTGCGGCAAGCCCTGCACGGCTGGCATAGCGCCGCGCCCGGTCGTGAATGGGGTTCTCAGAGCGGATCATCAGCATGACGCCACCTTGCATAACACTCAGGCAGACCGCCATAAGACCGCACAGAATGGCAAAGGGGTTAAGCAGATAAGCCAGAAAAGACCCATCCTGAAAATACTGCCCGGTCCAGTTAAAGTGGTACCCCACACCTTGCAGAATATTGCCAAAAGCTGCGCCGTAAACAAACATGGGCAGGAAGCCCGAAACCAGAAAAACCCAGTCCCAGCTTGCACGCCACAGGCGGGCGTCCACCTTGGAGCGGTATTCAAAAGCTACGGGCCGTAAGATCATGCTGAACAGCAGCAGGATCATAACCACATAAAACACCGAAAAAGACGTGGCATACAGCGTGGGGAACGCCGCAAAAATGGCACCACCACCCAGAATGAACCAGACCTGATTACCATCCCAGTGCGGGCCAATGATGTTGAGCGCAGTGCGGCGCTCCCCATCCGTGCGCCCGACAAAGCGCAACAGGGTGCCCACCCCCATGTCCATGCCCACCATCAGGCCAAGCCCGATCAGCAGCACACATAAAAGGCCAGCCCATATAAGCTTGAGAACAACATAAATATCCATGATGCAGGACCTTCCTTAATGCGCCACAACGGACAGGTGTGCGGGGTCTGCATCGTCATGCGGACCATGCGCCTCTGGCCCCAGCCGGGCGAACTTGAACATCAGGTAAAGCTCAACCACGATGAATATGCTGTAAAGCACAGTAAACCCGGCCAGTGAGAACAGCATGTAAGACACGCTATGCGTGGAAGCGGACATAAAGGTTGGCAGGCGGTCAAACACCGTCCAGGGCTGGCGGCCAGCCTCAGCGGTAATCCAGCCAAACTCGGTTGCCAGAACCGGTAGGGGGATGGACCACATGCACAGCTTGAGGAACAGCGGGTTACGCTCCAGCTGGTTTTTCAGGCTCAGGTAAGACGCCATGGCAAACAGCACGAAAAAGAACACGCCCAAAAACACCATCAGGCGGAAAGACCAGAAGGTTACAAAAACATTGGGCAGAATATCGGGCTTTGTCTGCTCGATAACGCTCTGGAGCTGCTCGGGTGCAATAGCGGTTACGTCCTGCCCCGGTGCATGGCGGGTAGCAAGCAGGCCATACCCCATGTCGTTCTGGTGAGCACGGAACTCCTCCAGATCGGCCGCCTGATGGTTTTCCTCATACCGGCGCAGGGCACTTACGGCCGTAATGCCAGAGGCAATGCGCGGAGCGGCGGCATCTTCAAGTTCGATCATGCCGGTAATGGGCGTGTTAAAGCTATGCGTGATCAGGGGCGTGAGCACAAAAGGCACCCCGATTTCAAACGAGCTTTCCTGCTTTTCATCATTAGGCAGAGCCGCAATAATCCAGGGTTCATAAGGCGGCTTGCTGGTGTGCCACAGTCCTTCTATGGCTGCGATCTTGGTCGGCTGGTGTTCGTAGTCCAGACGGCCCAGCACATCCCCCAGCGTAATGACGGCAACGGTGGAAAAAATACCAAACAGTGCTGCCATCCGAAAAGAACGCGCAGCAAATTCCCGGTGCTGCTTGCGCAGCAGGTAGAACGCACTGATCCCCATGACAAACAGAGATGCCGCCACATAACCCGCAACCGAAGTATGCACGAACTTGGCCTGTGCATCGGGGTTGAAGACAACGCCGACAAAGCTGTCAAATGTCATACGCAGGGTTTCGGGGTCAAAATGTGCGCCGTTGGGCATGTTCATGCTGGCATTGGCCACCAGAATCCACAATGCAGACAGGTTGGAACCCAGTGCTACCAGATAGGTAATAGCCAGATGCGCAGGTTTGCTCAGACGGTCCCAGCCAAAAAACATCAGCCCGACAAAGGTGGATTCCATAAAAAAGGCCATCAGCCCTTCAATGGCTAGCGGCGTGCCAAACATATCCCCGAAAAAGCGGGAATACATGGACCAGTTGGTGCCGAACTCAAACTCCATAGTCAGGCCGGTGGCCACACCCAGAGCAAAGTTGATGCCAAACAGCTTGCCCCAGAACAGGGTCATGTCCTTGTACACCTGCTTGCCGGTTACGACGTACACCGTCTCCATGGCCGCGAGCATAAAGGTCAGTCCCAATGTCAGGGGGACGAACATGAAGTGATAAAGGGCCGTTAACGCAAACTGAAAACGCGAAAGGTCAACGACCGTAGGATTAATTAAGTCCATTTTTTTAACCTTATTACAGAATAGAAGCGTTTTTCACTTTCAGCTCTTCATGTCGCTCCCTCCTCCGGGGCGAAAACACGCGTCCTCCACCCTGATAACCCTGTGCATGAACGGAAGCACCGCCTGCCGGTGGGTCATGCATACAATGGTTGTCTGCTCACACCGCTGCACCAGCGCGGCCATGAGGGCCTGCTCCAGAGCGGCATCCAGCCCTTCGGTTGGTTCGTCCAGAACAAGCCATGGAGTGCCGCGTAGCAGGGCCTGAGCCACCGCCACCCTGCGCGCTTGCCCACCGGAAAGGCGCAGGCCATCATTACCAACCCAGGTTTGCAAACCCTGTGGTAAAGACTGAATGAATTGTGTGAGCTGTGCCGTTTCCAGCACATCTGCAAGCTCCTGCTCCGTAGCGTGGGGGGCTGCCAGCAGAAGGTTGTCCCTTAATGTGCCCGCAAACAGATGAAAGTCCTGTGCGGCCACACTCACAAAAGCGGCCATATCTTCCGCACGCAGTGTACCAACATCCACACCGCCAAAGCTTATGCTGCCGTTATCGGGCGCATAAAAGCCAAAGAGCAGGTTGATCAGGCTGCTTTTGCCAATACCGGATGGCCCGACCAGTCCTACATGCTCCCCCTGACGGATGGTCAGGTTAGCATTCTGTAAAACGGGGCTTACAGTTTTCGGGTATGCAAAGCTCAGGTCACGCACCACCAGATCATACGGTGCGTGTGGAAGGTCTGCCCCCTGCACCACAGGCCGCGGCACACTGGGGGGGCAGGCTGCATCCAGCCGGATGGTCGCAAGCTTTGCCTGTGCTGCGGCCTGCCGCGCCAGTGGCAAGGGGACTGCCACATCAAAAGCTGCCAGAACCCCCAGCACCAGCATGGGCACTTCCGCAATACTCAACTGCCCTGCCCGGCAGGCGTTAACCGCCAGAACCAGACCCCCCAGAGCCGTGGCAAACGTGATAAGGGTTACCAAGCCGCGGGCAGCACTTTCGAGCACATCCAGCTTCCAGCATGCCCTATCCATTTCGGCCTGCTGCGCCTGCCACTGCCCTGCCCGGCCGCTGGCGGCATCCAACAGCAGATATTCCCCCATATTCTGGAGTGTTTGCGCCAGCTCCGCCTGAATGTGGCTCTGTTTTTCCGCCTCCCTCCGTACCAGTCGGTCCATGGCGGGGCCAACCAGCAACGGCACCAGAACACCGCCCAGCAACAACCCTACAGCCAGAAGAGCTGCCGCGGGGAGCATAAAGCAGGCGAACACACCCACAAACACCACACCACACAGCAATGCGCGCAAAAAGGGGAGTGCGACATCTGTATAATATGCCGCCACTTTGTCCGTATCCGAGACAAAGCGCCCCAGCAGGTCCCCTCCCTGCTGGTCCATCAGCCCGGCGGGGGCAAGCGGAGCAAGGCGTGCATAAACCCATGCGCGCAAATGCCCGCCCAGACGGAGTGCACCATCATGCGCCACAACCCGCTCCAGATAGCGGGCTATAATGCGGACCATGGCAAAAAACCGCACACCCGTTGCTGGCAGCACAATATTGAAGGCCCGCGCAACGGCTTGCCCACCCAGCCCCGCAACCGCAGCCCCCGCCAGCAGCCAACCTGACAGAAAAAGCAGCCCAAAGCTGGCCAGTGCCGCAGCACAGGCAAACCCCACCCCAAGAGCAAGACGCCAGCGCAGCCCTACCGAAAGACGGAAAAAACCCTGTGCACCACCGGCCAAAGAATCTTGTGGCATGCTCATGCAACAGTCTCCTTTTGCACGGGAACACTCTCTACCGTGCCGCCAGCCACGTGCAGCAGCGCATCTGCCCGGTCAGCCAGTGCCTGCCTGTGGGTTGCAACCACAACAATGCGCCCAGCCACACACCGGCGCAGGGCGTTGGCCACATGCAGTGCGCTCACTGCGTCCAACCCTGCTGTGGGTTCGTCCAGCACCAGAACATCCGGGTTTTGCAGCAAGGCCCGCGCCAGAGCCAGACGGCGGACCTGCCCGCCAGACAGGCGGCTACCCCGTTCGCCTATATGCGTTTCAAACCCTTCAGGCAGGGCCTCTATGAACCCCAGCGCATCCGCCAAGGTGGCGGCCTGCCGCAGCTGCTGCATATCCGCCCCCGGTGCGCCCAGGCGCAGATTATCGGCCACAGTGCCAAAAACCATAAGCGGGTACTGCGGCACGCACGCCATACGTACGCCATGCAGCGGCATGGACTGCCCCGAGGTATCGTAGGCGCCCAAGCTCCCGGCAACAGGTTGTAAAAAACCCAGCAGAGTATTCAGCAAAGTGGTTTTACCCGCACCACTGGCACCGGTTAAAACCGTCAACTGGTTCCGGGCAAAGTGGCAGGTCACGTGCTGCAAAACAGGTGCGCCATCGGGGGTATGCACTTCAAGCCCGGAGCAGACCAAAGTGCCAACGCCCCCTGCGGGCAGGGAGGCTGGCAGTGTGTAACGCTCTGCCTGTGCAGGCAGGGCAAACAGTTTACCCATATGCTCCATGGCAGCCTGAGCATTCTGCCGCGCATGATAGCTGGCAGAAAATGTGCGCAGCGGCATAAAATACTCTGGAGCCAGCAACAGAACCAGAAAAGCAGACCGGAAATCCGCCGTGCCAGCCAACAGGCGCGTGCCAAAAACAACGGCAACCAATGCGATGGACAGACTGGAGAAAAACTCCAGTGCGGCCGATGTGAGGAATGCCACCTTCATGACAGACAGGGTGGTGCGCCCATGCGCATCCGCCAGCCTGGCAATACGGTCCAGACTATCCTGAGTGCGACCAAACAGGCGCAGGGTTTTTAACCCCCGCAACGCATCCAGAAAACTCCCGCCAAGCAGGGATAGTTCCCGCCACCGCCGGTCCATAATGGTTTGCGCGCCGTAGCCCACAAACACCATAAAAACCGGCACAAGCGGGCCAGTGCAGGCAAGCACCAGAAAGCTCCACCCATCCACCCCAGCTACCACCGCCAGAATAAGCAGCGGCAGAACCACCATCATGGCAGCAGACGGCACATACCGGGCAAAATAGGGCACCAGCGCGCGTGCACCCTCCGTAAAGGTGGTTACGACCTCCCCTGCGGGCGCACCTGCGCAAACCACGGGCCCGGCTGCAAACAGATGCGCCAGCAGCTTGCCCCGAACATTACCAGCCACCCGCAGACCTGCCTGCGTTCCCAGAATGTCGGATACAAAACGTGCTCCAACCTGCCCCACAAGACAGGCGAGGATGAGCCCAAACACAGAAAATTCCGTATCCAGCCCACGGCCATGGAACGCCAGATCGTCCACAAGATGGGCCAGAAGAATAAACTGGCACACCAGTAGAACAGCCGACACACCCCCAGCCACAACAGAACCAAGCAACCAGCCGCGCACCTGGCGGGCCAGTCCCTTGGTCATATCTGCGCCGTGTGCTCGGGCGGGTGTGGCATCCATGGCTCAATACTTACATAATTTACTTAACCGTTTTGTTAGTTACATTTATCTGTAACTTTCGTCAAGAGCGCCATGAAGTTGAGAATTTTCTCAACTCCTTAAAGGAAATACTCTTTTCTCAACGATGAGAAATATTTTTGAATATTTTCCATGATAGAATTTAAATATAATTAAAATCCCCCATAAACAAAAATAAATATGGGGATGTATTTTAAATTAATATGGTTCTGGTTTTATTATTACAAACAAACCACCATTTTATTGATTTTCCTATTGTTTTGCACCGAATTAACTATTCCAAACCCTTGCACATCCGTGCAAAAATCCGGAACAGTTACACAAAACAATAAATTATCATGCGCCTAAAAAGGTAGTCTTAACCGCCAGAACTGCCTTCCAAAAGGCCCCGACTCAGGGCACCTCAACCACAAGACGACCTTTTATTTTGCCATCAAGCAGGTCTGTGGCCGCAGTTATGGCGTCTGACAGGGGGATAACCCGAGTCATTTCCGCCAGCAGGTCCTTATTGACCAACAGGGCCAGACGCTCCCACATATCCTGCCGGACCGTTTTGGGGCACATCACGCTATCTATCCCCACCAGCGTTACGCCACGCAGAATAAAGGGAGCGACAGTGGCGGGGAACTCCATCCCCCCCGCCAGACCGCAGGCGGTTACCACGCCCTGCGGTTTCATTGCGGCACAGACAGAGGCCAGAACCTGCCCGCCCACCACATCCACCGCCCCTGCCCAGCGGGCTTTTTCCAGCGGGCGGGAAGGCATTTCAAAATGTGAGCGCGCCAGCACCTCGGAAGCACCCAATTTTTGCAGGTAGGGTTGCTCTTCCAGCCGGCCGGTTACCGCCACCACCTCATACCCCAGCCGGGCCAGAAGCATAACCGCCACACTGCCGACCCCACCCGTAGCCCCCGTCACCAGCACCGGGCCGGAACCGGGTTCCACACCTTCACGCACCAGTGCCTGCACGCACAGCATGGCCGTAAAGCCCGCCGTGCCCAGCGCCAGAACCTGCTGGGCATTCAACCCCTGCGGCAAAGGCAGCAACCATGCGGCGCGAACACTGGCTTTTTGCGCAAGGCCGCCCCAGTGCTTTTCGCCCACCCCCCAGCCATTCAGCATAACCTGCTGCCCGACTGTAAAATCGGGGCTGGAGGAGCGCTCGACCACGCCTGCAAAATCAATCCCCGGCACCATTGGCCATGCCCGCACCACAGGACCACGCCCGGTAATGGCCAACGCGTCCTTGTAGTTCAGGCCCGACCAGTGAACACGGACTGTCACCTCCTCGTCCGGCAAGGCATTTTCGGGCAGTTTCCGCAGAGCAGCCGGCTGGCCTGCTTCTTCAAGGTAGAGCGCATCAAACATCTGTTTTTATCCGGCCAAAGAGAACAACACGGCACACTAGCCCTTAACCAACGCCCGCAAAGCCCTTCGGTCCCGCACTGACAGAGTTTTGAAGTTCCGCGCACATCATACGTGACATAAAAAATACAATTGGAATCACGCTGGTCAGCGACTCACTTTTTGTTCATACTGTGGCATCCTAACAGTATAGCGGACGTTCTCTTGCTCCTGTTCATAATGGGTCTGCTGACCCTTGTTCTGCTTATCGTGATCAGCATCCTGATCGCGCTTTCCGAAATCTCCTTTGCCGCCGCCCGGGAAGTCAGGCTCCGCAGCCGCGCAGAAGCAGGAGATCCGCGTGCCCAGGCTTTTCTGGCACTCCGCCGCAATAGCGGGCAGGTCATAACCGTTATCCAGATCTGCCTGAACGGCGTGGGGATTATGGGCGGTATTGTCAGCTCGGAAATGCTGTCCCCCCCTCTGGCTGATTTTTTCACCCAGTGGAATCTCTCCGACTGGTGGGCGCAAAATCTGGCCTCCACCCTCAGCTTTATTTTTGTCACCGGCATGTTCGTGCTGTTTGCCGACCTGCTGCCAAAACGGGTCGCCATGAACAACCCGGACAAGGTAGCTCTTGCCGTAGGCTGGTTCCCACGGCTGGCCTTGCGGATTCTCTACCCGGTTGTCTGGATTTTTTCCAAAATTTCCGATGTGGTGCTCAAAGCACTCAAAATCCCGGCCGCCTCGGCAGTCGAACCCGTAACGCCAGAAGACCTGCACGCCATTCTGGCGGCGGGCACGGCCTCCGGTGCCCTGCTCCAGCAGGAACACCAGATGATCGAGAACGTGCTGGGTCTACAGGACCGTTCCGTTACATCCGCCATGACCCCACGGGACGAGATCATTTTTCTCGATATTCAGGACACGCCTGAACACAACCATGAAAAAGTGCGCATGGAGCCTTATTCGCGCTACCCGCTGTGCAATGGCGGGCTGGATAAGGTTATTGGCTCCATCCGTGCTGAAGACGTTCTGGCCTCGGTCGTGGACCCCTCGACTGCCCCCTCCGGTCGCCCACACTCCAATCCCATTGCCCGCATGCGACGGGACGTACCCTCCGTGCCGGAAACGCTGAACCTGTGGGACACACTGGCCCAGTTTGACACATCGGGCGTAGGCTTTGCGCTGGTGGTCAACGAATACGGACTGGTTGTAGGGCTGATCACCTTCAAGGACATCATGGGGGTGCTTATGGACGGACTGGCCAGCCCGTTTGAGGAACAGGCCATTGTCCAGCGCGATGCCAACTCCTGGCTGGTGGACGGCGCTGCCCCCATTGGGGAAGTCATGCGTGAACTCGACATTGCAAACCTGCCCGACCATGAGCAGTTTGATACAATCAGCGGCTTTATCATGCACCGCCTGCGCCGTATGGCCCGCAAGACCGACAGGGTAGATGCAGCGGGCTTCCGGTTTGAAGTGGTTGACGTGGAAGGCTTCCGCATCAACCAGCTACTGGTCACGCGGCTTAATACCGCGCTCTAAAGCCTGCGCCTGAAAAGGGGGGAACAGAGCCTGCCAGTTCTGGCGGTCTTGTTCCCCCTTTTTCTATTATTCCTATACTACCAAAAAAATGACATACTTCTCTCACGTTAACATCATCCAATACAACTTGGAGTAAAGTGAGATGAAGTTTACAGCACTCCCCATTGCTTTTTTGCCTGTTCTTTTACTAGCTGGCTGTGCGGAAACCCCAATGGGCCCAACCACGCAGGTCCTCCCCGGCCCGGGCAAGGAATACGGGCAGTTCCTGCAGGAACAGAACTTCTGCCGCTCTCAGGCTGCCGCTGCTGTACAGGGGCAGGCCGAACGCCAGAACCATAAAGCCATTTACGGTGGTCTGGCTGCAACCGCTCTGGGTGCCGGGCTTGGAGCTGCCGCTGGCGGTGGAGCCGGTGCGGGCATCGGGGCTGCTGCAGGGGCCATGGGTGGCGGTCTGGGCGGGAGCCTCTATTCCAACAACCAGCAGGGTGGCATTCAAACGCAGTATAACAATGCGTATGTGGCCTGCATGATTGCCTACAAAAACGTCCTGCCCGCTCCCCAGCCTGCTTACGGCTACGTTCGCTAAAACGCCCGGCTTCTGCCGGGGATACATCCGGCAGAAGCCGTGTGTTGGTAAACCGCTTACTCCATACGCGCGGTGTTACTGAAAGACCCACCCTTGCGGGTGGGTTAAAAAATACTTTCATACCTGCGCATAAAAAAAGGGCCATTCGAAAGAATGGCCCTTTTCCACACTGAATATCTGACACAAGCCAGAGGCAGAAACTTTAGAACGCAGCCTGCACACGTGCAGCGAAGGAGTTACCATCGCGGCCTGCATTGTTCCAGGTAGAAGCGCTCATGCCACCACCCGTAGCCGTGCGGGAAACAATGAAGTGGTTGAAGTCGAGCATGAAGCGGAAGTGGCGGTTGGGATACCAGTTGATACCACCGGACCACACGGTTTGACGGCCACCACGAATATCAGCCGAAACATCGCTGAAGTCGGTGACACTGTAACGGCCCGTAATTTCGAGCGCGCCCCAGTAACCGCGTGAGGGGTCAAATTCGTGTTCAACACCCGGTGCGCCGAATGCACCTTCCTTGATGTTATATTCGCGACCTTTGCCAAACAGGGTGTAGTTGGCAGAACCATAATACCCCTGAAGATGAACGGTTTTCTGCGACATCGCTTCCGTCACACCCGTAATCGGCTGGTTGCTGCGGTTGACGCCAATATTATAGTATTCGCCCTTGAGCACCATTTTCTTCCAGCGGAAGCCCAGTTCCGGACCGGCAGACCAGACAGATGATGCGTTGTTGATTGTCGCGCCAATCAGGTTGGTGCTGGTCAGGTTAACTTCAGGCGACTGGCTGGGGCCATAAGACTTGCTGCACGAAGCAGAGCCCGCTTTGCAGACTTCTGCCACCTTGAACGCGCTAATGGCAGAAATACCAACATGCACATCAATATCTTTGGACATGTAGGGACGGCCCGCTGCACGGAAAGTGCCACCCGTCTGGCTGTTAACAATCCCGTTGTAGCCATAATTATTGGTGCTGGCACTTGCATTGCCGCTACGCTGACCAAAGCTCTGGCCCGTAAAGTAAGCAGCAATCCACCAGCGTTTTTCGTAATGCAGACCACCAAAGCTGAAGCGCGCATCCCCTGCCGCAATCTTACGCACGGCATCGGTAATGGCGGGACGTTCCATCATTTCGAAGTCGTTCGAGCTTTCGGAATCTTCTTCCGTCACGCGCGGCTGGAAGTAACCGACTGTCAGGATCGTGTTGTGCAGCCCCGTGTAGTTCAGGTTTGCTTCATACAGGGTCTGGTCAGTGCTCGCACCGTCTGCACCACCGGCACCAAAGTCTGGCGTTACGTTAGCAACCCAGTCTTTGTAACGGAAGGTGAAGGGGATACGGATACGGCGGGCGTTTTCGGTAAAACTGTTGAAATCACCATTTGTTTCCCCACGACGCGGACCACCGCCGAGGAAGCCACCAAAGTCTTCATGGAATGCCAGACCAACCGAGAAGCCATACGCACCATCTTCAGATGAAACCGTAAAGCGACCTTTGGGGAAGCCGACAATCATGCCGCCAACGCGTACTTCTTCATCAGAAGCCGTGGCAGCCTTGAAGTCTTTCCAGGACATGGTGTCACCACGGTCAGACGGGGGTGTGCCCACGCCAGACAGGGGCGAAACCTTTTTCATGGGTTCCTGCTCGCCGAACTGCACGTTCGGGTCGTAGTTCCCATCGGCAACATGCGTGGTGTGGCGGCCGTGGCCAGCTGCCTGACCCATGCGGCCTTTGGTTGTGGTTGCATCGCTTTTAGCCAGCTGATGCTTGAGGGTGACGATCTGCTGCTGCATATCCCGACGCATCTGGGACATTTCCGCACGCAGCAAACGGATTTCGGAATCCTCAGTGGAAGCCGCCTCGGCCACAGGAGCGATTCCAGCCAACATAAAAGACGTTAGAGCAACAGAAGAAAAAAGCGAGTTACAGCGCATTGTGGCCATTCCATGATAAGAACGATGAGGAGTGAATAACCCGCCATAACTTTTTTGTGCGTGATGCTTCGGTGATGGTTTCGTTACGGAATTATGAAAAAAAGCGGCCCGTTTCGGGGCCGCTTTCCAATAAGCTCAAATACGCAATGAAAATTATAAACGGCTGATTATTTGCCGCTTTTCCATGCGGACATAATGCTGTCCTTAACGGTTTTGGGCAGCGGAACGTAATCCAGCTTGGTGGCAACGCTATCACCGTTATTGAAGCTCCAGCCAAAGAACTTCTGCACAGCCTGATCACGGTCAGCATTACGGGCAGGCACGGGAACCAGCACGTAGGTTGCAGACATGATCGGCCAAGCTTCCTGACCATCCGTGTCCAGCAGGTTCACAGCAAAGTGGGAAGCGTGGCTCCAGTCTGCTGCCTGCGCGGCGTGGGAGAAGCTGTTCATACCTGCTGCAACGCTGGCACCTGCATGGTTGCGCAGGCGAACAGTGGTCAAGTGGTTGCGGCTTGCATAAGCGTATTCCACATAACCAATACCACCTTCGGTGTTCTGCACGGTTGCGGCAACGCCGTCATTCCCACGTGCACCCAGACCACCGGGCCAGCTGATGGATGTGCTTGCACCGTAGTTTTCCTTCCAGGAGGAAGAAGAACCGGCAAGGTAGGACGTGAACACAAAGGTTGTGCCCGAACCATCTGCACGATGAACAGGTGCAATGGCCACGTCTGGCAGCTTAACACCGGGGTTCAGCGCAACGATCTTGGGATCGTTCCAGGAGGTAATGGTGCCTGCATAGATTTCGGCCAGCACATCACCGCTCAGCGTGATCGTGTCGGGCTTGATCCCGCCGGGGATGTTCACAACCGGAACAATGCCACCCATAACCGTGGGGAACTGGAAGAGGTGGTTGGTTTCAAGCTTCTGGGCATCCATCGGCGCATCGGATGCGCCAAAATCAACCGTGCCAGCCACGATCTGGTTCTGGCCTGCGCTGGAGCCAACGCTCTGGTAGTTAACGGTCACGCCCGTAGCGGACTTTGCAACCGCGCCCCATGCCTCATAGATCGGAGCGGCAAAGCTGGAACCTGCACCGGTCACGCTCTCGGCCCGAGATGCTGCTGGAAGTGCCGTAAGGAAGGTGGTCATGACGGCCAGACACATTCCAGACCTGACTGAAAAACGCATGTTGGTTTTTTCCCTGAGCCAATTGCAAAAGCTTACGGCCACAAAAACGTGCCGTGCTGTTCCGGGTTAAAGTAAATCAGAACAGAATGGTGTTATGCTTTCAGGACAATTGAATGACGGTTTTATGACACTGCGGACCTAGCTGAGCAGCGGCAGCCATATCCGGCAGGCCGTGCCTTCGCCCACCGTGCTTTCCACAACAAAACGCCCATCATGGCGGGCCAGAATCTGCTGCACAATGGCCAGACCCAGCCCGCTACCCTGCACACTGGCTGCCGTTTTGGCCACGCGGTAGAACCGTTCGGTCAAACGGTTAAGGTGCCGCGCGGGAATACCCGGCCCCGTATCCGTAACGCTCAGCACCAGCCCCGGCTCGGCAGGCCAGCCGGCATTTTTGGCAGCCCGCGCACAGGAAACCGTAATACCCAGCGGCTCCCCATTACGTTTACCCCGATCAAACAGCCCGTATTTGAGCGCATTTTCCACAAGGTTCATCAGCACCTGCAATAGCTGGGCCTCATCCCCCTGCACGCAGAGTTCCTGCGCATCATCCGCTTGCACCTGAAAACGAACAGGCTTGCCCGCGATCAACCCTGCGGCTTCATCCGACAAACGCTTGAGCAGTTCGGCAATGCCTATTGTTTCCTTGGGCCTGTGGTGCTCCTGCATCTGCACTCTGGACAGGTAAAGCAGCCCGTCAAGCAAACGCTGCATGCGCTTGGCCTGCTCGGACATAATACCCAGAAACTCTTTTTGAATAACCGGATCATCCGCCGCAGGGCCTTGCAGGGTTTCTATGAACCCCAGCAGGGAGGCCAGTGGCGTGCGCAGCTCATGGCTGGCAAAGGCCACGAAGTCCGTATGCTGCCGCTCGGCCAGAACGGCCTCGGTCTCATCATGCAAAGCAACAAAGACCAGCGTTGTCCGGAACGAAAACGCTCCCCCACCCTTACGGTACCCTTCGGGCAGAAAGGCATCGGGCACGGTTTTCTTCTGCAACCATGCCCGCACAACGCGGTAATGGGGAATATCCAGCACAATCAGCGCTTCAGCCGGTTGCTGGTCTTCCTTTTTTTGCGCCAGAAGCCTGTCCACCGAACTTTGAAAAGCCGGGTGGCGGATAATGCTGCCAAGGCTGTTTGTGAACTGCCGCTTAGCCTCGGGAGAAATCACACAGGGCAGGCGTGTGTCGTTCAGCACCAGCGTTGCCGCTGGCAGGGAGGCCATAACCTCGTCCAGTGTTACTGCGGAGGCAGCGTCACGCCCAATCCGGGTTTTCTGCCGTTCCGTGTCATCCGGCAAAGGTTCAAAATGGCCCGAGCGGGCGATAAACAGCGGCAAAGCCGCCAACGCGCCGCCCCCTGCCATACCGCAGAGTGCTGCCAGCCAAGCGTGCATGATCAGCCGCCCCTTTTTGCGGTGTGTTGCTTAGTCCGGGTCCTGCACTTTATCCAGCGCATAGCCACGGGCCCGCACGGTGCGGATCAAATCCACCCCGCCCCCTTCGTTCAGGGTTTGCCGCAGGCGACGGATATGCACATCCACTGTGCGCAGCTCGACAAAGGAACTGCGCTCCCATGCGTGTTTAAGCAATTCCTCGCGCGAAAAAACCTGTGCCGGGTGCAGCATCAGGAACTCTAAAAGCCGGTATTCCGTTGGCCCCAGAGACAGCAGGCGACCATCACGCTCAACCTTGTGGCTCACCCGGTCCATGACCAGCGTATCAAACCGCAAGGTTTTATCGGCCGGGGGAGCCCGGCGCAAAATGGCTTTGACCCGGGCAAACAGGGCATCCATGCTAAAGGGCTTGACCAGATAATCATCCGCCCCTGTATCCAGCCCACGAATGGCGTCTGCTTCCTCGCCACGGGCACTGAACATGATAATGGGCAAGGCTGCCGTTCTGGCCTGCTCGCGCAAGCGGCGGCAAACTTCCAGCCCGGAAATACCCGGCAGCATCCAGTCCAGCAGGATCAGGTCCGGCCGACGTTGCCGAACATACTCCAGGGCTGCCTCTCCGTCCGCCGCGTGACGAACCATGTAACCCTGTTTTTCCAGGTTGTAGCTAACAAGCCGGGCGAGTGCCGGGTCATCCTCAACAACCAGAAGATCTGCCTTATGCATACCAGAATGCCTTTTAAAAACCTGCACCTAGGATATGACGCGCAGATGACAAAAAACAACCGCCCGTCTGCTCCAAACCCCGCGCAGGCCGCATTATCCCCCGCCGCACCCCCATAAAAGCCGCCATTCACACAGGAAAAACCGCTTTATGAATGTTTTATGACCCACCCTTAAAAACAGCAGCCCCCCAACAAAAAAGCCCCGGCGCAAAGGCCGGGGCTTTAAAGGGCTTGTCATAAAGCCGTCATATATCAGTCTTCAAACGGGTCACGCACCAGAATGGTGTCATCCCGGTCCGGGCTGGTGGACAGCAGGGTTACAGGTGCCCCCACCAGTTCTTCCACACGGCGGACATACTTGATGGCCTGCGCGGGCAGGTCTGCCCAGCGGCGGGCACCCTGTGTGGTTTCTTTCCAGCCTTCAATCGTCTCATACACCGGGCGCACACGCTGCTGTGCAGCTGAACCGGACGGGAAGCGCTCTATCTTCTGGCCATCCAGCTCGTAACCGACGCAGATGTTGATCTCGTCCAGACCATCCAGCACGTCCAGCTTGGTCAGGGCCAGCCCGTTAATGCCACCCACCCGCACAGCGTGACGGACCAGAACCGCATCAAACCAGCCACAGCGGCGCGGACGCCCCGTAACCGTGCCAAATTCATGCCCGCGCTCACCAAGGCGGCGGCCAATGCCGTCATGCAGTTCGGTCGGGAACGGCCCCTCACCCACGCGGGTGCAGTATGCCTTGGCAATACCCAGCACAAACCCCGCAGCAGACGGCCCCATGCCAGCCCCCGTGCCCGCATTGGAGGCAACAGTGTTGGAACTGGTCACAAACGGGTACGTCCCGTGGTCCACGTCCAGCATAACGGCCTGCGCACCTTCAAACAGGATACGGCGACCATTGCGGCGGGCATCGTCCAGAATGTCCCATGTTGCAGCCATGTAGGGCAGCACCTTGGGGGCAACATCGCTCAGGAAGGCAAGCAGGTCTTCCTTGGAGAAGGTCTCCGCACCAAGGCCTGCCAGCAGGGTGTTGTGGTGCAGGAGCAGTTCGTCCAGCTTCCAGTCCAGCGTTTCAGGCTCTGCCAGATCGCACAGGCGGATGGCTCGGCGGGCCACCTTATCTTCATACGCAGGGCCAATGCCGCGCCCTGTGGTGCCGATCTTGCGGTCGCCACGGGCTGCCTCACGCGCACGGTCAAGCGCACCATGCACGGGCAGGATCAGGGGCACGTTTTCAGCAATTTTCAGGGTTTCGGGCGTAACCTTCAGCCCCTGTTCGCCAATGCGGGCAATTTCAGCCAGCAGAGCCTGCGGGTCCACCACAACGCCATTGCCGATAATGCCCAGCTTACCGCTCACAACGCCTGAAGGCAGGAGCGACAGCTTGTAAACCTGATTGCCAACCACCAGCGTATGGCCGGCGTTGTGACCACCCTGAAAACGCACCACCACGTCGGCCCGGCTGGCGAGCCAGTCAACAATTTTGCCTTTGCCTTCATCGCCCCACTGGGCGCCGATCACGGTTACGTTGGACATAGACGGTCTGCTCCTGAAAAAAACTGCCTGCTGGTCAAAAAGAAAAAAATCGCACCCGAGGGCAAGCCCTCAGGCCAGATCCACCCGCTGAGTGCCTGAAAGAATGATGCCACAGCCCAAATGCCGCGCCTCGGCCTCGGCCTGTGCTCCGGCTGCAAAGCCCCGCACCGTGGCGTATCCCTGCGAACGCAAAGCTGCTGCTTCCTGCCTGCTGGCATCTGCTGCCAGATACACGCGTGCGCGGGCTGGTGTGGGGGGGATCATGCGGAACAGCACATCGGGGCGCAGGGTTAACCCACAGGCCGGTTCGTTATCATTGCAAAGATAACGCCCGCCACGCCCCAGCTCTTCCGAGCGGCCGACGGCAAAAAGGGTTACGCATACGCCGGTATGGTACTTCCAGCCCCGGAACTCCACCGGGTCCACAGTCATGCGCAGGTCCGGGCAGATTTCGCGCACGGCTGCAACCGTATCAATCAGCCGGTCCAGAACAATGCGGGCCTTGGGGGGCAGGGTCAGTTCTGCCAGTTGCGCCACAGTATGTTCGGCAGCCCCGGTGGCATCCAGCAGGGCAATAAGCGTGGCGGCCAATGCACCCCCATGCTGGGCCACGGCTGCGGCATCCTTGCGGTCAAGCGCGCGCATAAGTGCCGGGCGCTGGGCGGCGGGCACACCGGCCTCTTCCAGCAGGGCGGGAATAAAGGGCGGCATGGTCAGGTCGAAGGAGACATCCTTCACACCCAGACGCATGAGCGCTTCTGCCCCGATAGACATGACCTCGGCATCTGCTTCGGGGGAATCCGGGCCGATCAGCTCTATGCCGGTCTGCATGATCTGGCGGCTGCTTTCCTCCGCCGCCACAGGGGCCACCACAACACACGGTCCGGCGTAAGAGACACGGAGCGGGCGCGGCGACCCGGCAACGCGAGTCGCAGCCATACGGGCGATCTGGGGGGTAATGTCTGGGCGCAGGACCATCATGCGCCGCGTATCAGGGTCCATGACCCGGAAGCACTGCTCCGCCAGAGCCACCCCTGCACCGGCAAGGTAGGTCTCCTCAAACTCCATAAGAGGCGGGCGGACGCTGTCGTAGCCGTGGGAGGCAAACACATCCATAAGAGTGGCCACACCCCGCGCTTCCGTTCGGGCATCGGGGGTGAGCAGATCTACAAAGCCAGCAGGCAGCAGGGCCGGGCTAAAGGGCGGGTCGTCCGTCATGCCTCGGGCTATAGCACTCCCCGCTCCGCCCGTCATGCCCGCGGGCGTGTTCTTTTGCGCCTTTTGCCCACAAAACGGGCGGACTGGTCAGCTATCGGCCATACCGGGCAGTGTTTCCCACCCTGTTCCTATAAAGGTCAGCACCCGCCGCCCCATGCCATCGGCCCGCAATACGAGCAGATTCTGGTCCTCCAGCCATGCCAGCAGGCGGCGGGCGCGTCCGGTGGAAACCGTGCCATATACCTTGGCAATCTGGGCGTCGGACGGGCATGGCGTGCGCTCAATGGCCGCGCGGGCCAAGAACAGAAAGACCGCCTGCAAATCTTCCGGCAGGGACGATGCGCGGCTTTCGGCCTCCTGCCACTGCGTGGAGGAGGAGGTATCTTCGCTCACCCCACTGCGTGCTGTGGCCAGCGCGCGGTTGAAGCGCCGCAGGTCCAGCGCATTGCGCCCCAGCCCGGCAATACGGCAACGCACCAGAAAGTCCTGATACAGAACGGGCACGGGCCTGAAGGACGAATCCTCATCCTCCATCATGTCACGCAGGATGGCGGTCATGCGGGCTTCGCGCTCGGCCTGGGTTTCTGCCGTATCTTCCTCCTGCTCCTGCTCGGCCTGCACACTGGCCTGTGCCTCCCCGTGGGCAGCAAGCTGCGTCAGTAGGTCGGGGGCGGAAGGAGCGGGGGCCTTGCGCTGGCGGGCGGGCAGGTCATGCACCGGCACGGGGGCCAGAATAAGCTCGTGCACCGGCGCGGTTGGCGGCTCAAAGGGGGCAAGCACCGGCCCGGCCGAGCGGCTTTCGGTTTCCACCGCACCAATACGGACCGAAAGCGGCCTGCGGCTCAGGGCCGGACCAAGGGCAACAAACGTGCCACGTGCGAGGTCCCGGAACGCTTCGGCCTGCCTGCGCTCCATGCCCAGCAGGTCGGCAGCACGCGCCATGTCGATATCCAGAAACGTGCGGCCCATCAGAAAGTTGGAGGCTTCCGCCGCCACGTTCTTGGCCAGCTTGGCCAGACGCTGCGTTGCAATAATACCGGCAAGGCCACGTTTGCGCCCACGGCACATCAGGTTGGTCATGGCGCCAAGGGAAGCCCGGCGGGCCTCATCCGATACTTCGCCCGCTGCGGCGGGTGCAAACAGCTGGGCCTCGTCCACCACCACCAGCACAGGGTACCAGTGCTGGCGCGGCACCTCGAACATACCGCCCAGAAAAGCCGCCGCCCAGCGCATCTGCTGGTCCGCATCCAACCCTTCCAGGTTCAGCACAACGGACGCGCGGTGCATGCGCATGCGCTCCCCTGCGGCATGCAGGGCCATTTCTGAATGATCGGCACCATCTATGACCAGATGGCCGAATTTTTCAGCCAGACTGACAAAATCGCCTTCGGGGTCAATAATGGCCTGCTGCACCATACGGGCAGACTGCTCCAGCAAGCGCCGCAGAAGATGCGACTTGCCCGACCCGGAGTTCCCCTGAACCAGCAGACGCGTAGCCAGAAGTTCGCCAAGGTCCATCTGTGCCGGACCGCCCCCCGGCACCTCCCCCATTGTAATCATGCTGTTCATGGTTGGAGGGGATACCGCCTTGCCCCACCCTTGCGCAACCATGCCTCTGCCCCCTTTGCCGCCGCACGGCCGGTGGCAAGGCAGGCATGGAGCAGGTAGCCCCCGGTCGGGGCCTCCCAGTCCAGCATCTCGCCCGCAACAAACACACCGGGCAGCGCCCTGAGCATAAAGGATTCGTCACACGCTGCCTGCGTAATCCCTCCGGCGGTGGAAATGGCGCGGACCAGCGGCTCTGGCGCGTAAAAAGTAACGGGTAAGGCCTTGATCAGGGCTGCCAGAGCACGCGGGTCTGCTGGCAGCACGTCCCTTGCCTCCCGCAGCAGTGCTACAGCTGCGGGGGCCAGCTTTATGGCCTTGCGCAAGCGGTTGCTCAGGCTCTCCCGCATTCGGGTGGCGCGCAGCCTGTCCAGCAGGTCCTGTTCGCTCAGGTCGGGGCGCAGGTCGCACAGCACGGTTGCCTGCCCCTGCGCGGTTATGGCCTGCCGCACGGCGCGGGAGAGTGCATAGAGCGCGCCCCCTTCCATGCCTGTGCGGGTCAGCACAATTTCACCCCGCACACGCCTGCCTTCAAATGTCAGGGCTACAGGTTTTAGGGGGGTGCCGGCAAAACGCTCGGCAAAAAAGGCGGACCATGGGGCGCAGAACCCGCAATTGGCAGGCTCTAATGGGGCAACGTCCACCCCACGCTGTTGCAGCAGGGGCACCCAGCCACCGGAACTGCCAAGCCGTGGCCAGCTTGCCCCACCAAGAGCCAGCACTACGGCATCTGCCGCCAGTTCAGCCTTGTGGGGTGCTCCCTCCCCTGCCTGTTGCAGGTTAAACAGGAGCTGTTCATGCGCCCCCCAACCCTGCCAGTCCGCACGGGTCTGGAAGGTCACGCCAGCGGCATTCAGGCGGGCAAGCCATGCCCGCAGCAGGGGGGATGCCTTCATCCCCACGGGAAAGACCCGGCCAGAGGAGCCAATAAAGCTCTCCTGCCCCAGCCCTGCCATCCAGTCCCGGATGTTCTGCATGGTCCACGCGTCCAGCGCGGGCCGCAGCCAGGAGCTGGCTGGGCCATAGCGCTCCAGCACCGTCCCATGCGCTTCGGAATGGGCAATGTTCAGCCCACCCCGCCCAGCCATCAGAAACTTGCGGCCAAGGCTTGGCATGCGCTCCATAACCTGCACACCAAACCCGCAGTCGGCCAGGTATTCGGCTGCGGCAAGCCCGGCCGGGCCACCGCCCACAACAACAATACGCTGCTTATTGGTCATGGGCAGTCACGGCCGCATGTCATTCCGGCTGCTGGCCCGCAGCACGGACTGCCTGTGCCAGACCACGGATCTGCTCCAGCACACGCGGCAGGGTCTGGGGTGTGGCGCGCCCCTGTTCATCCAGCGTTTGCGCCAGTGTCGCCAGCAGGGCCGAGGCCACAACGGCCCCATCGGCAATGCTGGCAGCCTGCGCGGCCTGCTCGGGCGTGCGAACGCCAAAGCCAATGGCTATGGGCAGGTCTGTGGCGGCACGTATGCGGGGAATAGCACCAGCAAGGTCATGCGCACTGGCCGAGCGGGTGCCCGTAATACCCACAATGCTCACATAATACACAAAGCCCGATGCATGCCCCAGCACATACTCCAGACGGGCATCCGGCGTGGTGGGGGCAACCAGACGAATGATGTCCAGCCCCGCAGCCTGTGCGGGAGCGGCGATAACCGCGCCTTCCTCGGGGGGGAGGTCAACCAGAATAAGCCCATCCACCCCTGCGGCGGCGGCATCCTTGCAGAAGCGCTCGTAACCGTAGGATTCAACCGGGTTGACATACCCCATCAGAATCACCGGGGTTTCATCATCCCCCTTACGGAATTCGGCCACCATATCCAGCACGCCAACCAGCGTGGCACCAGCCTTGAGCCCACGCAGGGCGGCAGCCTGAATAACCGGACCATCGGCCGACGGGTCGGAAAAAGGCATGCCAACTTCGATCAGGTCGGCACCAGCCGCTGGCATGGCACGGAACAGCTCCAGAGAAGTCTCCCGGTCCGGGTCATACGCTTCCAGATAAGGGATGAGCGCACCACGGCCTTGGGCAGCAAGGGCTTTAAAACGGGCGGCAATACGGCTCACAGCGAGACTCCCAGATGTTCGGCAACAGTAAAGATGTCCTTGTCCCCCCGGCCGGACAGGTTCACCACCAGCAGTGTGTCCTTGGACAAGGTGGGGGCAATCTTGGCCGCATAGGCAATGGCGTGCGCCGATTCGAGCGCGGGAATAATCCCTTCCAGCTTTGTGCAGAGCTGGAAGGCTTCCAGCGCCTCGGTATCGGTCGCACCCACGTATTCCGCGCGCCCTATATCGTTCAGCCAGGAATGTTCGGGGCCGACACCGGGGTAGTCCAGCCCGGCGCTGATGGAATGCGCCTCGTCAATCTGGCCATCCGCGTTTTGTAGCAGGTAGGTGCGGTTGCCGTGCAGCACACCGGGGCGGCCACGCTCGATGGAGGCAGCGGTTTTGCCACTATCCAGCCCGTGGCCTGCGGCTTCCACGCCAATCAGGCGCACGGACACATCATCAAGGAACGGGTAAAAAATCCCCATGGCGTTGGAGCCACCCCCAATGGCGGCCACCACCACATCGGGCAGACGGCCTTCGGCGGCCTGCATCTGCACTTTGGTTTCCTCCCCGATCACGCTCTGGAAATCACGCACCATGGCGGGGTACGGGTGCGGGCCAGCCACGGTGCCGATCAGCATGTAGGTGTCGGCCACATTGGCCACCCAGTCCCGCATGGCTTCGTTCATGGCGTCCTTGAGCGTACCGGCCCCAGCCGTTACGGGCACAACCTCCGCCCCAAGCAGGCGCATGCGGAACACGTTTGGCTTCTGCCGCTCCACATCGGTAGCACCCATGTAGATCACGCATTTCATGCCAAACAGGGCGCATACGGTTGCGGTGGCCACACCGTGCTGGCCGGCCCCGGTTTCTGCCACAATGCGGGTGCGGCCCATGCGGCGGGCAAGCAGGATCTGCCCCATGACGTTATTGAGCTTGTGCGAACCGGTGTGATTGAGCTCTTCACGCTTGAGGTAGATTTTTGCCCCCCCAAACGCTTCGGTCATGCGGCGGGCGAACCATAGCGGGCTGGGCCGACCAATATAATCGGTCTGGTAATATACCAGTTCCTTATGAAAAGCGGGATCGGCCTTTGCAGCCTCGTACGCCTCATTCAGTTCCAGAATAAGCGGCATGAGCGTTTCGGCCACAAAGCGACCACCGTACCGGCCACCAAAATGACCGTGCTCATCAGGCTGCTGCCTGAAGGAATTGCTCTGCGCCGCTGCGCCGCCGTGTTCGATCGGGTTCGCCATTAGTCGTTCTGCCGCTCCTTTAACCCCATGGCGCGCCCTGCTGGGATGCCACATGTTTTGTTCTTTTCAACTGGCAAAATGGCTTACCAGATGCGCCGCCGCATTGCACGGTCCCGCGTGGTCATCTTGCCATAAACCCAACAAAGGCGTCATACTTGGGGCATACATGGGCTCCGGCTGGCTGCCGCCAGAACCGGAAAATACAGCTGTACAGGCCCATAGGGCACAAACTGGGAGAATCGCATGTTTCTGGCCCACAGGCCCGGTATGCCTGCTCGCGCCGTTGAAACGGAAGACGATGCCAAAAATGCTGTCTGGCTGGATCTTCTCAACCCCACCCCCCAGGAACTGGCTCTGGCGGAAAAACTCTGCGGCCAGCCCATTCCCTCACTGGAAGACCTGAGCGCGATCGAAAGTTCATCACGTATCAGTGTGCGCAACGGTGCGGCTTTTCTGTCCTCCCCCCTGCTGCGCAAAAGCGGGTCGGATTTCCAGACCATGCCGGTGGGTTTTATCCTGACCGAAAAGCGGCTTTTTACCATCCGCTTCCAGTTCTATCTGGCGTTCGAGACCGTAGCCCAGCTTGTGGCGGACTGCGTGACCTCCGCCATGCCTCCACCGCACACCGCACCGGAGCGCCAGAGCGCACAGCCCCCGCCAACCGAGATCCCGCCCCAGCACGACACCCTACTCCATTCGGGCGAGATACTGGTCGCCCTGATTGAAGCCATTGTGGACCGGCTGGCCGATATTCTGGAAAGCATGGGCAACCTGTTGGACACACTCTCACACGATATTTTTCGCGCCCGCACGCAGCAGACCCCCATCCGCAACGTGGCCGTGTGGCAGCGCAACCTGCTCCAGCGGGTTGGGGAGGCAGGGAACCTGTGCTCACGCATGCGGGACACACTGCTGGGCATGGAGCGCATTGCCCTGTTCCTTGGGGAAAGCCGTAAAACCGCTTCTGCCATTCCGGTCACAGGGTTTGCCCTGTGCACCCCCCGCACCGCCCCCCCGACACCCCTTGCCACGGCAGCACCGGAGGAGGACGGCAAAACAACGGCCGCCTATGCGCTGTCGGGCATTCTGCGCGCGCGCATTACATCGGTCAGCCACGACCTGTCCTCGCTCGATGCGTATGTCTCCCAGTCACAGGACAAGGTTGAATTTCTGCTTGATGCCACCCTTGGGTTCATCAACATCGAACAGAACGGGGTGATGAAGGTACTGACCGTTGTCAGCTTCATTGGGGTTGCCCCCACCCTGATCGCTGGCATTTACGGTATGAACTTCAAAGACATACCGGAACTGAACTGGTCTTTTGGCTACTGGTACTCGCTCGGGCTCATGGCAACCACCATTGTGCTGCCGCTGCTATGGTTCTGGAAAAAGGGCTGGCTGGGCGGCATCAAGTAGCCTCTGGCCGCTGGTGCGCCCGCCCCATTCCTGTGTTGACGCGCAATTCCACCCCGAGTAGTATCCGGCCCCAGACGCTGGCTGACTTCACCTGCCCAGCGGTATTCCTTCCCGTCAGGTTCCTTCTGGCTCGGCCTTGCCTTATCAGGCATGCCTGCTTCCGGTCTCCCCGACCGGCTCTGCCGTAGCATGGAACGATCCGGACCTTCCCCTTTTGAACTTCTCTTGCCAGTCAGGGCATTTATTAGATGCATCTTGCGGAACTCAAGGCCAAGTCCCCAGCCGACCTTCTGGCCTGCGCTGAAGACCTGAATATCGAAAACGCGTCCTCCCTGCGCAAGCAGGACATGATGTTCGCCATCCTCAAAACGCTGGCGGATAATGATCAGGCCATTTATGGCGAGGGCACGCTTGAGATCATGCATGACGGGTTTGGATACCTGCGTGCGCCCGAATCCAACTACCTTCCCGGCCCGGATGATATTTACATCTCCCCCACACAGGTCCGCCGTTTTGGCCTGCGCACGGGTGACACGGTTGAAGGGCAGATTCGCGCCCCGCGTGATGGCGAACGCTACTTCTCCATGCTCAAGATCAACACGATCAATTTTGAGTCCCCCGATGCCGTCCGCCACCGGATCAACTTTGACAACCTGACCCCGCTCTACCCCGAGCGCCGCCTCCAGATGGAAGTGGAAAGTCAGGCCACTGCCCCTGAACCCAAGGGCGACAAAAACAACAAAAAGGGCTCCCAGAAGGACTTCACCCCGCGGGTGATCGATCTGGTATCCCCCATTGGCATGGGCCAGCGCGCCCTGATCGTGGCGCCCCCACGCTCGGGCAAAACGGTCATGCTCCAGAGCATTGCCTCTTCCATTTCGGCCAACCACCCCGAAGTGTTCCTGATTGTGCTGCTCATTGACGAACGGCCCGAGGAAGTGACCGACATGGCCCGCTCCGTGCGCGGCGAAGTCATTGCCTCTACCTTTGACGAACCCGCCCACCGCCATGTGCAGGTAACCGAAATGGTGCTGGAAAAAGCCAAACGCCTTGTGGAACACAAGCGCGATGTGGTGATCCTGCTCGATTCCATTACCCGTCTGGCCCGCGCCTACAACACGGTTGTGCCCTCATCGGGCAAGGTGCTGACCGGTGGTGTGGACGCCAACGCCCTGCAGCGGCCCAAGCGCTTCTTTGGTGCGGCCCGTAATATTGAGGAAGGTGGCTCCCTGACCATTATCGCCACCGCCCTGATTGATACCGGCAGCCGCATGGACGAAGTGATCTTTGAAGAGTTCAAGGGCACGGGTAACTCCGAACTTGTCCTTGACCGCAAGCTGGCCGACAAGCGCACCTTCCCCGCCATTGACATCACCAAGAGCGGCACACGTAAGGAAGAACTGCTGGTTGACCGGGCAACCCTGTCCAAAATGTGGGTGCTGCGCCGGATTCTGGCGCCCATGGGCACCATGGATGCCATGGACTTCCTGCTCGACAAGCTGAAATACAGCAAAACCAACAATGACTTCTTTGAAGCCATGAACAACTAGGCCAGCCACAGGGCCAAGCCCAGCGGTATCAGGCGGGCCGCATCTGCTGAGTGTCTGTTTTTGTCAGGCCGAAGCGGATGCGGCTTCTTTTTTGCGGATTGTCAGCACCACACTTCCATCCGGCTGGGGGGCTTCTGCCAGAACAACGTGCCCGAGTGCTCGCGCGGAGCGGCTGACATTACGGTGTGGTTCCTCCCCCATCAGCCGCACCGCCAGCAGGCCACCGGGGGGCAGAACATCCAGCGCCAGCCGGGTGCGTACGAAGGTCATGGGGCATTTTTCCCCCGTAATATCCAGAACCGCCGTGCTGGCAGGCTCGTCCTGTCCCGGGATCAGGGTCTCATTCATGCGGATTTTCCTCCTTCAGAGGGAAAAAATGACACGCCAGCATCATACAGGCAGGCATACACACCATAAAAAAACTGTATGATCGTGTAAAATTGGACAAACACCTCTGACTTCGGCTACCTGAATGACGAACGCAGAGATGATAACATTAGGCAGGGTTTGTGACCTTGAAGGTACAAGCGGCAGAATCACGGATTGAGCAGCTGTGTATCGAACACGGCCTGAAAATGACCGGACAACGGCGCGTTATCGCCCGTGTTCTTTCCGAAGCAGACGACCACCCGGATGTGGAAGAACTGTACCGCCGCGCGGCTGTGCTGGACTCCCGCATTTCGGTGGCAACCGTGTATCGCACGGTGCGCCTGCTTGAGGAAAAAGGCATTCTGGAACGCCGGGACTTTGGCGGCGGACGTGCTCGGTACGAAGCAACGGAACATGGTCGGCACCATTATCACCTGATCGACGTGGATAACGGGAAAGTGATCGAGTTTGAAGACCCCGAACATGAGGCCTTCATGATGAAGGTGGCAGACCGGCTTGGATTCGAGTTTGTCTCCATGCGGCTGGAGCTGTTTGGTAAAAAACGCCAGTCCGCAGCCAGTGCTTCCGCGGGCAAAACAACGCCCCGCTCACGCCGCAAGGGAGAGCAGACATGAGTTCCACACAAACCACAGGCGGGCTTTCCACGCTTGATCTGGATCGCTCACGCTTTCCCGAACTGCATGGCGGCAGCCTGAGTGTCCGCATTGCTGAAACCGATGATGAACGCGACGCAGCACAAGCCCTGCGCTACCGCGTTTTTTATGAGGAAATGGGCGCTCACCCCAGCCCGGAAACCCTGCGCCTGAAGCGTGATATTGACGAGTTTGACAGCGTTGCCGACCACCTTCTGGTCATCGACAATGCCATTGCCTCGGATGCACGCGGTGTTGTGGGGACCTACCGCCTTGTTCAGGGGGATGCGGCCCAGAAGATCGGGCGCTTCTATTCTTCCAACGAATACGACATTACCCCGCTCAAGGAATTCCCCGGTCGCCTGCTGGAAGTCGGGCGTTCATGCGTGGATAAAAACTACCGTGGCCGGGCGGCCATGCAGCTTTTGTGGCGGGGTATTGCCTCCTACATCTTCCTGCACCGCATAGACCTGCTGTTTGGCTGCGCCAGCCTGCCCTGCACGGACCCGGACCAGATTGCAGATGAGCTGACCTATCTGTACCACAACCATCTGGCTCCCCCTGCCCTGCGCGTGCGTGCGCTGGAAAACCGCCGCGTGGAAATGCTGCGCACGGACCCGCATACGCTGAATGTACGCCGCTGCCTTGTGGGGCTTCCGCCCCTTATCAAAGGGTATCTGCGCCTTGGTGGCTACGTGGGGGACGGCGCGGTTATTGACCCGCAGTTCAACACCACCGATGTGGCCATTCTGGTAAAGAGCGAACTGCTGGCGGATAAATATTACCGTCATTACGAACGCCGCCTGCGCGATGCGCTGGACTAAGCCACTTACGGCAAGTTGCCCGTCATCCTGATCTTTAACGGATTCATCAGGCCGGCGGGCAGCCCGCCTGTGCCATGAGCACCCTCATGCCCTCAAAAAACGTGTTTTCCCGCTTTTGTCCAAAACGGGAAACTCTTTATTTTGTCGTCTTTATGCTGGGGCTTGGTGGCATATCCACGCTGGCACTGCCACCGCTCCATATTCTGCCAATCCTCCTCCTTGGCTTTGGGCTGCTTGGGCAAAGGCTCAACACGACCCGGAACTGGCGGCATGCCGCATGGACAGGCGCCCTGTTCGGGTTTGGTTTTTATGCCGCCGGTCTGTACTGGCTGGTCAATGCGGTGCTGATCAGGGCAGATGAGTTCTGGTGGTTTGTACCGTTCCCCTCCCTTGGCTGCGCGCTCATTCTGGCCCCTACTGTGGCGGTCCCTGCTGCATTATGCACGCGACTACCCCCCGGCCTGCGCCGCCTGAGCGCCTTTGCCGCCCTGTGGACCCTGTTTGATATGGGGCGTACCTTCATCTTCAGTGGTTTTACATGGAACGCATTGGGGAGCTGCCTTGCCATACCCGGCCCCATAGGCACGCTGCTGATCCAGCCTGCCGCGTGGATGGGGGAAGATGGCCTGACCCTTGCGTTGGTCCTACTCGCCCTGCTCTGCGGGACAGCCCTTCTGGACCAGACACCGCTCGCCCGCTGGGCAGATCGGCTGCTTGGCACCCATAACGCCCCTGCCCCCCTGCCGTCTGCCATACGCAGGCGTGTTTTTGCAGGCTCCATTGCTGCTATGCTACTGTGGTGCATAGCGGGTACTCTACGGCTTTATACCGTGCACCCCACCAGCGAGCCCGGTCCCATTGCCGTCATTGTGCAGGGCAATGTCCCTGAATCCGAAAAAATAGGCAGGCAGAGCCCGCGTGATATTTTTACCCGCTACCTGCATCTGACCGCACAGGGCGTGCAGGCTGCACAAGCCTTGCAGACAACACAGCGCAAACCAGGTGAGCGGTTCCGCCCCATTGTGTTCCTCTGGCCCGAAACCGCTTTCCCCGGTTATGACCTGCTGCAGGACAGCCCCCGTGCGCGGCAGGCCATTATGGAATGGGCGGTTGGTGCCGATGCGGGCATTATTGGTGCGCTCCGCATGGATGATGCAGGGCATTACCGCAACTCGGTTATGGCACTCGCACCAGATGGCAGCATAGAAGCCGTGTATGACAAGGCCCGGCTTGTGCCGTTTGGTGAATATCAGCCCCCCTTCATTCCCCTGCAGATTGTGCCCCAGGGCGGTATGGCCGCAGGCCCCGGCCCACAGACATGGCACCTGCCCGATATTCCCGCAGTGGGCCCCCTTGTATGCTACGAGGTTATTTTTTCGGGCGATGTGGTCAATGCGCATGACCGCCCCCGGTGGCTGGCAAACGTAACGAACGATGCCTGGTTTGGTAATAGTGCAGGCCCGCGCCAGCACCTGTCCTCCGTGCGTTTACGGGCTGTGGAGGAAGGGCTTCCTGTGGCCCGCGCTGCCAATACCGGTATTTCCACCGCCTATGACGGTATGGGCCATATGCTGGACCATCTGGAATGGGGTAAGGCGGGCGTGCTGACTGTGGCACTCCCTGCCTCACTTCCGCCAACCTTGTTTGGCAGGATGGGACAGTCCATTCCGCTGGGCCTATGTGTTATGGTGCTAGTATTGGCCTGCCTGCCCCGCCGCGATCACCAGCACGCGACCAGTCCTCCCAACAGTAAAACACAGCTTTAAAACAGGCAGGCATTGTTATGGCGGCAGTATTTCATGCTTTTCTCGAACGTTCCCAATTTTCCTTTATGAAACGTTAAGATTACATGTTATCCGTCATCTTGTTCCAGCCTTTACAGCCGCGGGAAAAAATCCAGTCGTGAGCAAAACCGAGCCTTTGACGGATCCAGCCTCCACGATATCCACGCATGCCGAAACAATAGATGCCCATGTTGGCAAACGTATTCGGCTACGCAGGACATTACTGGGGCTATCGCAGGAAAAGCTGGGCGAAGCACTTGGGGTTACTTTCCAGCAGATCCAAAAATACGAACGGGGCACCAACAGGGTTGGGGCTTCCCGGCTGTACGATATTGCAACTGCGCTGGACGTGCCGATCAGCTTCTTTTTTGATGATATGCTCAACCCGGCCACCGGCATAACCACCACAGGATTTGCCGAAACACGCAAGCCTTTTGGTGCGCCCCCTCCCCTATCTGCCCCTGTTCCACCTACCCCCACCACACAGGCCATGGCGGACGAGCAGGACCTGCTGGCCAGAAAAGAAACACTCGATCTGGTACGGGCCTATTACCAGATCCCCGACAAAGCCTTGCGGCAGAAAATGCTGGACCTCATCCAGTCCATGGCCCGACCCAACACTTCGGGCTAACCGCAGAGCTTACCGGCAGCTCCGCACACAAAAAAAGGGCGATGCCTGCGCACCGCCCCCTGTCTGGTTTGTGTGGTTAGAAAAACCGGGGATCAGAAGCTCTGATCGTCACCACCGCCCCAGTCTCCACCAGCATCTCCGCCCCAATCGCCACCACCGGCATCAAAGCCCTGATCAGCCTGCACGCCAGCGCCTGCAAAGGGGTCTGCGCCTGTATCGCCGTAATTGTTCACAATGGTTTCGTTGGTGGTTGCGCCACCCATGCCACCATCGCCCATACCGCCATCATGGTGGCCGCTAAACAGGCTGGTGAGTGCATTGGCCGCCAGCATGCCCCCGGCAACACCTGTGGCTGTTGTCAGCGCGCTGCCCAAAAAGCCTGACCCACCCGAGAACGCAGAAGGCTGCATGCCATAAGGCATAGGCTGCGGCTGATACTGCGGCGGCATAGCCGGACGCCCACCCCAGCCCGGAGGCGGTGCGGACTGCGGCTGGGCAGACTGCCCGCCACCAAACAGGCCACCAAAAAACCCGCCAGACTTCTGCTGCCCGGCATTGCTCTGCTGCTGTGCCGCCTGCAAGGCCTGCTGCGCCTGCTGAAGCTGGAACTGAAGCTGCTGGATCCGATTCTGCGCCTGCACCAGTGCGGCTTCCTGCACCACGGCCATCTGGGTCACGCGGTAGCGGGCTTCTGGGTATTTCTGGAATTCCTGCGCGATAAACTGGTCTGCCTGTGGGTCAATCGCGGGCAGGTTGGGCTGGCTTGCGGGTACGCTGCCAAAGCCATTCTGGGCGGCTCCACCAACACGGGCCATAAATTTTTCAATAAGGTCGCGTTCTTCGTTTGTCATTCCATACCTTCCCGCCCTGCCGGGCCAATTACAGCACCAGAGCTTTGTGCCAGAACACTCTGGCCAAGATGTGGCGCGCCCACAAGCCTGTTACAAGAGAGACCCCCACAAAGGAAACCCTGCCATAAGGCCTGCCTTCTCTTCCGGTCTGGCGCGTGGGGCTGTATGGTGTGGCCACGCGTGCCCTGCGCACATTCAACCTGACCGTCATATTGCGGAGTTTCATCCATACCATGGACCCGGCGTCTCCCCGCCCCACAGAGCGGCCCCTCTCCTTTCAGGACCTTATCCTGACCCTGCACCAGTTCTGGTCAAAACAGGGGTGCGCCATTCTCCAGCCCTATGATCAGGAAATAGGTGCAGGCACACTTTCCCCCCACACAACGCTGCGGGCTTTGGGGAGCAAACCCTGGAAGGCCGCCTACGTGCAGCCCTGCCGCCGCCCGTCCGATGGACGGTACGGGGAAAACCCCAACCGCCTCCAGCATTACTACCAGTATCAGGTCCTACTTAAACCCACTCCCGAAGAAAGCCAGAAACTGCTGCTGGACAGCTACCGTGCCATCGGGATTGACCCCGACAAGCACGATATCCGCTTTGTGGAAGATGACTGGGAAAACCCGACCATTGGCGCATGGGGCCTGGGCTGGGAAGTGTGGTGCGATGGCATGGAGGTCACGCAGTTCACCTATTTCCAGCAGGTTGGCGGTATTCCCGTAACCCTGCCCTCCACGGAGCTGACATACGGGCTGGAACGCCTGGCCATGTATGTGCAAGGCGTGGAAAACGTGTACGACCTCGACTACAATGGCGCAGGCCTGACCTACGGCGATGTGTTCCTGCGGGCCGAGCAGGATTACTCACGCCATAATTTTGAACTGGCCAACACGGAACGCCTTTTCCAGCACTTTAGCGATGCGGAAAAGGAAAGTGTTGCACTGGCCGAGGCAGGCGTTGCCCAGCCTGCTTATGACCAGTGCCTTAAGGCCAGCCATCTGTTCAACCTGCTTGATGCCCGCGGCGTCATCAGCGTAAGCGAACGCGCGGCCTATATTGGCCGGGTGCGCACACTGGCAAAACTGTGTTGCGAAACCTGGCTGGCAGGCGAGGACAAATAAGACCATGCCCGAATTGCTGATTGAACTTTTTTCAGAAGAAATCCCCGCCCGCATGCAGCAGCAGGCCGGCGAAAACCTGCTCCGCCTGCTGGGCGAGGCGCTGGCCCCGCTCAACCCTGTGGATGCCAGAAGCTATACCGGCCCCCGCCGGATTGCCGCCTCCCTCAACCTGGATGCCATGGTGCCCGGCCGCACCGTTTCCGAACGTGGCCCGCGTGAGAACGCACCAGAAAAAGCACTGGAAGGCTTTACCCGCAAACATGGCGTGAGCAAGGACGCCCTGACCCTGCAGAACGGGTTCTGGGTGCTCGAGCGTGAGGAAGCCCCTATTGGGGCCGCTGCGCATATTGCCGCCATTATGCCCGACCTGCTGCGCCGCTTCCCCTGGCCTAAATCCATGCGTTGGGGTGCTGGCAGCACCATGACATGGGTCCGCCCCCTGCGGCGGATTGTCTGCCTGCTGGACGGCCAGATCGTACCATTTTCCATGGCTACGGCAGACGATAACGGCCACAACCTGAGCGCTTCCAACCAGACCGAGGGGCATCGCTTCCTCAACCCCGGTGTTATGGACGTAACCAGTGCCGCACAATGGCAGCAGGGCCTGCATGAACGCCATGTGATGGTGCATGCCGCCGAACGCCGTGAAGCCATTACCACGGGGCTGAATGCACTGGCACAGGCCGAAGGGCTGAGCATTGTGCCCGATGCCGGGCTGGTGGATGAAGTCTCCGGGCTGGTCGAATGGCCTGTTCCCTTCCTAGGGCAGATCGACCCGATCTTCATGGACCTCCCGCCCGAGGTCATGCAGGTGTCCATGCGCGTCAACCAGCGCTATTTTGCCCTACGCAACAGCGATGGCTCGGCGGCACCGCGCTTTGCCTTTGTCGCCAACATCATTCCCACAGATGATGGCTCTCTGGTTGTCAGCGGGAATGAGCGCGTGCTGCGCGCCCGCTTTGCCGATGCCCGGCACTTCTGGAACCTCGACCGCAAGCAAAGCCTTGCCTCCCGCGTGGAAGGGCTGAACACCATCACCTTCCATGCCAAGCTGGGCTCGCAGGGGGAGCGTACCCGCCGTATGGTACGCCTTGCGGCTATTCTGGCAGACATGGTTGGCGCCCCTGCCGCGTTGTGTGAACGCGCTGCCGAGTTGAGCAAAACCGACCTGACAACCGGCATGGTTGGGGAGTTCCCCGAGCTTCAGGGTGTCATGGGTGGTTATTATGCCCGCCATGATGGCGAACAGCCCGAAGTGGCACAGGCCATTAGCGAGCACTACACACCGCGTGGCCCGGGGGACGAGGTGCCGGTAGCCCCGGTTTCCGTCGTGCTGGGTCTGGCAGACCGGTTTGACATGCTGACGGCCTTTTTTGCCGCTGGCGAAAAACCATCCGGCTCGGGTGATCCGTTTGGCCTGCGCCGCGCAGCCCTTGGCATTATCCGCCTGATCCGTGAAAACGGGTTGCGGCTGGATCTGGTTAAACTGTTCACGCTGGCGGCAGAAGCCCTGCCCGAACCCCTGCGCACTGCACCGGATCTGGCCCTGCTGCCCCAGTTTATTGCCGAGCGCCTGCGCGTACAGGTCCGCACCGAAGGGGCACGACATGATTGCCTTGCCGCGATTTCGGTCGATAATGAAGACACGGACATCGTGCGTCTGCTCGCCCGCGCACAGGCATTGCAGACCATGCTGGAAACCGAGGACGGCCAGAACCTGCTGGCCGCCACCCGCCGTGCCGCCAATATCCTGCGGATTGAGGACAAAAAAGACGGCCCGCATGAAGGCATGCCCGACCCCACCCTGTTTGAGCAGGACGAGGAACGCGCCCTTTATGCAACGCTACAAACAGTTGAACCCGCCGTGGAACAGGCTTTTGCAGCCGAGCACTTTGCCGATGCCATGCGGGCCGCAGCCAGCCTGCGCCAGCCCCTTGACCGTTTTTTTGAAGATGTCACCGTTAACGCGCCAGATGCCGCACTCCGCCTGAACAGGCTCAAACTCCTGTCCCGCCTTGTGCGTATGATGCGCCTGATTGCCGACTTCAGCCAGATCGAAGGCTAAAAAACACCCCACCTTCCATGCCGGAAGGTGGGGGCATACACACATGGGTATTCCGCCTTTTGCAGGGCCTGCACGACCAGATCGTGCAGGCCCTGTCTGTTTTTTACGGCCCCGAGCGCGAACGACCACCAAAAAACAGGCTGATGATCAGCAGCACCACAAAGACGAACAGCAGAACCTTGGCAATTTCCGAGAACCCCGAGGCCGCACCATTAAATCCGAACAGGGATGCCAGCAGAGCAAAAATAAGAAAAACAATAATCCACCGTATCAACGCCATTCTGGCCTCCCTTCGTCCATGTCCATGCCATGCATGTTCCATGCTTCCATAGGGGCTTAACGCAAAATGGCGACCACGGTTCTGTAGTCGCCATTGTGGCATGACACTTTGTGTTCGATGGCTTAGTGCTCATCCGCCCCGGGAATAAGATCATAACCCGGAGACCCCGGAGCAGGGCCGGGCGGGGGTACATTGCCCACGGCAATGCCGATCAGCTTATCCGCTGCAGGTCCAATCTCACGCGCGTCAATGGCAATGCCCAGATCACCACTACTGCCACCACCCACAGCATAGAGCGTCTGCCCGGCCTTAAGCAGGCCAGAAACCCGCGCGGCCTCACGCGGAGACAGATAGATAACCGAATGATCCTTGAGCACGGCACCCGTCAGGTGGCCGCCTGCATCATACAGCGGCATCCAGACCTCACCATGCAGCACAAGGTCTGGCCCGGCTATCATTTCGGGGGAGTGCAACGGCATTTCAATAAAGCTGTCCTGCACCGTGCGCCCACGCGGGCTTGCCACGCTAAAGGCACGGATAATCGGCAGGATCTGCCCCTTGATACCGCGAATATCCACCTTGTCCCCAACCTTGATCAGGCCAGCAAAGGTATGGGCCTGTTCGGGTGAGACAAAAACCTGCGTGCCATCATCAAGCACAAAACCGACAATGCCGCCGTGGGGTGCTGGCAGAAACTGCACCACGCTCCCCGTAAACACCGGCAGCACGGACAGGTCATATACGCCTGTGGCCTGCTTTTCCGTTGCGGTCTGCCTGGAGGCAAAGGTGGTGCCGTGGGGGGACGCCTCCTTATGTGCAGGGGCTGCCACCGCAACAGAAGACGCCAGAATCAAACCAGACAAACTAAGCAAAGAGCGCATGAAACAACCACTAAGGACAGGCGCGCCCTGCCCCACCGGGGCAGAACGCGGCAATGCGTGAGACTCGTATGCATACTCTGCCATGAAGGCCTATTCCCGCAAGAGCGGGAATAGCGCGTCAGTGGCGGAAATGACGCATACCAGTAAACACCATGGCAATGCCTGCGGCATCGGCGGCGGCAATCACCTCATCATCACGGATGGACCCGCCGGGCTGTATAACGGCTGTCGCACCGGCAGCCACAATGGTTTCCAGCCCATCCGCAAAGGGGAAGAACGCATCGGAGGCAGCAACGGAACCCTGCGTCAGAGGGGTGGACTGGCCAGCAGCCTTGGCGGCTTCCCCACTTTTGCTGGCAGCAATGCGGGCGGAGTCCACGCGGCTCATCTGCCCGGCACCAATGCCCACCGTGGCGCAATCCTTGGCGTACACAATGGCGTTGGACTTGACATGCTTTGCCACCCGGAAGGCAAAGATCAGGTCCTGCATTTCCTGTTCCGTGGGAACGCGCTTGGTGACAACCTTCAGCGCTTCGGGAGCAATCCGTCCGTTATCGCGCGTCTGGGCCAGAAAGCCCCCGGCAACCGAGCGCACAACCGTACCAGCAGCGGTGGGGTCAGGCAGGCCACCGGTCAGCAGCAGGCGCAGGTTCTTTTTGCGTGCCAGCAGGGCCTTTGCATCGTCCGCAGCATCGGGGGCGACAATGACTTCGGTAAAGATGGTGGAAATTTTTTCCGCCGTGACCGCATCCAGCGGACGGTTCAGGGCGACAATACCCCCAAAGGCAGAAACCGGGTCACACCGCAGGGCCTGATCCCACGCCGAGGTCAGCGTGTCTGCAACGGCAACACCGCAGGGATTGGCGTGTTTGACAATGACCACAGCCGGGGCATCAAACTCGGCAACAGCCTCAAACGCGGCATCTGTATCGTTGATGTTGTTGTAAGACAGCGCCTTGCCCTGCACCTGTACGGCCGTGGCTACACCGGGGCGGGTGCTGCCATCGCGGTAAAAGGCTGCCTGCTGGTGGGGGTTTTCACCATAACGCAGGATTTCAGCCCGCTGGCCAGCCAGAGCAAACCGTTCGGGGAACGCATCCTGCGCCTGCGCGGCAAACCATGCCGCAATAGCCGCATCATACGCAGCCGTGCGAGCATAGGCTGCACCAGCATAAAAGCGGCGCATGTCCAGCGTGGTGCCACCATCGCCCAGCGCATCAATCAGCCCTTCGTACTGGGCCGGATCGGTCAGTACCACCACATGCGCGTGGTTTTTGGCGGCTGCACGGATAAGGGCCGGGCCACCAATATCAATATTTTCAATGCAGGTTTCGGCATCGGCGCCCGATGCAACCGTTTTTTCAAACGGGTAGAGGTTCACGGCAACCAGATCAATCGGGCCAATGCCGTGCTCTTTCATCTGCTCGACATGCGCGGGCAGGTCACGGCGACCAAGGATACCCCCATGAATTTTGGGTACCAGCGTTTTAACGCGGCCATCCAGAATTTCGGGGAACCCCGTATAATCCGACACTTCCGTAACAGGCACGCCAGCATCACGCAGGGCTTTGGCGGAACCGCCCGTGGACAGGATTTCCGCCCCCTGCGCCACAAGGGCCCGGGCCAGATCAAGCAGACCGGCTTTGTCGGATACGGAAATAAGGGCGCGACGGATAGGAAGCGTCGTCTGGCTCATGGGTGGACCTTTCGCACGGCAAAAAACGTAATGCGGCTGATTAGCCAACATGCCGCGCAGAGGCAACCAGCCGGAACAAAGAAGATGGACACCGCCTAACGGCGGATAAACGTCCAGTAAAGTGGCTGACGACCTGCGGCTATGGCCTTGGCCTCATACCGGGTGGGGAACCAGCCATCGGGGCGGATGGTCGCCGGGGGTGGTGCCTCAAAATACGGCTGTGCGGACATGACCTCCTGCACCCAGGCCTGATAGGTCGGGTCGTCACTGGCGACGCGCCAGACAGCACCGGGTTTGAGCACACGGGCACAGAGTTCCACATTCTGCGGATGCACAAACCGGCGTTTGGCATGCCGGGCCTTGGGCCACGGGTCAGGGAACATCAGGAACAGCCGGTCCAGACTGGCATCGGGCAGGGCCCGCAGCACCAGACGCGCATCATCATCCCACAGGCGGAGCATATCCGGCAGCGGGGCGGTGGCTTCCTGCTCAACAGGCACAAGCTTGTTCAGCAGCGAACACAGACCGTTATGAAAAACTTCGGAGGCTATATAGCCAACTTCGGGGTGTGCTTTGGTCTGGGCCAGCACATGCTCGCCCCCACCAAAGCCGACCTCGAACCAGATCTGTTGTGGCGCATGGCCAAAAACAGAGGCTGGGTCCGCTGCCTTATCCAGCGGAAACCGCAGGCGTGGCAGCGTTTCGTCCAGCAGGCGTTCCTGACGGGGGCGGAGCGGATGCCCACGCTGGCGACCATACAGCCTTTCCGGCGGGGGTTTTACATCCACTGCTTCGGGCTGGCCAGCAATGGCCTGACCTTTTGCCTCCGTCATGAACTCGCTACCTTTATATCAGCGCTTCAGGGCGCTGCGCAGGGCATCCACCAGATCGGTGCGTTCCCATGTAAAGGTATCCAGCTTGTCATCCGGCGTACGGCCAAAGTGACCATAAGCAGATGTGGTCGCATAGATCGGACGGTTCAGGCGCAGGTGCTTGCGAATACCGCGCGGCGTCAGGTCCATGACTTCACGCAGGATTTCACCCAGACGGGCTTCATCCACATCCTTGCCGCTTTCATCCAGGTCCACGTAAACGGACAGCGGATGAGACACGCCAATAGCGTAGGAAAGCTGGATGGTGCAGCGGTCTGCCAGACCAGCAGCCACAACGTTCTTGGCAAGGTAACGGCAGGCATAAGCTGCGGAACGGTCAACCTTGGTCGGGTCTTTACCGGAGAATGCACCACCACCATGGGGGGCTGCACCGCCGTAGGTGTCCACAATGATCTTACGACCCGTCAGGCCACAGTCCCCATCGGGGCCACCGATAACGAACACGCCGGTCGGGTTGGCGTAGAATTCGCTTTCAGGCGGCATCCAGCCTTCGGGCAGCACGCTGCGGGTTACGTCCAGCAGACGATCGCGCAGAATTTTCTGGTCCGCACCTTCATCATGCTGTGTGGAGATCACAACAGAAGTGGCACCAACCGGACGACCGTTGACGTAACGCAGGGTCACCTGGCTTTTGGCATCGGGCTGGAGGCCTGCAACGCGCTCATCACCAGCGCGACGCAGGTCACGGATGGTGTGCAGGATGCGGTGCGCATAATACAGCGGCGCAGGCATGAGGGTGTCTGTCTCGTTAGAAGCATAACCGAACATGATGCCCTGATCGCCTGCACCTTCGTCCTTGTCCGATGTGCTGTCCACACCAACGGCAATGTCAGCAGACTGAGCATGCAGGTAGTTGGAAGCTTCGGCATGACGCCAGGAGAAGCCGGCCTGATCGTACCCAATATCCTTAACAGCTTCACGAGCCAGATGGATCAGCTGCTCGGAGGTTACGGACTCGGGGCCACGCACTTCACCAGCCAGAACGATACGGTTGGTCGTTACCAGCGTTTCACACGCTACGCGCGCTTCGGGGTCTGCCGCCAGATACGCGTCCAGAACGGTATCGCTGATCCGGTCAGCAACTTTATCGGGATGACCTTCGGAAACTGATTCCGAAGTAAACAGAAAATCGCCGTCTTTACGCATGATGGTGCCGTTCGCCCCACGCCAGTGAAAAAAGAAAACAGGTAACCATCCCCAAAAAAGGGGACGGCATCCTATGGCGGCATAGAAAGTAATGGTCAAGAGCCATACGCCACCAGCGCAAAAGACAAGCCCCTGTTTTCAGCCCTGCGCCAGACGCGGGGCACGCCCCATGCCGCCTGCTTTGGCCCTTACAACGGGGGCAGGCCCAGTACGTCTTCCATGCTGTAAAGCCCTGCTTCCCGCCCTTTTGCCCACAATGCGGCGCGTACTGCACCCGTGGCAAAAATACGCCGGTCAAAAGCCCGGTGCGACAGGGTAATCTGCTCATCCGCGGATGTGAAAAGAACGTCATGTTCCCCCACAATCTGCCCACCACGCAGGGCGGCAAAGCCAATGGCACCGGGTTTGCGGGGGCCTGTCAGGCCATCACGCCCGCTTTCACGCACGTCTTCCAGCGCCACCCCACGGCCAAGAGCCACAGCCTGACCAATGGCAAGTGCTGTGCCAGAAGGCGCATCCACCTTCTGCCTATGATGCATTTCCACAATTTCCGCATCGTAGGAGTCTGCTGGCAAGGCCTGCCCCATCATCTGGGCAAGGCGGCGCACCAGCGTGACACCGGGGGAAAAGTTGGCAGCATGCACAATGGTGATGTCACCCGCAGCATCCCGCAGCGCCTGGTTCTGCTGTGCGGAAAGGCCCGTTGTGCCCAGCACCCAAGCCACCCCCGTACCAACCAGCGCCTGCGCACTCGACGCAACCGTATCGGCATGCGTGAAGTCGATCACAACCTCGCATTCCTTTGCCAGTGCGGACATGGTTGTAAACAGCGGAATACCCGCAGGCAGGCCCGCGGCCTGCTCGGGCGAACGGGTGGTGCCACCGGCTACGATCGCCCCGGCTGCCAGCACTTCCTCAACCAGCAAACGCCCTACGCGGCCTGTAATCCCTGCAATACCAATGCGCATGTGTGTTATTCCGATCCTTCAAAAAAATCACGCACGCGGCGGAAGAAGCCTGTGTGCTCGGGGCTGTGTTTGATGTCCTCGCCCGCTTCTTTCTCAAATTCTTCAAGCAGTTCACGCTGGCGCTTGGTCAGCACCTGCGGTGTTTCCACCGTGACCTGAATATACATATCCCCCCGCGCACTGGACCGCAGGACCGAGAAGCCCTTGCCCCGCAGGCGGAAATGCGCGCCGGTCTGTGTGCCTGCCGGGATTTTAACAATGGTGCGGCTACCATCAATAACCGGCACTTCTATTTCGGTCCCCAAAGCGGCCTGCGCCATACGCAGGGGCACGCGGCAATACACGTTGGCACCATCGCGCTGGAAAATGGAGTGCTCGGAAACGGAAACATGCACATACAGGTCACCCGGCGGCACACCATTGCCACCGGCTTCTCCCTCGCCTGTCAGGCGGATGCGGGTTCCGTCCTCGACACCTGCGGGGATCTGCACCTTTATGGTACGTTCCTGCTCCACAGTTCCTTCCCCACGGCAGGCTTTGCAGGGGTCCTTGACCATGCGGCCCGCGCCATGGCAGGTCGGGCAGGCCCGTTCCACCACAAAAAAGCCCTGCTGGGCACGCACCTTGCCCGCCCCATGGCAGCTTGGGCAGGTTTCCACCCCGGCGGCACCACTGTTGGAACCCGTGCCATGGCAGGTATCACAGGCAACACGGGTAATAACCCGCACGTCCTTTTCAACGCCTGCAAATGCTTCTTCGAGCGTGATTTCAACATGGGTCTGGATGTCGTTCCCACTGCGGGCCTGCCCACCACGGCGGCCCATCATGTCCCCGAACATCTGCTCAAAAATATCGCCCAGACCGCCGCCACCAAATCCGTTAAAGTCGAACCCGCCGGGGCCAGCCCCCCCCCCTTCAAACGCAGCATGGCCAAAGCGGTCGTAGGCGGCGCGCTTCTGCTCGTCCTTGAGCACATCGTAAGCCTGATTGATTTCCTTGAACTTGGCTTCCGCTGCATCATCCCCCGGGTTCCGGTCGGGATGAAACTTCATGGCCATCTTGCGATAGGATTTTTTAATTTCCTCGGCAGAGGCCGTGCGGGTTACCTCAAGAATTTCGTAGTAATCAAGCTGAGTAGCCATGAAAGTCCTCTTGGGGCTGCCTCTTGCATGAGCACAGCATCTGTCCAGAATGTAAAATGTAAAACGGCGTCCGCCTTATAAAAAGCACGGACGCCGGAAAGATAATGCACTGAGGCCATGCTTGTCACATGGCCTCACGGGCTGCATGCGTCCGATCAGGACTTCTTGTTTTCGTTCACGTCTTCAAAGTCGGCGTCAACGATGTCTTTTTCGTCTGCCTTGGCACCGGCTTCAGCGCCCTCGGCTTCCTGACCTGCCTTGTAGGCGGCTTCACCCACCTTCATCGCAGCCTGTGTCAGGCGTTCCGTTGCACTCTTGAGGGCTTCAACATCCGTGCCTTCCAGAGCGGACTTAACGGCGGCAATGGCACCTTCGGCTTCGGTCTTGTCCGCAGCAGGAACCTTATCACCCACTTCAGACAGGGACTTTTCGACCTGATGCACAAGGGATTCCGCACTGTTGCGGGCTTCCACCTGCTCGCGCTTGGCCTTGTCGGCTGCTGCGTTGGCTTCTGCGTCCTTGACCATCTTTTCGATGTCATTGTCAGACAGACCACCAGATGCCTGGATCTTGATCTGCTGTTCCTTACCGGTGGCCTTGTCCTTGGCGGAAACGGACACAATGCCGTTGGCGTCAATGTCAAAGGTCACTTCAATCTGGGGCACGCCGCGCGGTGCTGCGGGAATACCGGTCAGGTCGAAGTTGCCAAGCAGCTTGTTGTCAGCCGCCATTTCACGCTCGCCCTGATAGACCTTAATGGTCACAGCGCCCTGATTGTCTTCCGCCGTGGAGAACACCTGGCTCTTTTTGGTCGGGATGGTCGTGTTGCGGTCGATCAGGCGGGTGAACACACCACCCAGCGTTTCAATCCCCAGAGACAGCGGGGTTACGTCGAGCAGCAGAACGTCCTTGACGTCACCCTTGAGCACTGCACCCTGAATGGCGGCACCAATGGCAACCACTTCATCGGGGTTCACGTTGCGGGCAGGGTCCTTACCAAAGAATTCCTTAACCGTTTCGATCACCTTGGGCATGCGGGTCATACCGCCGACCAGAATGACTTCATCAATCCCCGAAGCAGACAGACCGGCATCCTTCAGCGCGGCTTTGCAGGGTTCAAGCGTGCGGCTGATCAGGTCATCCACAAGGCTTTCCAGCTTGGCGCGGGTCAGCTTGACCACAAGGTGCTTGGGACCAGATGCATCGGCCGTGATGAACGGCAGGTTGATTTCGGTTTCCTTGGAGGAGGACAGCTCGATCTTGGCTTTTTCTGCTGCTTCCTTCAGGCGCTGCAGGGCCAGCTTGTCGGAGCGCAGGTCGATACCCTGTTCGCGCTTGAACTCGTCGGCCAGGAACCCGATGATACGGTTATCAAAGTCTTCCCCACCCAGGAACGTGTCCCCGTTGGTGGATTTTACTTCGATCACGCCATCAGAAATTTCCAGCACGGAAACGTCGAACGTGCCGCCGCCAAGGTCATACACAGCCACGGTGCCGCCGCTCTTCTTTTCCAGCCCGTAAGCCAGAGCTGCTGCGGTGGGTTCGTTGATGATGCGCAGCACTTCCAGACCGGCAATGCGGCCTGCGTCCTTGGTTGCCTGACGCTGGGCATCGTTAAAGTATGCGGGAACCGTAATAACGGCCTGCGACACTTTTTCGCCCAGATATGCTTCCGCCGTTTCCTTCATCTTGCCCAGAATGAAGGCAGAAATCTGGGACGGTGCGTAGTTTGTGCCGCGGGCTTCAACCCATGCGTCACCATTGTCACCTTTGACAATGCTGTAAGGGACCATGCCCTTGTCCTTCTGGACGGTCGCATCATCAAAGCGGCGGCCGATCAGGCGCTTTACGGCATACAGGGTGTTGGTGGGGTTGGTAACAGCCTGACGCTTGGCGGCCTGCCCGACCAGCATTTCACCACCTTCGGTGAAAGCGACCATGGACGGCGTCGTGCGTGCGCCTTCGCTGTTTTCGATGACTTTTGTTTCGTTACCTTCGCGCACGGCCACGCAGGAGTTGGTGGTGCCGAGGTCGATACCAATGACTTTGCTCAATTTCGTGCTCCTTTTAGCGACTTCATCCGACCCGAAGCATCAGACAAAGCCCTTTTTTATCGTAACCGACTGAACCCGGACCAAAGTCGGGGCGCAATCAGAATGACCAACCTGATGTATGGTGCGGTTTTCCCTTTTTCAAGAAGGAAAAACCACTCTGCGGGAAGGTTTTTTATCTTCCCTCCCACGCAGTGTTACTGGGCGTCACCAGCCTTGGCCACAACCACCATGGCGGGCTTGAGCAGGCGACCATGCAGCGTCCATGTTGGTGTCCATGCCTGCATGACCGTACCGGGGGTATGCTCGGCGCTGGGCTGTTCAGCCATGGCCTGATGCAGATTGGCGTCAAACGCCTTGCCAGCGGGGTTGTCGCTCTTGATCCCGTGCCGTTCCAGAATGGACAGGAAGGAACGTTCCGTACTTTCAATCCCCTCGCGCATCTTGGTCACAACCGTGTCCTCACCCTCGGTCTGGGCAGGCAGGCTGTCCAGCGCGCGGCGCAGGTTTTCGGCGGCTTCCACCACATCACGCGCGAATTTCTGCACCGCGTACTGGCGGGCATCTTCCACGTCGCGCTTGGCGCGGGCCATCAGGTTCTGGTTTTCGGCTTCAGCACGCAGCCATTTTTCCTTGAACTCCGTAACCGAGCGTTCAAGGTCCTGCACGTGTGCATCGGCGGCATTCTCGGCAGCACCTGCCTGCTGGGGGGCTGCCTGTTCGGCCGGAGCCGGATCTACCGGGGTCTCGACCTGTGTGGGTTCTGTATCTTGGGTCATGTAGCAAGAAGTAGGCAACACCGCCCCAGCCGACAAGACCCGTTGACCCCCTGCAATGCAGGATTTTATGCACGGCAGCCATTGGCCGGAAAAAAGCGTGCATCACGCCATTCCCCCTCTTGGCATTGGAAGCCTGCGGCGCCTAAGCTAAACAGCTTGCGCTGATGGCAAGGGATAAAGGAACATACAAACGATGACAGAGCGCACCAAGCAGACAATTGCGCTGGTTGATGATGATCGCAATATTCTGACATCGGTTCAGATGACCCTGGAAGCAGAGGGTTTTAACGTCCGGACCTATACGGATGGCGAATCGGCATTGCAGGGGCTGACGGCCTACCCGGTCGATCTGGCTATTCTGGACATTAAAATGCCCCGTATGGATGGCATGGAACTGTTGCAGCGCCTGCGCACGCGCTCCAACCTGCCCGTTATTTTCCTGTCCTCCAAAAATGAGGAAGTGGACCAGCTTATGGGCCTGCGGCTGGGGGCGGATGACTATATTACCAAGCCCTTCTCCCAGCGCCTGCTGCTGGAGCGCATTCGCGCCCTGCTGCGCCGCAACGAGGTCAGCCGGGCGGAAGCCAACGGCGCCCCCACAGGTGGGGGTGCGCTCACACGCGGCAATCTCTCGCTTGATGAACTGCGCCACAAATGCACATGGAAAGGGGAGGATGTCCCCCTGACCGTAACCGAGTTTCTGCTGGTCAAAACCCTTGCGCAGCGCCCCGGTCTGGTCAAATCCCGCGATCAGCTGATTGATGCGGCCTACGGAGACACCGTGTATGTGGATGACCGCACCATTGACAGCCACATCAAGCGGGTCCGCAAAAAATTCCGGCAGGTGGATGATGATTTCAACCAGATCGAAACCCTGTACGGCATTGGCTACCGCTACAAGGAAGACTGACCCAAGGGCATGACCAACCGCCCCCCCCTGCTGGCGCACCTGTTTGCACAGGCGCGCAGCCTGCGCATACCCGGCCAGCGCCCGCATAATGGTGGGGTGGAAGCCACGGCAGCCTATCAGGCATCGCGCACCCGGCTGATCTCCCCCCTCATGCGCCGTGTGCTGCTGGTGAATATCCTGCCGCTGGCCTTGCTGGGGCTTACGGTGCTGTTCCTTAACCAGTTCCGCAACAGCCTGCTGGCAACCGAGGTAACCGCCCTGCGCGAGCAGGCCCGCATTTACGCCGGAGCACTGGGGCAGAGTGCCGTACGCGCCGCCCACCCCCACGCCGCCCAGCTACAGGACCGTGGGTACGAGCTGGAAGCCGCACTGGCCCGCCCCCTCCTCCAGCGTCTGACCGAACCCAGCCCCAACGCCCATGCCCGCCTGTTTGGCCCCGATGGCCGGCTGGTCGCGGATAACCTGATTGATGTGGCCGACACGCTGGACACACCACCGGAGCCGCACCACTTCCGCTCCCATACCATTCCCTTTCCCCCCGCGTACCAACCGGGCATTTACGAGCGGTTTTTAACGTGGCTGTGGTCTGGCCATAATCCGGGCATTGTCACCCTCAATACCGATGAGGAAGATATTCCCGACCGCCCGGACCGCCCACAGCGCCTTGACGGTACAGACCACCCACCGCCAGAAGCCCCGCCCTATATCCGCCGCACATCCCGTGGCAGGCTGATTATTACGGTGGCCGAGCCCGTTATGCGCGATGGCTGGACGGTGGGCGTAATCCAGCTGACCCGCGTGGCCTCGCAGGTTGACCGCTCGCTATTTGCCATCCGCTCGACCATTCTCTCTCTCTTTTTCCTGGCACTGGTGCTGACGGTCCTGCTGTCGTGGTATCTTTCGCTCACCATTGCGCGGCCCTTGCTGCGGCTGGCGGCCTCGGCACAGGTCATGCGGGACACCACGGGGCGCACAGGCACGGTGCCCGCACGCCTGCTGGCCCGACGGGACGAAATTGGTGATGTCGCCCGCGCCCTGCAGGCCAGCGCACAGGCGTTGTGGAAGCGCATGGACGCCATTGAACGCTTTGCTGCCGATGTCAGCCACGAGATCAAAAACCCGCTGACCTCCATCCGCTCCGCGATCGAAACCCTGCTGCGCATAGAGGACCTCAACCAGCAGCGCCGCCTGCTGACCATTATCAATGATGACGTGCGCAGGCTGGACCGGCTGATTACCGATATTTCCGACGCCAGCCGACTGGATGCGGAAATGTCGCGCGCCAAGGCCCGCCCCGTAGCGGTTGGCCCGCTGCTGGCTGTTCTAACGGAAATTCATCAGGCCACACGTCAGGACGGGCAGCCGGTTATGGTGACCGATGTGCAGGATGACACCCCCGAGCACCCGCTGACTGCTCTGGCCGTAGAAGACCGTCTGGTGCAGGTGCTGCGCAACCTGATCGGCAATGCCATATCGTTTTCTCCGCCCAATGGGCAGATTACCCTGCATGCTGCGGCCAATGGTAAAATAGTCCGCATTTCCGTCTCGGATCAGGGGCCGGGGATTCCCCAGGCCAAGCTGGATTCCATTTTTGACCGCTTTTATTCAGAACGCCCCAAAAGCGAGAATTTTGGCCAGCATTCCGGCCTTGGCCTGTCCATCAGCCGCCAGATCATAGAGGCCCTACACGGCAGCATTGCTGTGGAAAACCTGCATGACCACAAGGGGGGCATAAGCGGAGCCCAGTTCATTATCGAACTGCCCCGCGTGCTGAGCCTGCCGCCACGCTAGACGTGGCGGGGTCTGGCGTTGTGGGGCGTCAGAACCCTGCTGCCACGTCCATATCTTCCTCTTCCGGCACGTTGATGATCAGATCAACCGTGATTTTTGGTACCGAAGAGGGAGCATCCTTAAGCCACATCATGGTCATGCCCGGTGATGTAGTGGGAAAAAACTGGCGAAAAACCGGAAAACTGGCAGGAAACTCATCCGCATCCGCAATATGGCAGACAATGCGGCTGACGTCGCGCAATGTCAGATCATGCGGCTCCAGCAAGGTTACGGCTTCTTCAAAGGCTGCCCGGCACTGGTCGGCAAGGTCCACCCCCCGGAACTGGGGGGCATGCAGCCCGGCAAGCTCAAAGCCACCCGCCGTTTGCACGACACGCGGACGACTGGCGACGGAACGTGGGGTCCGTGTCAGGGTTTTATCTTTCATCACGGAATGATGATGTAAGGCAGCCGCGCGGGAACCGCAATTTTCCCTTTCGTAACAAATGCACCACCTTGGGTCGGTTGGCCTCATTCCTTAACATCCGGTATAGCTGGTCTGAGCAGAATGCCTTCTCTTTCCGCATAAAACTGCTTTAAACTCGCGCCGCATCCGAATTGCGCGCCAGAGGCCACCAACGGCCCGGTGGGAGCATGCCTCTGTTCGGACAATAAAAAGGAAGAGCCGGCCATGCACATGGCGGATGATACGTCGGTTCCGCGCCGCATTCTGCTGGTGTCTGGTCTGTCCGGGGCGGGCAAGTCTTCCATCCTGCGGATTCTGGAAGACCTTGACCACGAGGTGATCGACAACCCGCCACTTGGCATGCTGGACGATATTGTAGCCCGGGCAGAACGGCCTGTGGCCATAGGGGTCGATTCCCGCACAAGAGGGTTTGATGCGTCCGCCGTGCTGGCGGCTCTGGCCCGCCTGCGGGTTAACCCCCACCTGCGCGTGGAGCTGATTTACGCCACAGCGGACGAAAGTGTGCTCCTCCGCCGCTATACCGCCACCCGGCGGCGGCACCCGCTAGCCCCCCATAGCAGCATAAAAGAAGGTATAGAGGCCGAAGTCGCCCTGACCGCCCCCCTGCGCGCCGCAGCCGATCTGGTGATCGACACCACAGATATGCCCCCACCAGACCTGCGGCAGTTTGTGGAAAGCCGGTTTAGCCCATGGGTTGGTGGTGCAAGCGAGGGGCTGACTGTTACCCTGATGTCCTTCGCCTACCCTGCGGGCCTGCCACGGGAGGCGGATATTGTGTTTGATGCCCGCTTCCTGCGGAACCCGCATTACGTAGCCGAACTGGCCCCCAAAACCGGACTGGATGGGGATGTTGCAGCCTACGTAACCCACGACCCGGACTACCTGCCTTTTCTGAACCAGATCCACGCCATGCTCCAGCTTGTGCTGCCGCGCTTTGTGCAGGAAGGCAAAAAATACGCCACCATCGCCATCGGCTGCTCAGGTGGTCGGCACCGCTCGGTTACACTGGTGGAAGCACTGGCCAAACGCCTGTCCGCCCCCGATGGCATGGGCCACTACAAGGGGTCTGGCCAATGGCCGATCATGATCATGCACCGCGAACTGGCCCGGCAAGGCATAAGTGCTTGGCGCTGGGCCAGAAAACCGACCGAAACCACACGGGTCGATCCTTACTGAGCAATCCGCCTACCGCCACACCGTAATCTGGATATGGGTGTTGAGCACGTGCGCTCAGGCATGGCCCGCCTGCCCGCTCAGACGGGCTGGGTCAATGTTGATGGACGCCAGAGCCCGCCGCCATTTAACGGTATGGTCCATGCCAAAAATCAGCTCACGCGTGGCAGGCACCACCATCCATGCATCGTGCTGAAAAATTTCCTGCTCAAGCTGCCCCGCTGACCAGCCCGCATGCCCCATGGCCAGCAAGGCATCCTGCGGGCCTCCCCCCTGAGCTATGTCCTGCAGCACATCCATGCTGGAGGTGAGTGTCACATTCTCGGTAATACGCAGGCTGTCCTGACCACTCCACTCCCCAGAATGCAGAACAAGGCCATGCCCCTCCTCCACCGGGCCGCCAGCGCACAGGCCAATCCGGCGCACCGGGGGAACAGGGGTAATGTGCAACTGCTCCAGCAGATCATCAAAATCGGGGCGGGGCAGGCGCTTGTTGATAACAAGCCCCATGGCCCCTCCATCTGGCGTATGGCTGCACATGTAAATAAGGGATTGCCCAAACGCGGTCCCCCCAAGCATAGGCGTTGCCACCAGCAGCATACCTGCCAGCGAAAGGCCGTTATCCATAACAGCAGGGGCGAGTTGGGGCGTGTTTGCGAATACCATCCCCCAAGATATGAGAAACACTTCCTTTTTTGGCAAGATTGCCAGCACAACTGTTGTCTGTAATTCTATGCCTCCGACACATATTGCTCAATTTTCAGGACACCTGTCCATGAACACCCTCTCCCGTTTTTTGAATGCACTCGACAGCTACAAGGTCACGGACGGCAGCCAGTTCCGGCTGGGCGACCACAACCCCGATGATGATGGGCATCTGGGACTGGACAAGGACACGGGCAAAAAACTGCTCAGGCAGGTCAAGGGTCTGCTACAGGACCTTCAGGAACTTCTGTACGCCAACCAGACCCACTCGCTCCTGATCATTCTGCAAGGCATGGATGCCGCTGGCAAGGATGGCACGATCAAGCACGTCATGTCCGGCGTGAACCCGCAAGGCGTTGCCGTAACCTCCTTCAAGCAGCCCGGCCCGACCGATCTGCTGCATGGTTTTTTGTGGCGCATCCATGCTGCCGCACCGCAGGCAGGGCGCATCGTTATTTTTAATCGCAGCCAGTATGAGGATGTTCTGGTCAGCCGCGTCCACCCTGACCTGCTTAAAAACGGGCATGTTCCCGGGGCACTCAACACCCCCGAATTCTGGGATGGCCGCTACAGCGACATCCGCCACCTTGAACACTACCTGAGCAGACAGGGCACAATTGTGCTCAAATTCTTCCTGAACATCTCACGCGAGGAACAGCGCGAACGCTTGCTGGCCCGGCTGGATATTCCTGAAAAACGCTGGAAATTCTCCCCCTCGGACCTGCATGAGCGCGAGTACTGGGATGATTACGCAACTGCTTACCAGGATGCCATTGCCCAGACCGCACGCGCACATGCCCCGTGGATTATCGTGCCTGCCAACCACAAATGGTATGCACGTCTTGTGGTTATTGGCACCATTATCCGGGCCTTGCACAATCTGCGGCAGGTTACCCCACAGCCCAACCCCGACGTCATGCGCCAGCTTGATGACTACCGCACACGCCTGTTGCAGGAAAAACCCTGAAACACCTCCCCCATTGCAGCACACGCTGCAATGGGGGGAAACTCCTCTGGGGTACAGGCAAACCTTGCTTAAATAGCTTTTGCTTTACAGGCTGGTTTCCAAAACCCCATACCAGCCAAGGCCTTTATAGGTTTCATACCCCGGCGTGTGGGCATAAGCGATCAGCTTATCCCCGCTTACGTAGTAGCCACGCTCCGCCTGCGGTGTGAACTTGTAATAATCGCCCGACACACCACTACCGTTAGACGATGCAATAATACGCTTGTGGGCATCTACCAGCATAACGCGCGTCTGCCCCCGTTCCACATCAGACAGGCGCACACCGTTTACAATGGCTTCGGCCTGCGGTGCCCAGTCAAACGCAATGCCCAGAACACCCAGAACCTGCCCGCGCGCATCCCCACCCGCGCGGATGGCGGTGCTGTAAATGGCGGCCTGTTCGTTATTGAGTGCCTGCACACGGTTAACGTCTGCTACCGCGTATTCCTCTCCACTTTGCGTGCGCATGGCTTTTGCGAACCACGCCTCGCCCGACATATCGCTCCCTTCCAGAGAACGGTGTGTCTGCGGGCGGCCACAGGCCACCACCTTGCCTCTGGGGTCAACAATAAAAAGATCAAGATAAACAGTATAGGATTTTAAAATTGTTGCCAGACGCTCTGCAGCATACTGGTACGCTTGGGGGGTTGCACTTTCCAGCGCCTGCACAACGGCACTATCGGTTGCCCACCACCTTACGTCGCACGAGCGTTCGTACAGATTACGGTCAATCAGATCCACAACATTCAGGGCCAGGTCGGTCATACGTTCCCCCTTGCCGCGCAAAAGCAGATCGTTCCCAGCCTGTAGCAGGCGCTCGGTGCTGCTGTCTGTTGCGCTGCGCAGTTCGGAGGCAATGCCAACAATACGGGTGGAAATACGCCCCATTTCGTCTGCCAGCAGGCCAAAGGCCGCACCAGCCTGCCCTACCCGCGCGGCTTCAATGCGTGTGTTGATGGCAAGAAACTTGGCTTCGTTCATGACTGAAGCAATCAGATGAATTTTTTCCCGCGTCATCTGAGAGACTTCGTAAGCAAGTTTTAGAATATCGTCTTGCATGCGGGATATGTCTTTCAATCCGGTATCGAAACAATGTGGCGCATGGGACACACAACCATTTTCGCCAAAACAACAGCAGAATATACTGTATCCCCCTGTTTTGCCGAAATTATTAAGGTCTGTAAACTCCTGATTATAAGCCTGTTCCATCCCTATCACGTGCATTTGACACAAGGTTACCGCCCGGTCATGAACACAGCCAGATAAACCTGCTGACCCCGTACAAGGATTCCCATGTTCCACTTTACACGCCGCATGTCCCTGCTGGCCCTATGCGCCGGGCTGGCCCTGCCTACCCTGAACACCCCGGCACAGGCCCGGCACAGACATGCAGATACCAACCTGCCTGTCTCCGTGTCTGCCACATGCGATAATCAGGATTTTCTGAGCAAACAGCAGGCGTTTGAAAACGGTGGGCCAAAAGCCGATGCCGCAGTGCATATTTGCGGGACTGTTCTAACTCTTTCCAAAACCGCCAGACAAACCCGTAGCGGCCGACATGGCTATTTTTACATAACGGTTGCACCCAATATTTCCATCCGCATTGTGACCAACCTGGACGAAATGCACACCCCCGCCTGGCCATGGGTCGCCAAGGGCGACAAGGTCGAAGTGGTGGGCCGGTATTATTATGATTCAGCACGCCAGCAGGGTGTGGACTGGACACACCGTGGCACTGGCCGCTCATGGGGCATTCCGGGCTACGTTATTGTCAACGGCACAAAATACGACTGAACAAAAAATGGCTGGCCAGAAAAACTGGCCAGCCAAATATGTTTTTCACAGTGCGCGCAAAAGTTAGTCTGCGGCTTCTTCTTCCTTTTCGCTCCCGCGTTCATCCTCGCCAGAGCTGGAGGCAGCATTGGCATTGCTCTCCACAATATCAAACGCCAGTTCACCATTCTTGAGGCCGATTTTAACGGCACCCCCTTTGGCCAGACGCCCGAACAGCAGTTCCTCGGCCAGAGGTTTTTTGATGGATTCCTGAATAACCCGACCCAGCGGACGGGCACCATACAGGCGGTCATACCCTTTTTCCGCCAGCCACTCCTTGGCTGCCGAAGACAGTTCAATGGTCACGTGCCGGTCAGCCAGCTGCGCTTCAAGCTGCAGCACGAACTTTTCAACAACCTGCCCGACAATTTCCTGCGTCAGATGTGCGAAGGGAATAACCGCATCCAGTCGGTTACGGAACTCGGGGGTGAACAGACGCTTGATGGCCTCTTCATCCTCGCCTTCACGCACCTTGCGACCAAAGCCTACGGCTTCCTTGCTCATGTCGGACGCACCGGCGTTGGTGGTCATGATCAGGATAACATTCCTGAAATCGACCGTTTTGCCGTTATGGTCCGTCAGGCGGCCGTTATCCATAACCTGTAGCAGCACGTTGTACAGGTCGGGATGGGCTTTTTCGATCTCATCCAGCAGCAGCACGGCATGAGGATGCTGGTCGATGGAATCGGTCAGCAGACCACCCTGATCAAACCCGACATACCCCGGAGGCGCACCCAGCAGGCGGGAGATGGAATGCCGCTCCATGTATTCGGACATATCAAAGCGGATCAGCTCAATACCCAGCGCGTTGGCAAGCTGGCGGGCCACTTCCGTTTTACCAACCCCTGTGGGGCCAGAGAACAGATAGTTGCCAATCGGCTTTTCCGGATCACGCAGGCCAGCACGCGCCAGTTTGATGGCGGCGGAAAGTGCGTCAATCGCCTGATCCTGCCCAAACACCATGCCCTTGAGGTCACGCTCCAGAGAACGCAGCACTTCCTTGTCATCAGCAGAAATGCTTTTGGGCGGAATGCGGGCAATGCGGGCGATAATGTCTTCCACATCCTTCAGGTTGACCGTCTTGCGGCGGCGGCCTTCAGGCTGGAGCATGCGCGAAGCCCCGACCTCATCAATCACGTCAATCGCCTTGTCGGGCAATTTACGGTCATGAATATAACGTGCGGAAAGTTCCACAGCCCCACGAATAGCCTCTTCCGTGTAGCGGACCTTGTGGTGCTTTTCGTAGCTGCCCTTCAGGCCGCGCAGGATCTTGACCGCATCATCAATGCTGGGTTCGGGCACATCAATCTTCTGGAACCGCCTGACAAGAGCACGATCTTTTTCAAAGTGCTGGCGAAACTCCTTGTAGGTGGTCGAACCAATGCACCGCAGCGTGCCAGCCGCCAGAGCGGGTTTGAGCAGGTTGGACGCATCCATGGCCCCGCCCGATGTTGCACCCGCACCGATAACGGTATGGATTTCATCAATAAACAGAATGGCGTGCGGGTCCTGATCCAGCTCCGTCACAACGGCTTTGAGGCGTTCCTCAAAATCACCGCGGTAGCGGGTGCCAGCCAGCAATGCGCCCATATCCAGCGAATAGATGGTGGATTTCAGCAGCACTTCAGGCACGCTGCCTTCCACAATCCGGCGGGCAAGCCCTTCCGCAATGGCGGTTTTGCCTACACCGGGATCGCCTACATATAGCGGGTTGTTTTTGGTACGGCGGCACAGAATCTGGATTGTACGTTCAATTTCGGTATCCCGCCCGATCAGCGGGTCAACCTTACCAGCCAGCGCCTTGTCGTTCAGATTGACGCAGTAGGTGGACAGTGCATCCTGGCTTTTCTGTGCCTTGGTTTCGGCCCGTTCGGGTTCTTCCCCTTTTTCCGCACCGGTATTGCTGCCTGCAACCGGGCGCCGGGTGGCGCGGTCGGGGGCTTTGGCAATCCCGTGGGAGAGAAAGTTCACGGCGTCCAGACGTGTCATGTCCTGCAGTTGCAGGAAGTACACGGCGTGGCTTTCACGCTCGGCAAACAGGGCGACCAGCACGTTAGCGCCCGTCACCTCATCGCGTCCGGTGGACTGCACATGAATGGCGGCGCGCTGGATAACACGCTGGAACGCGGCTGTTGGTTTGGGTTCGGTCGGGCGCTCAGACGCCAGACCGGCAAGGTCCTTGTCGAGGAAGCCTGTCAGGTCTGTCCGCAACCGGTCCAGATCAACCCCACAAGCGCGGAACACCGTTACGGCATCCGCATCATCAACCAGGGCAAGAAGCAGATGCTCTAGCGTGGCATATTCATGATGCCGTTCTCCGGCCAGAATAAGCGCCCGATGCAGCGTCTGCTCAAGATTGCGTGACAACATGACGAGACGCTCCTTTCCCCGGACTTTCCGACCACGGCAAAACAATCTCGGGACCATGATCGGGTGCCCTGCAAACATATTTGGCTGCTTCGGCAAGAAATGCGAGTCATAACCACGCAAAAAACGCATGTTCACGCATTTTTCGTTCTCATCTCTGGCAAGAATGCTGGTTTTGCGCGCTTTTTACCCAAGCGCTCAATCGCAAAAATATGCGTGTTCTGCCTGCAAAGCGGCATTTGCAGGCCAGAAGCGGGGCTGACACCCCACCGACCACGGGCTTGCGCACACGCCAAACACCGCAGAGCGCGGCTGGCAGCCAAACTGTGTTCAGGAAAACGCTAGAGGTTCTGGTATCAGTCTTTTTCTATGGTGCACTGCAAGGGGTGCTGGTTCTGGCGCGCCAGATCCATGACCTGAGAAACCTTGGTCTCTGCCACCTCATACGTAAACACACCACAGACACCCACACCCTTGCGGTGGACGTTGAGCATGATGTCTGTCGCTTCTTCACGATTCTTCTGAAAAAAGCGTTCAAGGACGTACACCACAAACTCCATGGGAGTGTAGTCATCGTTCAGCATGAGCACTTTGTACATGGCGGGTTTGCGGGTTTTGGGTTTGGCCCGCACAACCACGCCAATTTCCACATCATCCCGGTCCGAATCCATGCCTCCATCACGCCGCGACGGCCCGTTGCCTGTATGCAGAACAGGAAGATGAAACGAGGCCATGGCAACCAAACTCCCGAGGCAGGGTGAAAAACGAGTGGTGTTCCTTACCACCATATTGGCAAAGCCAAAGTACAATAAAAGAGAGCGGAACGACAGAATAGCTGGTGTGCGTGCCCAATATGGAACCAGCGCGCCATATTTATGCCACACATGGGCACAACATGGCAGAACAGACGCGGGAATAGCTTATGTTGGATTCCATGCGCCAGAGTTCCAGTTTTTTGCCGCCATGCTCTTGCGATTCCTGACAGTAGGCGGAATAGTGCTCCATAAGGCACAGGTGGGGGTAGCAGTGGCAGACAAACCGGCGTTACGGCAGATAACGGAACACAACAGACTAACATCGGGCAGCACAAAAACCCTCCGTTTGCGTAAATGGGCAGGTCTGCTTGCTGGTGTAACCCTTGCTGCATTTACTACGGCCAGTCAGGCCCGTGCGCAGTATGCCGGACAGATCAGTTCCATTGTCATGGATGCCAATACCGGGGCCGTGCTCTCCCAGACCGATCCGGACCTGCGGCGCTACCCGGCCAGCCTGACAAAGCTGATGACACTGTATATGACCTTCAACGCACTGCGTGCCGGGGCTATCTCCCTGACCCAGTCCGTGCCGGTTTCCATCCATGCGTCCACCATGGAACCTTCCAAACTCGGGCTGGTTCCCGGCACACACCTGACGGTTGAACAGGCTGTGCTTGCGCTGGTCACCAAATCCGCCAACGATGCAGCCTGTGCCCTGGGTGAGCTGATCGGGGGCGGGAGCGAACCCCAGTTTGCCGCCATGATGACCCAGCAGGCCCACGCCATGGGTATGTCCAAGACCCTGTTCCGCAACGCATCCGGCCTGCCCGACCCTGACCAGATGACAACCGCGCGGGATCTGGCCACCCTCGGCCGCCGCCTGATTGCCGATTTTCCCGAATATTACCATTACTTTGCCACCCCATCCTTCCGCTTCCATGGCCGCTACATCCCCAACCATAACCCCATGCTCAAGGTCTATGCCGGGGCAGACGGCATGAAGACGGGATACACGCAGGAAGCCGGGCGTAACCTTGTGACCTCCGCCCTGCGTGACAATGTGCGGCTAGTTGGTGTGGTTATGGGGGCATCCAGCAACACCCAGCGCTCGCTGGTCATGGCCAACCAGTTGGACCACGGCTTTGATGCCGAAGGCGTAGCTCCTGTTGCCCGCCCGCTTCTTGTAGCGCAGGCTACCAGCAGCCAGCGCCACCGCAGCCGCCGTGGCGCGCTGATCATGGCCGCCGCCAACCACAGGCACGCACCACTTGAAGTGGCGGAAGCACCTGCAACCCGCCGCCACCACGCGGCTATTACCAATGTCAGCCATGGCCGCCATACTGCGGTTATTGGGGCCAAGGTCCATACCATTGCCACGCCCACCATCCGCCGCAGCATGGTGCACCACACAACCGCACATAACCGGACCTGAACATTTTATGGCCATTTAGGCAGCCCGTTATAACCAAAGCGGGTTGCCTTTGTGGCCTGCACTCTTCATCTTGCTGCTTTCTCAAAAGCACCAACAACGATGAGGAAGTGCAGAATGGCGGGCAGAGGCGGAATCGTTCTCCATACCGAAGAAGACTTCAAGCACCTGCGGGCGGCAGGCCAGCTGGCCGCAGCAACGCTGGACATGATTACGCCTTACGTCAAACCCGGCGTAACCACGGGCGAACTGGACCGCATTATTCATGCCTACACGCTTGAGCATGGCGCCACCCCCGGCCCACTGAACTACCGTGGCTACCCCAAGTCGTGCTGTATTTCGGTCAATCATGTTGTGTGCCACGGCATTCCGGGTGATCGGCCACTGATTGAGGGCGATATTGTCAATATCGACGTCACCCCCAAGCTTAACGGCTGGTTCGGGGATACAAGCCGCATGTACACCGTGGGCAAGGTGTCCATCAAAGCTGCCAAGCTGATCACCACCACGTATGAAAGCCTGATGCGCGGGATTGAGGTTGTACGCCCCGGTGCCACTCTGGGCGATATTGGCTACGCCATTCAGAGCCACGCCGAAAAACACCGCTACTCCATTGTGGAAGATTTTTGCGGGCATGGGATCGGGCAGGTTTTTCATGCCGAACCCAACATCCTGCACTACGGCCGCCCCGGCGAGGGCATGAAGCTGAAGGCCGGTATGGTATTTACCATTGAGCCCATGCTTAACATTGGCAAACCCGAAGTGAAAATTCTTGAAGACGGGTGGACCGCCGTAACGCGTGACCGCTCCTTGTCCGCACAGTTTGAGCATATGCTGGCCGTAACCCAGACCGGGTATGAAATATTTACCCGTTCCCCCGCAGGGTACGACTGCCCCCCTTACCCAACCGAAGGATAAGCGCCATGCAAACCACCCCCACCACGTTGTTCTCCCGTGTTGCGCGCCATGTGGTGCAGGTGGTTTGTTGCCTGAGCGCAGGCATTGCCACCCTGCCAGCCTACGCGGCACCCATGGCCGACCCCTTGGCCTACGGGGCAGCGGTGCCGACTAATGCAGCCGTGGCTGCTCCCGTACCCGGGCAGCACGGCATGGCGGTTTCTGCCCAGAAGCTGGCATCAGAGGTAGGAGCGCGCATTCTGGCCAAAGGGGGCAATGCTGCCGATGCTGCCGTTGCCATGGGGTATGCACTGGCGGTGGTGTACCCTGCTGCGGGCAATCTGGGGGGTGGCGGGTTTATGATGCTGCGCCCACCGGGCAAGCCTGCGATTTTTTTCGATTTCCGGGAAAAGGCCCCTCTGGCAGCCACGCCGGATATGTTTTTGGACAGTAAGGGCAATGTTATCCCCGACCTGTCCCTTCTGGGCTGGAAGGCCGTAGCCGTGCCCGGCACTGTGGCCGGGCTGGAGGCCGTGCATAAACGCTGGGGCCACCTGCCCCGAGCAGTGGTTATGGCCCCTGCCATTCAGCTCGCCCGCGATGGATTTGTGCTGGGGGAAGGGGATGTGCAGCTCCTGAACACCTCCACCGCTGCGCTGGCGCAGGACCCCTATGCCCGCAAGGTTTTCCTGCGCCCCGATGGCTCCCCCTTCCAGCCCGGTGACAGGCTGGTACAGAAAAATCTGGCACACTCGCTCGAACTGATCGCACAGAACGGGGCGGATGCCTTTTACAAAGGATCCATCGCCGCCAGTATTCTGGAGCAGTCCAAAGCCCATGGCGGCATTTTGCAGGCCAAAGATTTTGAACACTACCAGCCGCGCGAACTGCCCCCCATAAGCTGCACCTACCGTGGGTTACTGGTAGAAACAGCCCCGCCCCCCAGTGCAGGCGGCATTGCCCTGTGCGAAATGCTGGAAATTCTGGCCGGGTATGACATGCACGCCCTTGGCCTGCACACCGCCCCCGCTCTCCAGCGTGAAATAGAGGCCATGCGCCACGCCTATTCCGACCGGCGGGATCTGGGCGACCCGGCTTTTGTCCATAACCCGGTCAGCAGCCTGCTGGACCCGGCCTATATTGCCAGCATACGCGCGCATATTCCGCCCAACAGAGCCATTCCCTCCGCTGACCTGCGTGCAGGTGTTGCCTCGCCAGAAAAACCCGAAACCACCCAGTTTTCGGTAATCGACCAGAACGGGTTTGCCATTTCCACCACCTATACGCTGAACGGCTGGTTTGGCGCCAAGGTGATGGCGGGAGACACCGGGATCATCATGAATGATGAAATGGATGATTTTTCCATCAAACCCGGGGCGCTGAACATGTTTGGCATTCCCGGCAGTGCGGCCAATGCCATTGCGCCGGGCAAAACGCCCCTTTCCTCCATGGCGCCGACCATTATCTCGCGCGATAACAGGCCGGTCATGGTTATTGGCAGCCCCGGTGGGTCGCGCATTCCCACCATTATACTCTCTGTTATTCTGGGCGTTGTGGATTACGGGCTGAATATCCAGCAGGCCATAGACCTGCCCCGCCTGCACGAACAGTGGATGCCACAGAGTGTGGAGGTTGAGGCAAACGCCCTGACCCCGCAGGTGCAGCAAACGCTGGAGCAGGAGGGGTACAGCTTTGTCCTGCATGCGCCGTGGGGCATTCCCGAGGGGATTCTGGTAGGGGGCCCCGGCCTGAACAGCCACGGACCAGCCCGTTTTTATGGTGGGGCCGACCACCGCCACCCCGGCGGGGCAGCGATAGGGGAGTAAGCTCCTCCCCCGCAGCGCCTACAGGCGGTCCAGATTATGGGTGCCGCCCTGTGGGTCACGCACCTGCCGCTCGCCCGTAATATACTCCGGCCCCAGAGGAACCTTGCCGTAGCCTCCGGGAATATCCAGCACGTAAATAGGCCAGGCAAGCCCCGTAACACGCCCCCGCAGACCAGCCAGCAGGCGCTGGCCCTGTGCGACCGGCACATGAAAATGGGCCGTACCCGGCGCAGGGTCGAGCTGGTGCAGGTAGTACGGCCGCATACGGTTTTCCACCATGGTGCGGAACAGGTCTTCCAGTGCCTCCTCGCTGTCATTCACCCCACGCAGCAGCACCGACTGCCCCAACAGCGGTATGCCCCGCCGGGCAATACGGCGCAGGCTGTTCCGTGCGGGGGGAGCTATTTCCCGCGCATGGTTGATGTGTACGGCCATCCACATGGCTTTGTCCGTTTCCAGCGCATCCAGCAATGCGTCTGTCACACGCTCGGGTGCGGCTACTGGCACGCGCGTATGCACCCGGATGGTGGTTACATGCGCCATGCCGGAAAGGGCCTGCACAATCTCCCCCAACCGCCGGGGCGAGAGCATGAGCGGGTCCCCCCCGGTCAGAATAACCTCGCGGATCTGCTCATGCGTGCGTAGCCAGTCCAGCGCGCGGCTCAGGGCTTCATCATCCAGCACACCGCCATCTGGCCCCACATGCTCCCGCCGGAAGCAGAACCGGCAGTATAACGGGCATACCAGCAGGGGCTTAAGCAAGGCGCGGTCCGCGTAGCGGTGCACAATACCGGGCACTGGGGAGAGCGCATCATCTCCAATCGGGTCAGAGCGCTCTTCCGGCGTGACCACCAGTTCCTGCATGGTGGGCACAACCTGCACGCCAATCGGGTCGTCTAGGCTGTGCATCAGCTCCGCAAAAGCGGGCGGTATGGCCGTGGCATACTGCCGGGCTATGGCTTGCAGGTCCGCTTTTTGCGCGGGCGTGGCCATACCGGCGGCAATCAATTCATCTGGGGTGCGCAGCGTTCGGCTGGTCGCAAAAGGGGGCTTGACCGGGGAAGACATGTACCGGCTCTACTCTGCCCATGTCTGTGTCTGCAACATCTCATCTGTCCTTTGGTGGCCCCGACCCCGAGCGTATTCGCGACCGGCTGCCATTTTTAATCCGCCGCAACCTGACCATGCGGGGTGTGCGCGCGTTTTTGGAATCCCGTGGCTGCGTGGAGGTGGAAACCCCCTGCGCCGTGCCCGTGCCGGGGGAAGAGGTGCATCTGCTCCCCTTCCAGACCGAGCGGGAAACACCCAACGGCCAACGCCAACCGCTGTTTTTGCACACCAGCCCCGAATTCGCCATGAAGCGGATTATCGCCGCCACCGGGCTGCCGCTGTTCCAGTTTGCCCGTGTCTGGCGCAATGGTGAGGCCAGCGGCACCCATGCCCCCGAGTTCACCATGCTGGAATGGTACCAGCCCGGCATGCCCCTGAGCGGCCTGATGGACGAGACAGAAGCCATGCTCAAAGCCGTTCTGCCCCCTGTCGTGCACCGCAACGCCTGCACGCTGGACCTTAGCCAGCCCTTTGAACGACTGAGCATGGAAGATGCATTCCGCCACCATGCTGGTGTTGACCTGCTTCCAACCCAAGGTAATGCGCAGGCACTGGCCCATGCGGCAGGCTGCACCCTGCGCGACGGTGAACACTGGGAAGACCTGTTTTTCCGCTTGTTGCTGGAGCGAATCGAACCCGCCATTGGCCAGACCCGCCCCACGTTTTTAACGCACTGGCCAGCAAGCCAGGCCGCACTGGCACGCAAGGACCCCACAGACCCGCGCGTGGCCCTGCGGTTTGAGCTTTACGCCGCAGGCATGGAACTGGCCAATGCGTTTGAGGAACTGACAGACCCTGTAGAGCAGCGCCAGCGTTTTACCCATGACAGGGCCGAACGCCAGCAGCTTTACCCGACCCGCCCCACCTGGCCGATGGACGAAAAACTCCTCCACGCCCTGCCCCACATGCCCCCCTGTTCAGGCATTGCGCTGGGCTTTGACCGGCTGGTTATGCTGGCCAGTGGAGCCCGCCAGATACAGGATGTCTTGTGGATACAGGATTAGTCTGCAACATTTAGCCTTAACAGGTGTTTTTTGCTTATCTTCCACTCGTACGACGCACACCGCAGGCGTATTCCACCAAGGGGCAAGTCGGTGCCATGACATACGCAAACAGATTTTTACTGATCGGGCTTCTAGCCCTTGCCGCCTGCCAGGTTCCCAGCGCGGAGGAACGACGCAAGCTCGATTCCATGATCGGGCGGCCAACCGTGGATGTTATCCGCACCTTTGGCGTGCCTACGCGCCAGTTCACCACGGGGGATCACACTTTTCTTGCCTACATCACGCAGGAGACCGACTACACCTCCATGCCCATGGGCGGTGGCTGGGGGTATGGCCCCGGTTGGGGTGGCGGCTGGGGCGGCTATGGTGGCTGGGGCTACGGTGGTTGGGGTTATGGCGGCTGGGGCGGCGGTATGGGCACCGCTTACACCTATAGCTGCCAGACCAACTTTGAACTCGTAAAAGGCCTTGTCATCAGTTGGACAATGCGGGGCGACGGCTGCTAGACCACACGCATCATGCTGAGCCTCCTGCCCTTACCGTTCAACACCACGACTACCCGGGATGAGGCTCCTTTGCGTCACCACACCCCACGCCGCGCACAACACCGCTGGCGTGGGTTTGTGGCTCCCCCGGCACTTATGCTGGCTGGCATGTTCATGCTGGGTGGTTGCGAGCAGAGCCCCGCGCGGCAGGACACATACACAACGCCAATCTCTACCTGCGCGTATATGATGCCAACAGTTTCGGGCACACGCACCTATACACAGGGGCGCAGTGGCAAGTCCGGGCAGAACAATCCAATTGATAGTGCCGTTGCCTACGGCAACCCGCAAACGCCCGCATTCTGCGACCGCCCCCTGTCCGACACCCTGCGCAGTTCCATAGAGCTGGCCGACTACACGCATCTGCTGGACAGGACCGGCCTATTCCCGACCTTGCAGCAGGCGGGGCCTTTTACGGTGTTCGCCCTGCCCAATACGGCGCTGGAAACCTATAACGCGCAAACTGGTGGCCAGCTCCTGGACCCAGCCAGCACCGGCAGGGTACGCGCCTTGCTAGGCTATACAATTGTCACCGGAAAATGGCCCCACAAGGCCTTGCGTGCAGCCCTTGCTGCCGCACCGGGCCATAGCCTGCTGCTCCCCACCCTGAACGGGCAGGCGCTGCCCATCTGGCTGGACACACAAACAGAGCAGGTCATGGTTGGCCAACCCCATGGGCAAAGCAGCCCGCTCTGGGTCATGGGGATTCCACAATCCAACGGTGTACTGTATTTTACGCACACGCTGGTTCTGCCACCTGCGGAACAGGCGGCTACGCACCCCTAACACCCCTTAAGGGGTTTGCCCCATACGGCGCAGGACTACTGGATAGCTGGAGTTAAAAAACCCACGGGGAAGGGTCATCCCACCAGTTGGTATCGGGCATGACAAAATCCGTATCACACCCGGCCAGTGCGCGGGCGTCTTCGGGGGTTGCGGCGCAGGCTACGGCGGGCAGTTCCATCATCATGCACCACCACTGGGCAAGAGCCAGAACGGCCTGTGTGGCCTCTGCACTCTGCGCGGCATCCGGAGCAAAGCAGACGTAATCCGCCCCTTCTTCCCCCGCGCGCATGGCGCCGTCGCGGCTGCTGCCTACGGCCACACCAAGTTGCAGTTCATCACCAATCTGGCGTCGTACGTCGCGCACACTGGCCGCAGTATAGGACTGGGAGAGATGAACCCCATCGCACCCGGTCTGCACAGCCAGTTCGGGTGCGTCTTCCAGCATCAGGGCAATGCCCTCATGCTGGACAAGCGGGCGAATAGCCCCGATCAGGGCTATGGCGGCAGCAGGGGCTATGCCATCCGCCAGACGCAGCAGCAATGCTGCGGGCTGGTGGTTGGCCAGACGCTGCTCCAGCACAGGCAAAAACGCATCGGCGTGCAAGAGTGCAGGCGTAACAAGATAAAGTTCCGACACTGCGACTATCCTTTCCGCACGATGCGCATCTGTTAGGCTCAGCTCTTGAAGATGGTGATAATCTGGTCGAGCAGGGCCAGCGCTTCTGCCTTGGGGCGCTGGAACACGTTACGACCGATAATGGAGCCAAAGCCGCCACCATCATGAATACCCTGAATGGTGGCCAGCAGGTTGTCCGTGCCGGTGTGTTCACCACCAGAGAAGATGACAATCCGGCGACCGGCAAAGCTGGACTGCACAACATGGTTAATGCGCGCGGCAAGCGTTGCCACATCAACCTTGTTCTTTTCGTACACAGGCTTGCAGGCATCCAGTGCCACAACGTCGGTCGGGGGTTTGACCTTGATGATGTGAGCACCACACAGGGCGGCCATATGCGCGGCATAGGCGCATACGTCCACGGCTGTTTCGGCCTTCTTGTCCAGCACGGGGCCACGCGGGTAGCTCCATGCGATCACGGCCAGACCCACGGATTTGGCTTCTGCCGCCAGTTCACGCAGTTCTTCCATCTGATCGAAGCAGTATTCCGAGCCGGGGTAAATGGTAAAACCAATGCCCGCACAACCCAGACGCAGCGCATCCGCTACGGTGCCGGTAACGGCCTGATCTTTTTCGGTCGCAAGGCTGTTGGAACTGTTGCACTTGAGAATAAGCGGAATTTCACCCGCAAAGGTTGCGGCCCCACATTCGAGCATGCCCAGAGGCGCTGCATAGCCGCTCAGCCCGGCTTCGATCGCAAGCTGGAAGTGGTAGTGCGGGTCATAGGCGGCCGGATTGGCTGCGAAAGAGCGGGCAGGACCATGCTCAAACCCCTGATCCACCGGCAGAATGACCATTTTGCCGGTTCCACCCAGCTTGCCAGCATTGAGCAGGCGGGCCAGATTCGTCTTTGTACCGGGGTTATCGCTCTCATACTGATTGAGAATAGCCTTAACCTTCGGGGTAAGCGTCATGGGGAACAGTCCTTCTTTTGCCTTGTGTCCGGCACATTATTTTCCGGATGCTGGTGTTGGCAATAACCGTGGGCGAAATACCCGACAAGAGACGATATGGCACTTAACGGCATGATAAGGTTAAATGATGGCGGGCGTTGTGGCAGAAGTGTCGCTTTTTCCTGTGCATACAAGGCCCGGATTGTCTCATATTGTGGGTTTTGCGGGCGCAGAATGGCAGTTTGCTGGCCACAACGCAACGCCATGAGCGCACCTGCAGGACTACTGTCACAATCGAGCACGTGCACAAAAGGCTGCCGGGCCGATTCTGCGGCATCGTTCATCAGGGCATGCCACCAGCCTACCCCCATGTATGCCACCGCACCGGGGGGGGAGAGCAGGCCAATGCAACCACCATACTCCGCCAGCCCCGCCGCACGCAAAGCCATATGCACACCAGCACGGTCATGGACGCACACATAGCGGATACCCGCCAGAGAAGATGAGAAAAGTGGCCTGTTTTCCGTGAGCATGCTTGACGCAATCGCTTTTGCAGGTGATTCCTTACCCCAAGAGAAGGGAAAAGGAATGCAGGATCAAGACGTGGAGCCGCACTCACCCCAAGGCAACAGCTATGCCAGCATACACACCCGCGCAAGACCTGCGGAAGAGTCCATTACCCGGCTGGACCGTGCGTTGCAGCGCATTTCCTTTGCTCTTGATAAGCAACAGCAGGCAAAACAGAACCGACCGGAAACCGACCGGCAGGAACTGCTGGCCAACATAGATGCGCTGATCATGCGCGTGCGGGACATTCTGGACCAGACGGGCCAGGCCACACCCGGCCAAGACCCGCTCCTGCCCCGGCATGAGGAAGGGAACTGACCCATGGCGCTTGTTTCGGTCAATATCAACGGCCACAGCTATACAGTCGGGTGCGAAAACGGGCAGGAACGCCACGTTCAGGCCATGGCGCATCAGGTTGAACGCCGTGTACAGCAGGTCCGCAATCTGGGATTTAGCGGTGAAACCCGCGTGCTGGTACTGGCTGCACTACTAATGGCGGACGAAATTCAAGACCTGTCAGGCAGCCGCGTGCCAGAGAGCACAGCACTGGCGGCCCTGGACGCAGAACGCCTGCGGGCGGAACTGGCCCTGACCAACACCCGGCTGGCTGATCTGGCCGATACTGCGGAATCTCTTGCAGCGGAGATGGAGCGCGCCTACATAGAAGATGCGGGGCTGCCCGACGCGTGAGGCAAGTCATCCCCTGGGCCGATAAGCACTTCCTAGGGAGCTGGCTCTGTTGTGGCCTTGGTCACATTACCCGGCGCCCACCTGCACTAGCAGGTCCTGGAGGTTGAAAGACCCACGGTCCATGGTGGCTCCGCACATTCCCCCCCCCTGCAATGACCCGCCTGACATTGCGCAGCGCAAAAAAACCCTGCGGGTTGAATGCCTTGCCGCCATGCGTGCGCGCGATTACGCGCGGGATTGGGGGATTATCCACCGGCTGGAGCCGTTACTGCGCGCAAGCACCGGCCCCATTGCCTGCGTGTGGCCGCTCCCGCATGAGGTGGACCTGCGGCCGCTCTGCCACGCTCTGGCGCAAACGGGTAAAACCGTTGTACTCCCCCAGACACCCGCGCGGGGTTCCCCACTGGTTTTTCGCCAGTGGCAGCCCGAATCCACCATGCTGGCGGGCCGCTTTGGCACACACCACCCCGATGGCCCGATTATGGAGCCTGCCCTTGTGCTGGTCCCCCTGCTGGGGTTTGACCGCAGCGGCAACCGGCTGGGTTACGGCGGCGGTTATTACGACCGCACACTGGCTGCCCTGCCCCATGCCGCCAGCATAGGCTATGCTCCCTCCACACAGGAGGTGGCACACCTCCCCCGTGGCCCCCATGACCAGCCCCTGAACTGTATTGTAACCGAAAAGGAGGTTATTCGTTTTGGCTAACCCACACCCCTGCACAGTGCGAAAGACCCACGCGTGAGAATTCTGTTTTTGGGCGATATTGTCGGCCGCACCGGGCGTGATGGCGTTCTTTCCCGCCTGAGTGGCCTGCGCACACAACTGGGGCTGGACCTTGTGGTGGTCAATGCGGAAAACGCAAGCCACGGCTTTGGCCTGTCCCCCGCCATTGCCACAACCCTGCTGCAAAGCGGCGTGGATGTGATTACTCTTGGCAACCACGCATGGGACCGCCGCGACCTGATCGGCCATATTGATGGCGAGCCCCGCATTATCCGCCCGCTCAACTACCCGCCGGCAACGCCGGGGCAAGGGAGTGTGGTGGTGGCGCTGGCCGATGGCCGCAAGGCGCTGGTGGTCAATGTAATGGGGCGGCTGTTCATGGACCCGCTGGACGACCCCTTCCGCTGCACCAACGAATTGCTGGGCAAGCACCGCATGGGGGCCACGGTACATGCCATTGTGGTGGATATTCATGCCGAAGCCACAAGCGAAAAATGGGCCTTTGGCCATATGCTCGATGGCAGGGTGTCCCTTGTTGTGGGCACCCATACCCACACCCCCACAGCAGACCACCGTATTCTGGCCGCTGGCACTGCCTTCCAGACCGATGCCGGCATGTGCGGGGACTATAACAGCGTGATCGGCATGACCAAGGAACCCGCCGTTGCCCGCTTTGTGCGCAAAATGCCCGGCGAGCGGCTCCAACCCTCCGAGGGTGAGGCCACGATCTGCGGCATTATGGTGGAAACGGACGATGCAACCGGTCTGGCCCGCCGCCTTGCCCCCTTGCGGCAGGGGGGACTACTGGCCCAGACCCTGCCGGATTTCTGAACCGCCAAGAACATCCGCCACAGGCAAACCCACCAGCCCACCACACCATACGGCGGGCTGGTGGCAAGGCGCCTATTCCGCCTGCGCGTTAAATGCCTGCACGGCAACCTGTGTGGCTGTGGTTAACGGATGTGGCAGGGCATTCAGGGCAAACCACCCCAGACCATCATGTTTATGGGGCTCGCATAGCTGGGGTTCACCCTGCACTGGACCTGTCCTGTAAACCGGGGCCACCCAATGCGTGCCTGCGGCACGGTCAATCTGGTCCACCACGCACAAAAGGGGACCGGGTTGCAGTTCCAGCCCCACTTCTTCGCGCACTTCACGCATGGCGGCCTGCGCTGCGGTTTCGAACAGATCCACCTTGCCACCGGGTAAACCCCAGCACCCGGCCTCTGGCGCCTTGACCCGCCGGATCAGCAGCAGGCAGCCATCACGCAGAATAAACGCGCCACACCCAACCGCTGGCTGCACGAGTGTTACCACACCAACCTGTGCACCGCAGCCGTTGGCCGCAGACCAGCCGCCTGAGCCTCGGCCGTGGCCAGAGCCATGTCATTGCCCACCATTTCCTGATGAATGCCGCCCAGAATCCACAGGCTGTCCACCCCCACGGCGGCAGCCCCCCTGATGTCTGTTCCCAACGCATCCCCAATGGCCAGAATACGTGTGCGGGGCACGTCCAGCATATCAAACACGGGCTGGTACACACCGGGGTATGGCTTGCCAATCCAGCGGACATCCCCGCCCTGTTCGGCATAAAACGCAGCCAGAGCACCAGCACAGATCTGCCGGTTACCCCCTTTGACCACCACCTTGTCGGGGTTGGCGCAGATCATGGGCAGGTTGCGGGCAAGGCAGGCACGCAGTTCGGGCAGGTAGGGGTCCAGCGTTGCAACGCCCCGCTCCAGATCCGGCCCTGTGTTCATCACAAAATCGGCCTGTTCCACGTCTGTTACGCGCTGGATGTTCAGCCCTTCGTACAGCCCCAGATCATGCACACCGCCAATATGGAGCACCTTGTGGCCAAGGCGGGCAAACCATGGGTCTGCCTTCTCCTTCATCTGGCGGTGGGTTTCCTGCCCACTGGTCATGACCCCGTTGTAAAGGGTGCGGTCCACGCCAAACCCTTCCAGCTGGGTGGCGATTACCGCAGCAGGCCGGGGCGCGTTGGAGAGCATGACAACCCGTTTGCCCGCATTATGGAGTGCACGCAGGCATTCCAGAGCGCCGGGATAAGGGTTTACGCCATCATGCACGGTGCCCCACAGGTCTATGATGTAGCCATCATACCGATCAGCCAGCGCTTCCAGCCCGGCAATCTGGGGGAGTGACCAGTCTGTGGTAGTGCTCACAGGTCCACCCCACGCACATCATCCAGTGTTTCTATGCCTTGTGCGCGCATGATCTGAAGCATCTCCCGCTTGAGGCGGGCAATAAGGGCTGGCCCTTCATAGGCAAAGGCCGTGTAAACCTGCACCAGATCGGCCCCAAGGCGGATACGGTCCAGAATATCCTGCCCGCTCTCGATCCCCCCGCAGGAAACAAGAGCCAGACGGCCAGCGGCAATATTGGCAACAAGCCGCAGCATCTGGGTCGAGCGGGCAGCCAGCGGTCGGCCGGAAAGCCCACCGGATTCGCCCTTGTGCGGGCTACGCAGGCTATCGGGGCGGGCCAGTGTGGTGTTGTTGATGATCAACCCCTGCACACCGCCCTGAATTGCGGCTTCCACAATAGGAGCAAGGGCATCGTCTTCCAGATCCGGGGCCAGCTTGACCAGCAGGGGCGGGCGTTCGGGGTGGCGCGCTGCAATGGCGTCCAGAATCCCCTTGAGCCTTGCCGCATCCTGCAACCCGCGCAAACCCGGCGTATTGGGGGAAGAGACATTGAGCACAATGTAGTTCACATACGGTTTGACCCGCGCCACAAGGGCCGGGTAGTCCCGCTCGGGGTCCGCACCGGTTTTGTTGATGCCAATATTGGCCCCCACCGGCACACCGGCTCCCCCTGCCCTGCCAGATGGCAGCGGCCGGGTCAGGCGGGCAAGGCGCACGGCAAAACGGTCTATTCCCTGATTATTGAACCCCATGCGGTTGATAACCGCCCGGTCCTCTTCCAGCCGGAACAGGCGCGGCTTGGGGTTGCCCGGCTGCGGGCGGGGGGTCACGGTCCCGGCCTCAACAAACCCGAAACCCAAACGGGCGAGCGGGCGCAGCACGCGGGCGTTCTTGTCAAACCCGGCGGCTATGCCAATGGGGTTGGAAAAACGCATACCCAGCGCGCGCGTGGCAAGGGCCGGGTCATCCTCGGGGCGCTTGAAGGGAACGGAAATGCCCAGCGTAAGGGCATCTATGGCAAGCTCATGCGCTTTTTCGGGGTCAAGTTTGCGCACAAGCGGCAGGGAGAGGGATGCTAGCACTGACATGCCCTTTGTACTGCCCCAAGCTGCCCCCTAAGGAAAGAGAAAAAACCAGCCCCGCGACCACACGATTATTGCCCAAAGTTTTACTTGCAACTAAGAGTGATTCTCATTTAATGATCCTCCATGACCGATAGCTAGGGAGGGAGGCGTTGCCTCCGGATCACGCCATGCAGCATACACCTGTGTACCTTACCGACCTTGCCGCAAGTGAACGGCTGACCCTGTGGACCATCCGCCGCCTTGCTGGCGCCCCTCCCCCCTGCGGGGCAGCACCGGGTGCATCGGGCAGCCTGTTCCTGCCCTGCTTCCGGCAGGAGTTTATGGCTGTCTCCCAAGCTTTTCAGGATGCGCTAACCGACATGGCCGCGCATGAAATGCCCGCACTGGATATTTGCGCAGGCAGCACACTGGCCGTAACCGAAACCGAGTATAATCTGCTCCTCGCCACCGAAGCCGCACAGAATGAGCGGGAAACGGACATGCAGGCCCTGTTGAGCCCCCTGCTCCCCTTTGCGCGCCTGCGCCAGCGCATGGTGGCGGCCCTGACCACTCTGGGCGCATGCCTTGCGGGCGCGGGCTACTGGCTCTCCCACCATGCGGCGCGCCCTTTGCAGCAGCCCGTAGCCATGCCGCGCATGAGCCGTGCCGCCTACCCTGCCACCGCAGCCCTTTCGGTCGCACGGTGGCATGATCTGGATATGAGCATCGCCCATTCGTGGCGTTATGCGCCACCACGCCGCAATTTTGCGCAACACAACCCCGGTTAAGCCTACCGGGCACACCACAGCTTGAGCACTGCGCAGGAATGAGCCCGCAAGGCGCGTTCTCTTTCTGTTCCATTTTGGTGCGGTTCATGCCATAGTGGCCGGGCCATGCCTACGCCCATACGCCGCATTATCCACATCGACATGGATGCATTTTATGCGTCAGTCGAACAACGCGACAACCCGGCCCTCAAAGGGCGACCGGTTGCCGTAGGCCATTGTCAGGAACGTGGCGTTGTGGCCGCCGCCAGCTACGAAGCCCGCAAATTTGGCGTGCGCTCTGCCATGCCCTCCCTTATTGCGCGGCGCAAATGCCCCGAACTGGTTTTTGTTCCTCCAAGGTTTGATGCCTACAGGGCTGTATCGGCCCAGATTCACGCCATTTTTTCACGCTATACATCCCTTGTTCAGCCGCTCTCTCTGGATGAGGCTTATCTGGACATCACCCAGCCATTACTCCGCCGTGCCTCCGCCACCGCCATTGCGGAGGAAATCCGGGCCAGCATTTTTGAACAGACCGGGCTAACCGCCTCTGCCGGGGTTTCCTACAACAAGTTTCTGGCCAAGCTGGCATCGGACTACCGCAAACCCAACGGCCTGTTTGTTATTCCACCGGGCATGGGGGAGGCTTTTGTAGCACCGCTGCCGGTTGGCACCTTCCACGGCATCGGCCCGGCCACGGCCCGACGCATGAACGGTCTGGGTATTCATACCGGGGCAGACCTGCGCGCCTGTGCACTGGATATTCTCAAACACCATTTTGGCAAGGCTGCCACATTTTACCATGGCATTGCCCGCGGCGTGGACAACCGACCGGTTGAACCCAACAGACCAAGAAAATCCCTTGGAAAAGAAACAACTTTTTTACAGGACCTGCATGCTGCCCCCGAACTGGAACAGGCCATGGACAAACTTGTAACGCTGGTCTGGGCAGGCTGCCTAAAGCGCAAGATCAGCGGGCGCACGGTCACACTCAAACTCCGCCATTCGGATTTTACTCAACTGACGCGCAGCCAGTCCTTCCCCCATCCCATCCAGAACGAAACCGCCTTGCGAGACGCCGGGAGCCGGCTGCTAGCCCCCCTGCTCCCCCTTGCCAAGCCCGTCCGGCTTTTGGGCATATCGCTTGCCGGGCTGAGTGTAGCGGGGCAGCCTGCGGCAGACCGCCAGCTTTCCCTGCTGCCATAAGGCAACACGTGCAGCATAATCCGCTACCAGATTGACCACATCCAGTACAACACAGAAAATGTTTTGATTTCAAAATGTGTTGAAAGTCAACATTCCTTCATCACAAGGAAAACCCGCCAAAAATTGCGGATACGCAAAGACTACAGGGCAAACGACAAAACCCGATACCCAGCAGATACACTAATTTTGATCCCGTAAGCATCTTTACACCCGCGATAATTCAGGGCAACCGATACAGTTCCATTACAAAACAGTGTCTCTGTAAGGTTGGCTGAATGACTGCGCCCCCCTCCCCGTTTTCCAACGTCGTACCCACTGGCGCAGTCAAACCCGCACACAAGCGCCCATGTGGGCACAAAACTGGACCAGCACCCGCAGACTTGCCGGGCAGGAACGGCACAGCAGACGCCCCCATGAGCACATTGCTGATACAGCAGGCCAAGCGGTTTTTTGCCCGCACCTGCCTGTATGGCTCCATGCACTGGCGTTTACCTGCCACGCTTGGCGTGCCAGCCCTTGCCATGGCCGCCACGCCCACTTGGGCAGCCGATGCAAACAGCACCACCACACAGACCCAAAGTGAGCAGGAGGCAAAACCGCAGTGGTACACTGGCTCCCTTGTCTCCCCCTCCGGGGCCATGACCAAAAAAGGCATGATCGCGTGGGAACCGTACATGACCTACAGCCAGCCGGTTGGGCAGTTTAACAGCAATGGTGTGAGCCAGCCCATGCACCCAAGGCAAAAGGCCGTTAGTAATTTTACGCTGTATAAATACGCAATTACGGATGCGATCAGTATCCAGCTGACCCCCGTTATCGAGTATCGCTGGAAAAAAGGTGACAACACCAGCAGCGGTTTAAAGTTTGGTGACCTGCCGGTGGACCTGATGTGGCGTTATGTGGATGCAGACCCCAAACGCTACATACCCGCCCTGAGCGTTTTTGCAGGCATGGCCATGCCTACGGGGGATTATAACAGGCTGGGCCGCGTGCAGGATGGTGTGGGCGCTGGCACCTACACTTTTCGTCTGGCGTTAACAGAACAATCCACCTACACCCTGCCCGGCCAGCATGAGCTACGGTTGCGGGTATGGAGCACCTTCCGGCGTGCGGTCACAACCGCACACCTGCATGACGTAACCAGCTATGGCACATCAGCAGGTTTTAAAGGCCGGGCACAGCCGGGCATGTATGGCGAGAGTGGTTTTTCGCTCGAATTCGGCATTAACCAGAAGTGGGTTCTGGCCCTTGATCTGGCGCGGGACTGGTCCAACGGCTCCCATTTACGGGGCACAACCGCCACAGGCAAAAAGGTTGATACCATAGCCCAGTCCTCCGGTGACTGGCAGATTGCTCCTGCCATTGAGTATAACTGGTCCCCCCGCTTTGGGGTTATTGCAGGTATGTCCACTTACTTTGCCGGCCACAACACGGGTTTGGACGTATCACCCCAGGTTGCGTTTAACAGTGTCTTCTAACACCTAATGCAAAAAACAGAACGGCGGAAAGAGAACTTTCCGCCGCCTGCATAAAACACCTGTATATTCTACGTCTTTTACAAAGACGGATCAGGCCCCTTAACAATGGATGCCAGATCATCCGGGCGGATCCACTGGCGGAATGCGGCCTGCACATCTGCGCCGGTTGCATTGTAGTAGGCCAGTGCCCCGCGGTCCGCATTATCCAGCGGCAGACCCAGATCGGTCAGATGCAGGTACTGCGCTGCAATCCGGTCCAGACTGGCGCGGGCCAGAGGAATACTCCGCAGAAGTGACGCCTTGGCCAGAGCCAGTTCATCATCCGAAGGAGGGGCCGACTGCATGGCCTTGATGTCCCGCACCGCAGCGGCCTGTGCCTTGCCGACCTTATCGGGGTCTGCGCCGTAATTGACCGTGTACAGGCCACGGGTACGCCCCCACTCGAACGCGCTCCCCACTGTGTAAACATACCCGGTTTTAACACGCAGGTCCCGGTACAGGCGGGAGGAGAACAGACCGCCCCCCAGCACCTCATTCCCCAACTGGAGCATAAAGTGGTCGGGCTGAGCCGCAGTCAGGCCCAGTGTTTCGGCCAGAACCACTTCGTCCTGCACACTGCTCTTATCTGGCACCTGTGCGTGGGATGCCTTGCTTAGGGGCACGGCTGGCAGGTCAATATCGGGTGCGGGGCCATCGGCTTTCCAGCCCCCGAACGCCTGTTCCAGCACAGCCTGTGCTTTTTCCGGGGTTACATCCCCGGTCACAACAATGGTTGTTCTGTCTGGCCGCCAGACTTTTTTGTAATAGGTCTGCACGTCATCACGCGTCACACTCATGATGGATTGCGGTGTGGCTTCGCGCAAAGTGGGGTCTTTGGGCGGCAGCACAGCCATTTTTATGGCCCGGTTGAACAGATGGTCAGGCGAGAGCAGTTCCCCTGCCTGTGCCTGTGCCGTCTGCTGGCGCACAACCTGAAAATCCTTGTCTGCAAAAGCCGGGTGCAGCTCATTATCAGCCAGCAGGGCAACACCTTTTGCAAAATCGGGTGTCAGAACCTGAAGGGAGAAGCTGCTCCCCGCACTTTCCCATGCAGGAATATCGTCCAGCGCTTTCTGGAAAGCCAGCCGGTCATACTGCGTGGTCCCGTAGGAGAACAGGGCTTCGGTAACGTCATTCACTCCATCCTGCCCTGCGGGCTGCTGGAGGGAGGGTGTCTGCCGGACCTGCCCGCTGAGCTGAATGGTATGGCTGACATGGGCCGGCCAGACGATCAGCTTGATCCCGTTGGACAGGGTGCTCACATAAGGCTGGGGTGTGGGTTCAGGCTTGTCCAGCTTGAGCAGGGCTTTTTCTGCCCAATCCGGCAATTTGACCGGCTTATCGGGGGAAGACGCAAAGGACTCAGCCCCGCCAAACCCTTTGCCCGACACAGGATTACCCGAACTTTCCGGCGTGAGTACGGCAGAAACCGCATGGGCCGGGTTAAGCAGGGTGGCAGCCAGTTTGTTCACCGCCTCTGGCGTTACAGCCTGATACGCGGCAACCAGATCCCCCGGTGCGTCCAGCCCCTGAAAAGCCAGCGCCGTGGACCAGGTGGAGGCCAGCCCGCTGACCGAATTGGCAGCAAACTGCATTTGGGCAATCTCGCGCCGTTTGGCGGCTTCCACCAGATCAGCCGGAACGCCATTCTTGCGAATAGCCTCCAGCACACCCCGCATATCCGCCATGGCTTTTGCCGCATCCCCCCCTTTGGGGAACGCTGCCAGAGCAAGCCCAAACCCTGCTTCCTTTTTGGGGGCGTATTCAAACCCGGCAAACAGCGCCTTGCCCTGTGGCACAAGGTCGTACAGTGCCCCACGCTGGCTGGCCAGCACATCGGACAGAATATCCGCCGTAGCATAATCCGCAGCGGAAGAACCCGGCATGGGGAAGGCAAGTGTTGCAAACCCTATGGGGTAATCCGTTGCCAGCGTAAGCGTTTTGGCCGGTGGTGGCACGGGAGAAACCTTGTGCCGTGCAGGTAATGTTTTACGTGGAACACCGCCAAACGCATCTTCTACCTGTTGCAGGGCGGTAACCGGGTTTACATCCCCCACAATAACCAGAATGGCATTGTTGGGCGCGTACCATTTTTCGTAAAATGCGCGCAGGTCAGCGGCTTTTGTTTTATCAAACGACGGGCGCGTGCCCAGCGCATCATGCTCGTACGGTGTGCCCGCGAACAAAATGGCCTGCAGCTGTTCAAGGTAACGGTAGGCGGGGCTGGACAGGTCGCGCGAGACTTCCTGCTCAATAGCACCCCGCTCCTTGTTCCAGTCTGCTTCGGACAGGGTCAGCCCGTTCATGCGCAGGGCTTCAATCCTGAGCAGCACCGGCAGGTCACGTGCCTGAGCAGTGTAAAAATACTGGGTAACGTCCTCGGTCGTGTCTGCATTATAGCTGCCACCAAGGCGTGTACCCACGGCCGCGAGCTGGTCCTTGTCCAGCCCCTTGCTGCCACGGAACATCATATGTTCCAGCGCATGCGCCGTACCGGGAAAACCCTTTGGCACCTCTGCCGATCCAACCAGATAGTTGATTTCCGTTGTGACCACCGGTGCCAGCTTGTTGGGCACGATCACAACCCGCAAGCCATTGGGCAGGGTTGCCCGCACGACCTGCGCACTGCTGAGCGAAGGCGGCACCAGTTCCGATGGCATGGAAGGCGCTGCCGCCTGCGCAAAGGCACCAACGGGCGAGAGCGCACTGCCACACAGGGCCAGCCCGGCAACAAGTGCGGCACCCCGCGCGCGGGAGATGGTCATTTTACGGAAAATCATGAAAAATCCTGTGTCCTGTGGAAAACGGCAAAGGAAAAATGCCTAGTACCCCATGGCAGGCAAAGGCAGTTTTTTGGCGAGAGCAGACAGCTTGTGCCGCCGCAGCTCGGAGCGGGCTTTGGCATCCTCGGTCATGTAATTGAGCTGAATGGTATAGCGCGACCCCACAAACTTCTTGTGCCCGTGCCATGTTGTCGGCCCGTTGGGGAAGATGAGCAGTGTGCCATCCACAGGCTGCACTTCCTTTGCGTAGTCCTCAATATCATGCGGGCCACGCAACAGGCGCAGGCAACCTTCCTGCTTTTCCCAATGCGGGCCTGTAGGGTTCAGGTAAAGCAGAATGGTTACGCGCTTGGCCAAAGAGTCCGTGTGGATGCGGCCATCCTTTTCCCGCGTGCGGCCACGAATGGTCAGCATGGAAGGTGCTGTATCCAGGTCAAGGTTCAGCTTTTGGGCAATGATCCGGCGCAGTTCCGGGCCTTCCATCTCGCGCACCAGTGCCTGCACCAGCGGGGCAAGCTTAAGTGATTGTGGAGGGAAAGACCCACCCGAATGAATGGCAGGCAGACTGGCGAATAGTCTGGGCAAGTCATCCTGACGAATAAAGTGCGGCACCATAATATGTGTAAATGGCTCTGCGCAGACAGGAGCCTGCGTTAGTGCCGCATAATCGGGCCGGATGGTGGATTCTGACGTGGTCATACCCTGTTGTCCGCAAAAGTGAACCTGTTAACCGCCGAAACGGTAGAAGGGTTGCGCGGCATAAACAAGAGCCAGCCGTTACGAGCGCCGTTTACTGCGGCCCTTTCCGGGTTTTGGCTCATACCCCCCGCCACCCGGCCCCAAGGGACGCGGGACCTGCCCTTTGCCAGCGCCCTTGCGCCCGGCCCCGGCCCCGGCCCCGGCCCCGGCCCCGGCCCCGGCCCCGGCCTTTGGGGCCGGAGGGGGCGGCACGTCCAGCCCGAGTTGCAAGGCTTCCAGCCTTTTAATTTCATCACGCAGGCGGCCTGCTGTTTCAAACTCCAGCTCGGCTGCGGCATCGCGCATCCGCTTTTCCAGCCCGGCAATGGTGGCACTCAGATCCTGCCCCACAAACTCGGCCACCCCGCTATCTTCATCCGGGGCGACGGTCACGTAATCCTGTTCGAACACGGAGCCTACAATATCCCCAATATGCTTGCGCACACTCTGGGGTGTAATGCCGTGCTCTGCGTTCCACGCCATCTGCTTTTCCCTGCGGCGCGCGGTTTCTTCCACCGCGTAGGTCAGGGAGTCGGTCATTTTATCGGCATACAGCAGCACGCGCCCATCCACGTTACGCGCAGCACGGCCTATGGTCTGGATGAGCGATGTGCGCGAGCGCAAAAAGCCTTCTTTATCCGCATCCAGAATGGCCACAAGCGCACATTCGGGAATATCCAGCCCTTCGCGCAGAAGGTTAATGCCGATCAGCACATCAAACGCGCCCATACGCAGGTCACGGATAATTTCGATCCGCTCCAGCGTATCCACATCGGAATGAAGGTAACGCACCCGAATACCGGCTTCGTTCATGTAATCGGTCAGGTCTTCGGCCATGCGCTTGGTCAGGGTGGTTACCAGCACGCGGCTGCCCTTGGCTATGGTCTCGCGGCACTCGGCCAGCAGGTCGTCCACCTGATGTTCCACAGGGCGGATCACCGTTACAGGGTCGATCAGGCCCGTGGGGCGAATAACCTGCTCTGCAAACACACCGCCTGTGCGCTCCATTTCCCACGGGCCGGGTGTGGCGCTGACAAAAATGGTCTGGGGGCGGAACTTGTCCCACTCCGCAAAATTAAGCGGCCGGTTATCCAGACAGGACGGAAGCCGAAACCCGAAGTCTGACAAAATGGATTTACGGGCAAAGTCTCCACGCTCCATGCCGCCAATCTGGGGCACGGTCACGTGGCTTTCATCCACAATCAGCAAGGCATCTTCTGGCAGGTATTCAAACAGGGTTGGCGGGGGATCGCCCGGTTTGCGCCCGGAGAGGTAGCGTGAGTAATTCTCAATTCCCTTGCACACACCTGTTGTTTCCAGCATTTCCAGATCAAACGTAGTGCGCTGGTCCAGTCTTTCGGCCTCCAGCAGTTTACCTGCATGGGTAAACTCATCCAGCCGGGTGCGCAGTTCGTGCTTTATGCCTTTTATGGCCTGATTAAGCGTGGGCCGTGGCGTAACGTAATGGCTGTTGGCGTAAATGGTAATTTCCTGCAAATCAGCCGTTTTATCACCTGTCAGCGGGTCAAACTCTATAATGCCGTCCACTTCATCGCCAAAAAGGGAGACGCGCCAGGCCCTGTCTTCGTTCTGGACAGGGAAAATATCCACACTTTCCCCCCGCACACGGAACGCCCCGCGCGCAAAGGCTGCATCGTTCCGGCGGTATTGCAGTTCCACCAGACTTTTGATCAGCTTGTCGCGGTCAATCTCGCCCCCCAACTCCAGCTTGACCACCATGCGGGAGTAAGTCTCGACCGAGCCAATACCGTAAATGCACGAGACAGAGGCAACAATAATCACATCATTACGCTCAAGCAGCGCCTGCGTGGCGGCATGCCGCATACGGTCAATCTGCTCGTTAATCTGGCTGTCTTTTTCAATATATGTATCAGAACGCGGCACATAGGCTTCGGGCTGATAGTAGTCGTAATAGCTGACAAAATACTCCACGGCATTGTTGGGGAAGAACTGCTTCATCTCCCCATAAAGCTGCGCGGCCAGTGTTTTGTTGGGTGCCAGAATAAGGGTGGGCTTCTGGGTGGCCTCGATCACCTTAGCCATACTGAAGGTTTTACCCGAGCCGGTAACCCCGAGCAGAACCTGATCGCGCTCCTGCCCTTCCACCCCCGCGACAAGCTCCTTGATCGCCTGTGGCTGGTCTCCTGCCGGTTCATATTCGGAGACAACCTCCATCCGGCGCAAACGCGGGCGGGCGGGCTGTTGCTCCGGCACAAACGTAACAGGCGGCAGGCTTGCTGCCCGCTCGCTCAGAGAAGCCCGTTTTTTGCCACGCGCGGGCGGCGCGGCGGAAGAAGATGAAGCACCCATGCCCACAAGATGGGCAACTCTGCTCCCCTATGCAAGAGAGCAGCGGCAACGACCCCGCACAATTCCACAATCCCCCATGCAGGAGAGGGAGAGATGCCCCCTCCCCTGCATGGCAGCACCTGTACCCCCACCATAGGCAAGGACACAGGTCCGGTTTTATGAGCGGGCGGGAGGTGCCATAAATTCCGGCCCCACAGGGTCGGTAATAGCTTTGTCCAGAATGGCATCAATGGCGGCCATATCGTCCTTGCTGAGTGTCCAGCCAAAGGCATCCTGCACGCCGGTAATCTGCTCGGGCTTTCTGGCCCCCCACAGGGCAATGGTTGGGCCCCGGTCCAGCACCCAGCGAATAGCCAGAGCCAGCAGGCTTTTGCCGTGCTGCTCGGCAATGGTTTTAAGCCCTTCCACCGCGTTCAGATACTGTGCGAAGCGAGGCGGCTGGAACTTGGGGTCCACCTTACGCAGGTCATCCCCCGTAAACACGTGATCTGCTGCCATTTTACCCGACAACAGCCCCCGGCAGAGCGGACCATAGGCCAGAACAACCAGATTATTGCTTACGGCATAAGGAAGAATGTCTTTTTCAATCTCCCGTTCAAACAGATTATAAGGTGGCTGAATAGCCGCAACCGGTGCGAACTTCCTGAACTCATCCATTTGTTCGGGGGAGAAATTACTTAGCCCGAGGGCGCGAACCTTGCCGCTCTGCACACTTTTTTCCAGTGCACGCGCGGTTTCCTCAAACGGGGTTTTGGGGTCCGGCCAGTGCACCTGATAAAGATCAATATGGTCTGTGCGCAACCGTTTGAGCGATGCGTCCAGTTCCTCTTCAATCCGTGCTTTTCTGCTATCGCGGAATACGTGGCCATCCTGCCAGTCCAAGCCTACCTTGGTTGCCAGCACCACCCGGTCACGCCGCCCTTCCAGCGCCTTGCCCAGAATCTCCTCCGAATGACCAAACCCATAGACCGGTGCGGTATCAATCAGGTTTATGCCAACATCGAGTGCTTTATCTATTGTTTTTGCGGCATTGGCATCATCAGGGCCGCCCCACATAAAGCCACCCATGGCCCATGTACCCAGGGCAATACGCGAGGCCGGTTTGGGAATACCTTCAATTTTTATAAATTCCGCCGTCACGTTTACTCTCCTTGACTATGTTCTGCACCAACAGGCCTGTTACGGCACCATTGCCACACCTTACCCATTAAACACCGCATCTGAATAGAGATGCAGTGTTTTGCAGCAAAGATGGGTTGACCTGCATGCACACCCCCCTACACTACAGGGCCATGAACGCTCCCCCCCTACCCGTATTACCCCGCGTTGGCGTGCTGGCCATTGTGCGCCGTGGCTGTAATTTTCTGCTTGTCCGGCGGGCCAATGCGCCCGATGCAGGCTTATGGGGCTTTCCCGGTGGCAAGGTGGAAGGAGGAGAGACCTTTTTCCGCGCTGCGGAACGGGAGCTTATGGAAGAAACTTCCTTACAGGCCCATGCAACATCTTTGGTGGATGTGTTTGATAGCTTGCATTATGCGCCCGATGGCACACTGGCTTTTCATTACCTTATTCTTGCCGTGCTCTGCACCGAACCACAACCAGCCCTGACCACCCCCATTGCGGGGGATGATGCACGGGAAGTAAGGTGGTTCAGTTACGAGGAAATCGCCCAGCTTGGCCCAAAAGCCAGCGCACGCCTGCACACACTTGCAAAAACTATCATGCAGGCACAGCCATGATCGTGAAAAACCAGTATTCAGAGTAACGCGCACTGCATACACTCTGCACCAGACATCTGCTTTTGAACGCAAGGCTTTTCAACACCGCATGGAATATGCGGAAAATATTCGGGAAAAACCTGAAAAGCCCTTAAATCCAGTTGCTTTTTTTAATCCGACCCATACCCACACACAACCCGGCAAGCACAACCAGTGCAAACACTGCCCCCATAACAGCCATGGAAACAGGCAGGCCGGGGATCAGATATGTAGGGGCATCACACGGTTTGGATGGCACCAGCGGCATGGAAGCCCAGCGCTCAGCCAGTGTACGCCCTACAACATGGGCCGCATGGCAGGCAGGGAATGGGCTTGGCCACCACTTCCACTCAACGCCCGCATGGCAGATTGCAAGACCTTCCGCCGCTAGCAGAACAGGCACGCATGCCCACAAAGCACCGCGCCCCATGCGGGCAGGCAATACAGGGGCTACAACCCCCAGAACAATCAACACCCGCCAGGGCCAGCGTTCCCACAGACACAGCTCACACGGCATAATTCCAAGCCTATGCTGCGTCCACCAGGCAACGCCAAGTGCGGCAAAACCGGCCAGAATCATAAAAAGCGCAACCGTGCTCAGCCGCATGGTTTTTTTCATGCTGTTCTTACCTCAGACATCGCCGCAATAAACGACCGCGCCCAGCTGGCCGCCGTAACACGCCATACTTCCGCCCGCAGGCGCTCCCAGCGCACCCGGCGCTCGGAGCCGGATAGACTTAACGCCTTATGCAGGGCTGCTGCAATTTCATCCGAATCATGCGGGTTGACCAGCAGGGCATCTTCCATATCTGCCGCAGCCCCGGCAAAACGGGACAAAATGAGCGTGCCGGGGTTCTCGGGGATCTGGGCTGCCACATACTCCTTGGCCACAAGGTTCATCCCGTCACGCAGGGGGGTTACAAGTGCCGCACTGGAAAGCTGGAAGAAAGCCGCCAGCAGCTCCCGCGGGAGCGGGTGAGTCAGGTAGCGCACGGGGGTCCAGTCAAACGCGCCGTATGTGCCGTTAATATGCCCCACAATCTGGTCCAGTTCGGCCCGCAGGCTCTGGTATTCCGGCACGCTCCCGCGTGAAACCGGCGTGATCTGGAGATACGTAACCTTACCCCTGTATTCAGGGTAGCGTTTAAGGAATGTATCGTACCCGCGCAGTCGCTCCGGCAGACCTTTGGAATAATCCATGCGGTCCACACCAATAATCAGCGGTAGACCGCGCAGGTCCTGGCGCAGGCGCTGCACCTGTGGCAGGCTCTGCCCCTCATGCGCACAGGCTGCAAAACTGTCCGGATCAATGCCAATGGGGAACACCCGCGCCTTGGCAGGAATACCCAGAACCGCAAAGGCCTCATTCATATTCCGCGCGTCATCTTCGGTCTGCACGCCAATCACATCATAGGCACGCAGGTCGCGCATCAGGGCCGGGGCCTCTGGCAAAGAGCGCATCAGGCTCCATGGCGGAAAAGGGATATGCAGAAAAAAGCCGATCCGCGCTTTGACTTTTAAATCACGCAGGGCCTTGCCAAGCGGGAACAGGTGGTAATCATGCACCCAGACCATGTCATCGGGTTTAAGCATGGGGGCCAGTCTGGTCGCGAACAGGGTGTTCACACTGGCGTAAATCTGCTGGTCATGCCGGCTATAGTTCATGAGCCCGGCCCGGTAATGGCACAGCGGCCAAAGAATACCGTTGGAATACCCCTGATAAAACCCGTTATATTCCTTATGGGTCAGCCCTATGGTGGCGTAGGTTACGTTGCCTACCGTGTCCACGCTGAGTGTTCTGTCCGCGCCGTCTCCGCCTATCTGCTGGCCGGACCACCCGAACCACAGACAGGGGTGGTCCTGAACAGCAGCCCTAAGTGCCACAGCCAGACCACCTGCTGGCTGTTTACGGTCACGTACTGCTGGTACCCTGTTGGAAACAATGACCAGCCTCTGCATGCTTACCCCCTTCCAGCAACAAGGGACGCCAGCCAGGCCCTGAACACCGCAGGTGTTGGAAAATCTGCTGGAATACGGAAGAAGGCACCGCCCATACGGTGGACTGCGGCCATGCCGTCCTCATCCGTTACGTCGTCCCCCACAAAAACAGGTTTACGCCCCGCAAAGGGTGCGGTTTCCATCAGCAGGGAAACCGCATAGCCTTTATCCACCCCGGTCGGGCGGATTTCCCATGCCATTTTTGCTGGCTGGAGCGTAAAGGCCCCATCAGATTCCCTGACCCAACGCTCGGCTGTCTGGCGCAATATTTCTGCTTTTTCGGGCGCTGCACGGTAATGCAGCACAAAACCACCCTGCTTATGCTCCAGCCGAGTACCCGGCAGGGTCGCCAGCAGGTCGGATGCCTGCACAAGCCAGCGCTGCGGCATGCTCGGCAGCACCGCGCGCTCAATGGGACCACCGGGGCGATGGCGGATGGCCACGCCATGTTCCCCTGCAACCGCAAATGGAACATCACCCAAAAACTGGTCAATCTGGTCAATCGGGCGGCCAGAAATAATCGCCAGTGCGTCCCCACAGGCCGCACGCAGGCGGCCCAGGGTTTCCCGCAAATCGGGGGGAACCACCACGGCTTCGGGCGTTGGGGCTATGTCCACCAGAGTACCATCAAAATCCAGCAGAAAAGCTGTCTGGCTCAAAGGGGGAATTTTAAAACGGCTATCCTGCGCAAAGGAGGAACCAAACACAACGCACCTCTTGATTGTCTGTTTGCAGCGCTGGGCAAAACCCGCATGCCGTGTGTTGCGCTACGCAATAAATATGATTTTAACCCGCAGCCTTACCCTTAATAGGCCCCATCGCTATCCGGCTGGAACGGGTTGGCATTATCCGGCGCGGCAGGGCGCGGGGCAGCAGGTGGCGCCACAAGGCCCGGCGGAGTTGGCTGGACCGGCAGGGTTTGCGAGCCCTGGCCCATGCCGGCACCCTCATCAACCGGGGCGGCCTCTGGCAGGGGTGGGGGGGCTACGGGTTTGGGCAAGGCGGGCAGGAAGGGAGCCATGTCATCCCCGGCACACTTGACCATCCGCACATCATAAACCGAACTTTCCAGCACCCCGAGCCCGGGCTCGGCGGCCAGCATCCAGCCCTTAAAGGTAGCCCCTCCGGGGTGTGTATCCTGTATTTCCAGCCAGGCGGCGGCATCGGGTGCCCGGGTTGGCGGGCGCTGGAGGCAGCGGCGGGCCAGAATATCCAGATTTTTGTAATGTATGGCCTCGCCCCCAACCGGCACGGACAAGACCTCCACATGGGCGTCCAACCGGTCCAGCACGCGCACAACTGCCGTCCCCTTACCCTGCCATGTGCCAGCCGGGTAAACCGCCGGGGGAGCAAGTGGCGTACCCGTGGCACAGGCTACACCACCATATCCAGCCAGCCCAAGCAGACCCGCGGCCAGCGTACGGGCACACCGCCCACGGAGTAGCAACATCATGCGCCTGCCACCTTGGGAGAGGAAAGAGAGGTAACAAGCTCTGCCAGACGCTCACGCATAACCTGTTCACTTACCCCCATGAGCACCGCATCCTCAAACGCGTCGGCCAGCACCTGCTGCACTTCCTGCCAGTTTTCTTCCAGCATGCGCAGTTTTTCCTGGCACGTAACGGGTTGCCCGTCTTCTTGCGGCCATATGCGCAACGCCGTCATTGTGTCCGCCTTAATCATGTTCGTCTTGCTAAACCGTTTTTATGTCTGTTTCAGGGCAGATTTGCGCCATTGCCCTCATTCTGCCCGGCTGCGGCATCCTTGTTGGCGCGGGTCAGCGTGTCGGTCACAGAGAAAATAAACTTGCTCAGGAGCTGTTCCAGACTGATCGAACCCTGTGTCTGGCTGATGGTGCCACCTGCGGGCAGGGTTTTGTCATCGCCACCGGGGGAGAGGGCAATGTATTTGCCACCAAGCAGGCTGTCGCTGGTAATAATAGCCGCTGTATCAGCCGAGAGATGAATGTCCGGGCGCACGGTAAAAACCACATGCGCCTTGAAGGTCTGCGGGTTTACGCTTTCGCTCTGCACGGTGCCAACCGTTACCCCGGCCAGCCGCACGTCCGAGCCAACACTCAACCCGTCTACGTGCGAGAAGTCGGCCCCAAGCTGGTAGCCAACCGTATCTGTCTTGCGGCCTTCGCCGACCACTGCTGCGGCCAGCATGCCTGCCAGAACCACCAGCACGGCTGCGCCAGTCAGAAGCTCCGCCAGACTGCGCCGTGATTTTTCCGCCATTGCCGATGCCATGAACTACGTACACTCCCTGATAAGACAAACCACTCTAACAGGGAATGTGCCGCAAATCACGCCTTGGGAACACTCTCGGGTGTCCATGCCTCATAATCACCGGTTGCGGGCGGGTGCTGGCCCGTTGCGTACAGGCTGCCCTGTGGGTGATAGGCCTGTGCAGTGCCGGTCATGTTGGCCTGATGGGGCAGTTGCCAAGGCTTGCGCTCTGCCTCGGCAATCGGGGCATCAAGCGTGTGGTGCAGCCAGCCCCACCATTCCGGCGGCACGGCGGAGGCATCCTCCCCTTTCAGGTAGATAACCCAGCGCTCGGGGCGCTCCGTGCCCCCACCCTTGCGGGCCGGGCCGGTGGATTCGTAATAACAGCGGCCATCGGCATCCTTGCCAAACAGCCGACCCTTCCGGCGCGTATGCAGCCATGTTCCGAAATTTGCCATGGAAGCGATGATAGGACTCCGCGCACCCCGCGGTCCATGTTTTATCGCAAACTCCCCGATCAACCGCGCGCGAGCGGGAGGATGCAAAAGTTATCCCCCATATCCTCATTTTGCAGGGTGATAACGGGGTGCCGGACGTGTTTTGTCGGGTTACGCGGTGTGTGTGCGCAGCGGTAACATGCCATCCATGACAACAGCCAGACGCCATTGGAACGGTGTGCTGATGAGCACACTGGACGCCGCAGCAGACCCGGACGCACCGCTCCGCTCCGTAACGCTGCCCGCAGAGTGGGATGTGGATGCCGCGTCCGCACTTGCCCAGCTTATGCCGGGCGACGGCCCGCTTGACCTGCCTACTCTTGCGTCACGCTGGATTACGGCCCTTGCGCTGGACGAGGCCTCTGCCCGCTCACTGGTATGGCTGCTGCTAACGCGCCAGGCCGCACCGGTGGAAGCCGTGTGGCACTGCGCGTTCGACCGCCCTGCGGGCTTTGTGGTCAACCTGGCAGCCTTTGTCTCCCCCGGGGAAGGGTTTGCCGCGCGCACCTTTGTTGCCGCACTCAAGCTGATCTGCGCGGTACTGCGCCAGACGGCACTCAACATGGCCGACCAGCGCAATGGCGACCTGCTACTGCCCGACCTGTTTGTGCCCACCCCCTCCGCTGGCACAGATGCCCCACCCATGCAGGCCGCCACTGCGGGAGACATCCTGCTGACCAACATGGATGCCTGCCTTGCCGGTGTTGGTCTGGATTATGATAGCGAAGATGGCCGTGCCGCCGCCTGTGCCATTACCGCACTGGCCACACTGACTGCCCATGCAGGACGCGGCCCGGAGTCCCTGCCCCTGCCGCCCGTACGCACCGTACTACCCGGGCTAGGCGAGACCCTGCGCGCGGTCTGGAACGAAGCCGCGGTAGAAACCGATGCCCCTCTGGCCCCGATCGAAACAGGGTTTTCCACCCCCAACCCCGTAGATGGCCTGCTTGGTGTGGAAGCATGCGGTCTGGCCCCTGTTTTTTCCATGCTCCGGCCCGATGGACGGCTGGCCAACAGCACCCGGCAACGACTGGACATACGCGGCTTTACGGTAGAAACCGCACTGGCCGCAGCCCTTGCGGGCGAGACTGTGCTGCCCCAGCCCGGCCCCAAGGCGCATCTGGCCATGTACCGCGCACTGACCGGCTTTGCGGACCGCATGCCCGCACGCCCAGAAACCCTGCCCACCCCCGTAAAGCTCCGGCTCGAGCGGGGCATGCGGCGGATTCTGCCCGCACGGCATGGCGGCTTTACGCAAAAAACCACCATTGGCGGGCACCGCCTGTTCATGCGCACAGGGGAGTATGAAGACGGCACACTGGGTGAGCTGTCCCTGACCCCCACGCGGGAAAGTGGTATGGTGCGCGGGCTGATGGAAAGCTTTGGGGATGCCGTAAGCATTGGCCTGCAATACGGCGCGCCGCTGGAAGCCTATGTGGAAAACTTTGCCTATTCCTGCTTTGGTCCGGCTGGCACGGTAGAGGGTGACCCGGTTGCCTCCTACGCCACTTCCATGCTGGACTATGCCTTCAGGGCCCTGTCCGACACCTATCTGGACAGGCGCCTGCCCGACGGCCCCCATCAGGACAGCACGTCCGAACCGGACCCGCTGCTCCCGCTGGACCTGCCGGATGGAGATGATACGCAACCCACACGCCCACGGCGCAACCTGCGCCTGGTCTGCTAGGTCCCGGTTTTTTACAAGGAACGGAACACAACGCCATGAGCACTCCCCAATCCCGTCTGGCCGAACTGGGTATTGACCTGCCCACACCCGCAGCCCCCGTGGCCAATTATGTTGCCTGTGTGCAAACAGGCTCGCTCCTTGTGGTTTCAGGCCAGTTGCCGTTGCACAATGGTAAGCTGTTCGCCACCGGCAAGCTGGGGGACGCCGTGAGTGTGGAAACAGCGGTGGAAGCCGCGCGTTACAGCATGATCAACGTGATCGCACAGGTTAAAGCGGCTGTGGGTGACCTCTCCCGCGTCAAGCGTGTAGTGCGTCTGGGCGGCTTTATTGCCTGCACGCCAGATTTTACAGCCCATGCTTCCGTCATGAACGGGGCGTCTGATCTGGCTGTGGCCGTCTTTGGGGATGCCGGACGCCACGCCCGCTCCACCGTTGGCGTACCCTCCCTGCCGCTGGATGCCCCGGTGGAAGTGGAAGGCCTGTTCGAGATCGCCTGACCAAGCGGAAAAAAACTCATGGCTGACTGGTCCGTTACCCTGCACAACAGCATTCACGACATTCCCGCTGCGGAATGGGCGCAATGCGCAGGGCCGGATAACCCTTTTGTCAGTCATGCGTTTTTAAGCGCACTGGAAGACAGCGGCTCCACCGGCCAACAAAGCGGGTGGGTGCCACGGCATGTGTGCCTGCATAGCCCCGATGGGCAACTGGCCGCTGTCTGCCCCGCCTACCTTAAAGGCCATTCATGGGGCGAATACGTCTTTGACCAGGGCTGGGCCCGCGCGTTTGAAGCCGCGGGGGGCCGCTACTACCCCAAGCTCCAGATTGCCATCCCTTTTACCCCCGTACCCGGCCCCCGAGTGCTCCTCCACCCCGATGCCCCACCGCAGACCACGGCCGTTATGGCTGATGCCCTGCGCCAGATCTGTGCGGATACGGGCCTGTCCTCCGCCCATGTGACCTTCTGCACCGAAGCGGAAAGTACGGCCCTGCACCAGCAGGGCTGGCTGCCCCGCCTTGGCCTGCAATACCACTGGCACAACAGAGGCTACGCAACGTTTGACGATTTTCTGGCCACGCTCTCCGCCCGCAAGCGCAAGAGCATCAAACGCGAACGGCGCGATGCCAACGCTGCGGGACTGACGTTTGAAACCCTGCAAGGCGCCAGCATAACGCAGGCGGACTGGCAGGCGTTTTACCAGTTCTACCGCAATACGATCGACCGCAAATGGGGCAGCGCTTACCTGAGTGCCGAGTTCTTCCCGCTTATGGCACAACGGCTGGGCGAGCGGGTTGTGCTTATGCTGGCGCGCAACGGTTCAACCCCCGTGGCCGCGGCCCTGAATCTGATGGGCACCCATACGCTCTATGGCCGCAACTGGGGGTGCGAAGGCAACTGGCCCTTCCTGCATTTTGAACTCTGCTATTACCGCGCCATAGATTTTGCCATTGCCCACGGCCTGCAACGGGTCGAAGCCGGCGCGCAGGGGGAGCACAAAATCCAGCGTGGCTACGAGCCAACCCTCACCCACTCCGCCCACTGGCTGCAAAGCCCCGGCCTGCGCAATGCGGTGGACCGTTTTTTGCAGGCCGAACGCCCCGCCATACTGGCAGAAGCACAGGCCCTGAGCACATTAACCCCCTACAGGCAGGACCTCCCGCCCCAGAACCCCTAGCCCCCCAGGCCCTTCCCGGCCCCTTGGCAAAGTGGGCGGGCAAGGGTTGCAAACATTGTCGGCAGGCGTTTTTTTGCGTATGCCCGCCTGACCTTTTTCCCACCTGTTTACGCGACCGGACCGGCACAGAACTGATGAGCAGCACATCCCACACCCTCCCCCCCGAACATCAGGCCAGCCTGATTGATGGCAAGGCTTTTGCCGCAACCGTGCGCCAGCAGATCCGTGAGGATGTTCTGGCCTTCCACGACCAGCACGGCGTAACCCCCGGACTGGCCGTTATTCTGGTGGGCAACGACCCGGCGAGCGAGGTGTACGTTAAAAACAAGGCGATCCAGACACACCATGCCGGCATGCGCTCCTTTATGCACATGCTGCCCGAAACCACGTCCGAGGCCGAACTGCTGACCCTGATCGGGCGGCTGAACAACGACCCGGAAATTCATGGCATTCTGGTGCAGCTCCCCCTGCCCAACGGGCTGGATGCACGCCGCATTACCAACGCCATTCTGCCTGAAAAGGATGTGGATGGTCTGGGCGAGGTCAATGCAGGCCGTCTGGCCGTAAACCTGCCCGGCATTGTGCCCTGCACCCCGCTGGGCTGCCTGATGCTGCTGCGCGACCAGCTGGGGGACATGAAGGGCCAGCACGCCGTGGTTATTGGCGCGTCCAACCTTGTGGGCAAACCCATGGCGCTGCTGCTGCTGGCAGAAGGCTGCACGGTCACCATCGCCCATATTCACACGCGCGATACCGCAGCCCTTGCCCGCGAGGCGGATATTCTGGTTGTGGCAACCGGCTGCCGCGAGCTGGTGCGGGGCGACTGGATCAAACCCGGGGCCACGGTTATTGACGTGGGCATTACCCGCACCCAGACTGCAACCGGTAAAAGCCGCCTTGTGGGGGATGTGGCATTTGACGAGGCCGTAAAGGTTGCCGGGCGCATTACACCCGTACCGGGGGGTGTTGGCCCCATGACCATTGCCTGCCTGCTCAAAAACACACTCACCGCGGCCCAGATGCAGATCGAGGGAAAAACCGAATGAGCCTGAACCGCCTGTGCGTTGAACTGATCCCCCGCTCCGCCGAATCTCTGGAACAGGACGTAAAAACCGTTCAGACGGTTTTTCCCGCAGCGGATACGCTCAATGTGCCCGACCTCATGCGCTTTCCCCTGCGCAGCTGGGATGCCGCAGCCCAGCTGCGCCCGGTCTTCCCCCGTGTTATTCCACATATCCGCGCCATAGACATTGCCCCCCACGCCCCCCTGCCCGGAGCCGAGCAGGACGGGCTGGAGGAAATTCTGGTCGTGCACGGGGACCCTCCGGCCGACCTGTCCATGCGCACATACCCCAACAGCACGGAAAGCATTATCCGCCGCTACCGCAAGGAAGCGCCGCACCTGAATGTTTATGCCGCGTTCGACCCCTACCGCCGCGCACCGTGGAAGGAACTGGAGGACGTAGCCCGCAAAAAGGAAGCCGGAGCCTGCGGTTTTTTCACCCAGCCGGTCTTTGACTACAAACTGTTCGACCTGTGCCGCGAATGGTTGCAGGGCGAAAACGTGTTCTGGGGTCTGTCCCCCGTTATTGGCCCGCGTTCACGCTCATACTGGGAAACCACAAACCACATTGTGTTCCCCAAGGATTTTTCCACAACGCTTGAATCCAACATAGCCTTTGCCCAGACTGTCCTGCGTGAACTTGGGCAGGACAAGGGATCGGCCTACCTTATGCCCGTACGCGTTAAACTCGAACACTACCTGCCTGCCCTGCTTGATGCGGTGGCCTGAACAGGCGCACTGTTCCCAACAAGCGTTTAACATGTGTGGTGCCGGGCAGGCCGCTAGTAGCAACGGGGTAGGCATGGCGTTTTATCTTCTCTCCTTTCATGGCGCTCTGGTTGGCTTTACCGGCCAGCGCCTGCACCCGCTCTGCCCCACAATGGGCACAAGCCGCACAACCGCCCCTGTTGCGCTGGACATGCAGCACAACACGCTTACCCCCGGCGGAGCCTTTGTGCGCGCCCAGCCACTGGGTACGGCGGCCCACACGCGCCCTCTGGTCGCACTCAGGGCTGGCAATGCGTATCTTTCCAGCCGCAGCCCTACCCAGTTTGATGTTGTTCCCCTGTGCGCCACATGGGAGCATTTTCTGCTCATCCCCCCCGAAAATGCTGACCTGCTCCGCACCCTGCTGCGCAGCACCTGGCATGATGGCCAGACCTTTGTGGGGCAACCCACCTGCACCGGCCATGAACTGCGGCTTGGCCCGCACACATGGCCCGTGGAGCAGCTACAGGCCGAAATCCGGGCCGACACACTCACCCTGTGGACCCATGCGGCCCCCCGGCGGGTCACACTCCGAGTATGCCCGTCCCGCGCTCTGGAAAACCTGATCGAAAACGTGACCGAGCTGCTGGAGATCGGGGCCTTCCGCCACGCACTCAGCCCATGGGCCACGGTGGACGACGTGCGCGAACAGGTGCTTAAACTCAGCATTACCCCTTCGGCCATTGCTCCGTGTATTGGTCTGGCCCAGCTCTGCTGCCAGTTCGGGCAGGGGGAACTGGGCGCGCAATTTGCCGCCTATGCGCAGTCTTTTGCCCAGATAGCCGATCTGGTGTGGTTGCAGGCCCTTATAGCCCTGCGCCTGCACGACCATGACCGCGCGGCAGACCTGCTGGCCCTCGCCCTGCGTGAGCGCTACCCCAGACATGATTTTTCGGACACACTCCCCGCACTCCTGACCCGCCTGCGGCAAGGTGAGGATGCGCTGCTCCTGATCCCCGACATGCTGTACGAGCACGACCTGCCCAGTTTTGACGAGCGGTTTGATACCCTGCTGGTGCCCATGCGGCTGGCCGCCAGCAATGGCCCGGACATCCGCCAGATCTACGCCATGCTGTTCGAAAACGCCTACCAGCGGCTCAACACCACCAAAGACCTACGCCTGCTGGAAACAGAAGCCCGCCTGAACGGCCTGAGCTGGTGGACAGAAACCGCCATGGGCCACACAAGCTGGCTGGCCGGGCTTATGGCCGAGGCCGATGCCCACTATGCCATTGCCCGCCGTCTGGCCTTGCAGGAAGGGGCCATGCCAGCGCCGGACAATACTGGTATTTTTTCCTGGCTGGGGGCGCAGGAATGCCGCCAGCTTGCCAGCCGTGCCGTGCCCGACCGCACGGGTGTTTCCCGCTGGGAGTGGCAGTTTGGCACGGCGGAAGTCCCCCCTGCCCTGTGTCTGGTCTTTGCGTGCGACAGTGCACACTTCCACCTTTTGCCCGGCCTTATCCTGTCCCTGCTTCAGGCATACCGGCAGGATCGTTCCTTCGGGCCTGTGCAGCTTTGCATTGGCGTTGCCAACCCCAATGCCGAGCAGCTGGCTTTTTTACGCACCATTGCCGACTGGCTGGAACTCTACGCCACCAGCCTGCGCCTGAGCTTTGGCCACGGCCCCGCAGCCGAGCAGGACACAGCCCTTGAACCCGCCTTGCGTTACTTAATCCTGCCCGACATTGTGGCCCACTTCCGCTGCCCTGTGCTCACGGGGGATTGTGCCGGGTATTTTCCCGCCAATACGGCCACATTGCTGCGCACGCTCAAAAACACGGCCTCTTACGGGTTTGATCTGCCCCTGTTCGACCAGAATGGTCGCCAGCACAGCGGCACACCGTGGAGCATTGGCACGGACACCGCCTATTTTGGCGAACCCGAACGCCTGCCAGCCATTGCGGCGTTCATGAACGATTACCTGAACACTGTTTATACACCCCGCAGCAGGGCCCATACCGCCATGGACCGCTGCGCGCTAGCGCAAATGCTGCGCCACTTCATTCTGCCCCGGTGGAACGAGCTATCCATCCGGTTCCTGAACAAAGGGCCGGATATTCTGGTCATGCCGGCTGGGAGCGTTGCCACCAGCACAGTGCTGGTTTCGCAGGCGGATGTCCTGCATGATCTGGCGGTGCACACGCCCCGCAGACCCGCAAAACTCCCCCCGCCAAACGCCTGAGTGGCCAGCCCGCAACACGCGGGCCAGCCATACACAGGGGGTTAATGTTTGCTGCTACCGTACAGGGCAGTCAGGCTGGCCGAAGCCAACTGGTGGTGGTGCACCATAAACCCGACCAGAGCAGGGCTTGCATCTGCTGTTACGTCCAGCGTGGCCACATCCAGCGCATAAACCGTAAACACGTACCGGTGCACCCGCCCTGCTGGCGGTGCGGCCCCGCCATAACCGGGCACGCCAAAGTCCGTGCGGACCTGCAAAGCCCCATCGGGCAGGCCAGCTTTGCCCGAGCCCGCTCCCTGAGGCAGGGATGTTACGGTTGGGGGCACATTCACTACAACCCAGTGCCACCAGCCCGAGCCTGTGGGGGCATCGGGGTCATAGACCGTAACCACAAAGCTTTTGGTCCCCTGCGGCGCGCCATGCCACTGCAAGGCGGGGGAGAGGTTCTGCCCGCTCTGGCCCATACCATTGTAGACCTGAGCCTGAGGCAGAACATCCCCATTGGCAAAAGCCGGACTTGTCAGAACAAATGCCATGCCGGTAGCTCCCTCTTACCAGTTCTTGCTGATCAGCCAGAACTCTTCGGATGTCAGGGTCACGCGTTCACCGGAGTCGGCGGCTGCACTGGCCAGTGCTTCAATCCGTTCAATCATGACCACCTTACGAACATGGGTTTCGGATGTTTCGGCACTGGTTTTAAGAACACCAAGCGAAACACCGGAAGCCTTGGCCACACGGGCAGCATCAAGCAGAGCATAGGACATGCTGGAACGTCTCCTTAAATCATAAACTGTGCGCCAGACTGGGAATGTTCTGGCGGCGTAGGGTAGAATCTGGCCCTGTGCAGCCATCAGCGCAAGCCCTTGCCTGGTGGAGGCTGCCCTCCCTTTCCCTCTGGCATTGCGCTGCCCTATTGCGTAAACCCGGCACACCATGAGCAACCGCACCGAAGATTTTGACTTCCACCTCCCCGAATCCCTGATCGCGCAGGAGCCTGCCCGCCCGCGTGAATCCGCACGCCTGCTGGATGCAACAGTCCCGCACACGCTGGTTGACCGCCATGTGCGCGACCTGCCCACCCTGCTGCGCAGGGGCGACCTGCTGGTGGCCAACAATACCGCGGTTATTCGGGCCCAGCTGCATGCCCTGCGGGGGGAGGCCAGAATTGGCATTACCCTCGACCAGATCCGCCCCGATGGCACATGGCATGTTCTGGTGCGCAACGCCCGCAGGCTCAGGGTGGGGGATACGCTTACCTTCGCCCACTCGGACCAGACAGCGCAGGTCGTAGCTCTGGAACCCGGCGGGGGTGCCAACCTGCGCTTTTCATGCGAGGGCGATGCGTTTGACACGTTCTTGCAAACTGCGGGGGCGCTGGCACTCCCGCCCTACATCCACCGCCCCAATGGCCCCACGGCGCAGGACAGCAAGGACTACGCCACCATTTTTGAGCGTTACAAAGGGGCTGTGGCGGCACCCACTGCCGGGCTGCACTTTACGCCAGACCTGCTGGACGCAGTGGACGCCACAGGGGCCGAGCGCTGCACCTTAACGCTACACGTAGGGGCAGGCACATTCCTGCCCGTGCGCGCGGATGATATTGCCCGCCACCACATGCATTCCGAACACGGGGTCATCACCCCCCAGACTGCCGAGCGCATTAACGCAACACGGGCGGCAGGGGGACGCATTATTGCCATTGGCACCACAACCCTGCGCCTTTTGGAAAGTGCGGCTGACGAGCACGGTATTGTGCACCCCTTTGCAGGGGAGACGGCCATTTTCATTCGCCCCGGCTACCGCTTCCGGGCGGTGGATGTGCTGATGACCAACTTCCACCTGCCACGCTCCACCCTGTTCATGCTGGTCTGTGCCTTTGCGGGGCAGGAGCGTGCAAAGGCGGTTTATGCCCATGCGCTGAACACCGGCTACCGTTTTTATTCCTACGGCGATGCCTGCCTGCTTGAATGCGCAAGCAGCATCCATGCCCGCTAACCCCCTACCTCCGTTCCACCCAGCAAGGACCACCCGATGAGCCGTTTCCACTGGACGTGTGAAAGCACCGATGGCGCAGCCCGCGCAGGCATGCTGCATACAGCCCACGGCCCCGTGGCTACCCCCACCTTTATGCCCGTAGGCACGGTGGGCACGGTCAAGGCCATGACCATGGATGCCGTGCGCTCCACCGGTGCGGGCATTGTGCTGGGCAATACCTACCACCTTATGCTCCGCCCCGGCGCGGCACGGGTGCGGGCACTTGGGGGGCTGCACCGCTTTATGGACTGGTCCGGCCCGATCCTGACCGATTCGGGGGGCTTTCAGGTCATGTCGCTCGGAGCGCTGCGGCGGCTGGACCAGGATGGCGTCACCTTCCGCTCGCATATTGATGGGTCCGAACACCGGCTGACACCAGAAAGTTCGACCGGCATCCAGCATGATCTGGATGCCACCATTACCATGTGTTTTGATGAATGCCCGGCCCTGCCAGCACCACCCGAGGCCATTGCCGCATCCATGCGCCTGTCCATGCGCTGGGCTGCCCGCTCGCGCGAAGCCTATGTGCAGCGCACGGGTTATGGCCAGTTTGGCATTGTGCAAGGCGGCACGGAAACCGACCTGCGCGCTGAAAGCGTAAAAGCCCTGACCGATATCGGGTTTGAAGGCTACGCCATTGGTGGCCTTGCCGTGGGCGAGGGGCAGGAGCTCATGTTTGCAACGCTGGACACCACAACCCCGCTTATGCCGCAGGACAAGCCACGCTACCTTATGGGGGTTGGCACGCCAGACGACCTGCTGGGCAGCGTGCAGCGCGGGGTGGACATGTTTGACTGCGTTATGCCCACCCGCGCAGGCCGCACCGCGCGTGCTTACACAGAGCGGGGCACACTCAACCTGCGCAACGCCCGCCACGCCACGGATGCCCGCCCCATTTCCCCCCATTGTGACTGTCTGGCCTGTACGCGCCACAGCCGCGCCTATCTGCACCACCTGTTCCGCGCGAACGAAATTTTAGGCCCCATGCTGCTGACATGGCATAATATTGCCTATTACCAGCGGCTCATGCGCCAGATCCGTCAGGCGATCATGGACAAAAATCTGGAGGCCACAGCCGCACGCATGCGCAGCGAATGGGCAGCACAGGACTGGACGGAAGATGAAATGCCACAACCCCACATTCCGCCCATTCCCTAAAGCACGCATCCCCCTGACCGTACTCTCCGAACCAGCCTTTTACGCATGACAGAGGCCACACCTTCCGCCCCAGCTCCCCAGACCAGCACCATGCATCCGGGCAGCCGCCTGAGTGCGCGCATCCGGGACAAGGCGCTGGAACTGGGGTTTGACGCCATTGGCTTCTGCCCGGCCACACTGGGGCCGGAGGTGCGTGTGCGCCTGCAGGATTTTCTGGCAAACGGATACCACGGTGAAATGGGCTGGCTGGCCGACCGTACGGAGCAGCGCAGCCAGCCCACGGCCCTGTGGCCCGAAGCCCGCACGGTTATTGCCCTTGGCCTGTCCTACGCCCCGGAGGGCGATGCGCTGGCCACCCTGCAAAACCCCGACTGTGGCAATATTTCCGTCTATGCCCGCCACCGGGATTACCACGATGTACTCAAGGGCATGCTCAAACATCTGGCCCAGTTTGTTGTGCGCGAGGGCAGGCTGGCCCATCCGGCCACACCGGAGGTCAAGGTCTTTGTGGATACCGCCCCCGTGGCCGAAAAACCTCTGGCGCACAAGGCGGGGCTGGGGTGGCAGGGCAAGCATACCAATCTTGTCTCCCGCCAGCACGGGAGCTGGCTGTTTCTGGGCGAAATCTACACAACGCTCGACCTGCCTGCCTCCCCCCCTTCCGGCGGGGGATGCGGCAGTTGCACCCGCTGCCTGAACGCCTGCCCCACACAGGCTTTTCCCGCCCCTTACCAGATGGATGCACGGCGGTGCATTTCCTACCTGACCATAGAGCACGCAGGCCCCATACCCTTGCCCCTACGCCCCCTGATGGGCACCCATATTTACGGATGTGATGACTGCCTTGCCGTGTGCCCGTGGAACAGGTTTGCCAAAATGGCCAGTAATATCAAACTCCAGCCCAGAGCAGACCTGATAGCCCCGGACCTTGCCACCCTGAGCCAACTTGACGATGCGGCGTTCAGAACCCTGTTTTCAGGCTCACCCATCAAGCGGATCGGGCGCAACCGCTTTATCCGCAATGTGCTGGTTGCCATGGGTAATTCCGGCAGGGCACACCTGTTACCCCATGCCCGCGCCCTGACCACAGACCCCGACCCGGTTGTGCGCGACGCCGCAGACTGGGCCATGACTCAGCTTGAAAGCCCCACGGCATGAGCAGACATTTGCGCAAACGCAGCCTGATACTGGCCGGGCATGACACAAGTGTAGCACTGGAGCCCGCCTTCTGGGCCGTGCTGGAACGCATGATTGCCCACCAGAATGTCACGCTGGTCCAGCTGGTAACACAGGTGGATGCAACCCGTGTGCCCGACCAGTCCCTTGCTTCCGCCCTGCGGGTCCATGCTGTGGAATGGCTGCAACAGCACATACAGAGCCAGAGCTTAAAAGAACCACTCTAACCCACGCACTACCCGCACACAGGCACGGAGCCCCCTGCGCGACTAGCCAGCCAGACGGCCCTCCACGGTGGTCACGCACTGCCCGCCCACGTCCACCGCACCATCTGCGCCAACGCGCACAAAAATACGGCCCGCGCGCCCAACACAGCCCCCCTGCGTGGCCAGATACCCCCCCTGCCCAGACGACAGAAGACCCCGCACATGGCGGAACACAGCCACGCTGCCATTGCCGCTACCACAGACCGGGTCCTCGTTCACACCTTGCGACGGAGCAAAGGAGCGCACCTCAATATCCACCCCGTCAGGGTCATGGGCTGCAAAAACACTGATCCCGATTGCGCCAAGGCGCTGCTCAAAAACCTGCGAACGCCCAAAATCCGGCCGAAGTGCCAGAAGCTGCTCCACACTGCTCACGCGCGCTACAATCCAGACCGGGCCGACATCCACCATCATCGGTGGGGCCGTATGGTCCACGGGCACGCCCAGAATAGCTTCCAGTTCCGCTCTATCGGCTGCATCCAGCGTAACGTGCCGGGCGGGCGGCAAAGCAAAAGACAGGGAGCGATCCTCCCCACTGCCATTAACGTGCAGCGTCACAAGGCCAACCCCGCATTCCTGCACCAGTTGCCCCTGCCTTGGCACGGCGCGCCCTGCCTCCAGCGCAGCGTGCGCACTGCCCAGTGTGGGGTGGCCTGCAAACGGCAGCTCGTTCCGGGGGGTAAAAATACGCAGCTGGTAATCTGCCTTATCGCTTTGTGCGGGGAGCAGAAACGTGGTTTCCGAGAGGTTTGTCCAACTGGCAATGGCCTGCATGGCCTGTGTATCCAGCCCCTGCGCATCCAGCACGACGGCAACCGGATTGCCCGCAAACGGCACTTTTGTAAAAACATCCACAACTTTGTAAGTACGTTGCATGAGAGTTCTCGCCTGAATTCGGTGTTGGCAATGCTCTGCTGGAGGGGGCCATGCTTATGAGGGCTGCATGGGCTTTATGGCCGATAGCAGGCCCAGAACAAAGCGATTAAGCGGTACATCCAGACCATGCCGGTCTGCTGCGCGCACAATGGCCCCGGTTATGGCATCGTACTCCAGAGGGCGGCCTGCCTGCCGGTCCTGCAACATGGATGTGGCACTCTCTGGCGGCACGCTCTGCAGCCACGCCAGAGCGTCCTCCGCATGTTGCGCTGTAAGGGCGGCCCCTTCGGCCTGCCCGACCTGCACCACTTCCGCCATGATCTGCCGGGCATTGGCCGCACAGGCCGGTTCACGCATAACCCCCGTACGCCTGCCGCACAGGGCAGTCAGCGGGTTGGCGGCACTGTTGGTGAGCAGCTTGGTCCAGACCATGCTCAGCATATCCGCGGCAAGCACAACCCGCAGCCCGCCTGCCTGCAAAGCCGCAGCCACATCCTGCACAGGTGCCTCTGCGGGAAGGCACAGGTCCGCCTGGCCGATTCGGCGCAGGACCGAACACCCCGGAGCAGACCGCTCGGCGTTAAAATAGGCAATGGCGGGCAATGCCACGGCCACAGGCGCATAGGCGGCAATCCGCTCACGGTGCTCCAGACCATTCTGCACGGCCAGAATACGCGCATCTGGCCGGTTGAATGCCGCAATCCACTCCGCCACATCACCCGTCTGATGCGCCTTGACCGCCACAACAGCCACTGTGCACGGGCCAAGCTCGGCCGGGCTGCGGGCATGCCGGACCGGGTATTTCACCCCCTGCCCGGCTTCCTGCACATAAAGGCGGCCAAACGGGCTGCGCGCACCACAGACCCATACCTCCCACCCAGCGCGGGCAAAGGCTGCGGCCACAACAAGCCCGACCGCCCCTGCGCCAATCAGGGCAACAGCAGACGGCGCAGGAACCTGCTCAGGAGGTGTGTTTGTGTGCATGCCTTGTCCTTTCTGGTACCGTTTGCAGCAAATGCGATAGTGGCACATTGCAGCCAAGCTCTGGCACCCACCCGGCATAGGCTAGGGTTCCGCTCCAGAACATGATAAAAGACCCCTATGGCGATATGGGGCAAAATATTTGGTGGCGTAACCGGCTTTGCCGTTGGCGGTCCACTAGGTGCGGCGTTGGGCACGGCTTTGGGCCATGCCGCAGACAGCGGCACATTGCTGCAACCACCCGCTGTTGGCTGGAGCGACCGATGGGCCGCCCGCGCGCGCCCAGACCCCAACGGAGCGGCAGCCTTTGTCGCTGCCAAACTGGCCGCCACACTGGGCAAAAAAGACCAGCTTTACGGGCTGACCTGCGTTATTCTGTGCGCCAAACTGGCCAAGTGCGATGCCCCGGTTAACCGGCGGGAGATCAACGCCTTCAAGACCCGCTTCCGGGTGCCGGACGAGAACATGCGCGACATCGGTCGCCTGTTTGACATGGCCCGCCAGAGAACAGACGACTACGAAGCCTTTGCCCGTGAACTCGGGCAGGCCTACAGCACTGACAAACCCCCGCTTGAAGACCTGATGGGAATCCTGTTTGCCATTGCCCGTGCCGATCTGGCAGCGGACGAACCCCTTGCCCCCGAAGAGCTGCGTTTTCTCAAACGTGTGCATGCCCTGTTCGGGCTAGGGCGCGGGGCATGGGAGCGGGCCGAACAGGGCCGGGCCCGTGCGGCCATGGGGGAAGATGACGCCTATACCGTTATGGGGGTGAGTGCCTCCCTCTCCAACGAGGAACTGCGGGCACACTGGAAAAAACTTGTCCGGCAGTACCATCCGGATGTCATGGCCGCCCGCAATGCCAGCCCCGAGGAGGTGCAGGTTGCCTCGGTCCGTATATCCAGAATCAACGCCGCATGGGACATAATCAAACGCGAGCGCGGACTGTAACGCCGGATTCCCTGTGGCCATCACATCCCGAGCAGGATGTGCGACTTTATGGCAACAGAGATTGCAAAAATCTGTTCTTCCCGGCAAAAAGGTAACTTGCAAAGGGCTATTTTTGTCCCCTGCCCTCTACGCAGAGAAGCCCTGCCATTGCACCCTGCGTTTCTCATGGTAGAGAAGGCAGCAATAAACAGGTCTGCCCGGCAGGCCATGCGGACGTCACAAGGCAAAGGTAAAGGTGGCAATGATTTCAGGACGGAACGGCTCATGGCTCCGCCCTCGCGCACAGGATCAGCACGATCAGGCGCGGGAAGGTTCCTCGGTACATCGCCGTTTCCGTCTGGGAACACTCTGCCTTGGTCTGGTGCTGCTTGGCGCAACGGGGTGTAGCTCCATTAAAGCCCCCGTTCCCACGGACCCGGATGCCCTGGCCGAATACAAGGCCGCAAACGACCCGTATGAACCGTTGAACCGCAAAATGTTCAACCTGACCATGAAGTTCGATACTTGGGCCCTGCGCCCGGTTGCCAAAGCCTATGTGTGGGCCGTGCCGCGCCCCGTACGTAACTCGCTTGGCAACATGATCACGACCATGAACGAGCCCTCCGTCTTTTTTAACGACGTCGGGGCCGGCAAGCCACGCCGTGCAGGGGATTCGTTCGTGCGCTGGTGCATTAACATGACCGTGGGTGTTGGCGGGCTGATTGACGTTGCAAAAATGGCGGGCTTCCCCCACCATGACAACGATGCAGGCCTGACCATGGCCAACTGGGGCATTTCCTCCGGGCCTTATCTGTTCCTGCCCATGGGGCCGTCCTCCTTCCGTGACGGGATTGGTTACGGCATTGATCAGGGCCTTTCCCCGTGGGATTACGTGCCACGCGGTTATGGGCTTGTCAGTTTCAACTGGGCCTATAACATGATGGGTGTTGTGCATGGCCGCTCCGAGCATCTGGAAGATCTGGATGCTCTCCAGCGCGATGCTCTGGACCCATATGCCACCATTCGCAGCGCTTACCAGCAGCAGCGGAAGGCACAGGCCGAGGCCATCAAGAATGACCGCCGCGCCACCGTGCCAGACTGGTATCAATAACTAACAACAAGAAGGTAGCGCAAACATGAAACTCCTTTCTGGTCGCCGTATTGTTCTTGCCACTCTGGCCCTGACATGCGCCAGCGGACTGTTTGCCCTGCCTGCCCGCGCAGCGGATAACGCCAAGCAGTTCATTCAGAGCTTTGGCACGCAGCTTGTTGCCATTGTTAACAGCCCTGTTCCCCTGTCTGAAAAAAAGACCAAGGTCCTTCCTCTGGTTCAGAAGAATGTGGATATTGATGGTATTGGCCGCTACTGCCTTGGCCGTTACTGGAAAATTGCCACCCCTGAGCAGCGGCAGCATTATCTGGCCCTTTTCCATGAAGTGCTGGTCAATGCCATTACCGACAAGCTGGGCGAGTACCGTGGTGTCAGCTTTACCATTGGCGATGTCAGCAAGTCCGGTAATGAAGATTCCGTCAACGCCATTCTGATGCGTCCGCAGCAGCCCCCGGCTTCCATGCAGTGGGTTGTCGGTTACGACAACGGGCAGCCGCAGGTTGTAGACGTTATTGGTGAGGGAGCCAGCCTGCGCCTGACCCAGCGCAATGACTACTCCTCCTTTATTGCCCGGAATGGTGGGAGTGTCGCGACACTGCTTTCCGCCCTGCAGAAGCAGCTGGACCGCCATAACCAGTCCACCAACTAAACCGCTAAAGCCCGGTCTGGCGGGGCAACCGCCGGTCTGGCAGAAAGGCACCCAGGAGGGTGCCTTTTTTTATGCCCGCTTGCTTTCATACACCATCATGGTCTGCCCATTTCTGGTGAAAGTCTCGCAAACATGCATCCCGATACTGCCCAGAATGGTGCGCGATGCCACATTGCTTTCCGATGCAACGGCAATAACCCGGTGTAAACCGGCATCATGCGCAAAGTTAAGGGCCGCGTTGGCAGCCTCACGCGCAATGCCACGCCCCCTTGCGCTGGCAAACAGGGCAAAGCGTAACCCGAACCCGCGACCATCTGGCCGGTCGTGAATGCCGGTCATGCCGACAAACTGATTATTTTCATGAATGGTAAAAATACCAACACGGTGACAGGCCCAAAAAGCAATGTCATCCGCCATCTCACGCTCGGCCTGCTGGCGGGTGCAAACCCCCCCTAGCATCTGACCAAAAGCGCCGCCATCGGCCTTCAGGCGCGCCATATCTTCCATATCCCGCCATGTCACGGGCTGAAGAAGCAGGCGAGGTGTACGGACTGAGCGTAAATCCACCGCTCAGCCCCCGTAACAGAGGAAGGCTCCACAGGGGAGCCTTCGCACAGGCATGCCGTTAACGGGCAAGCGGTTTGTAATGAATGCGGCCTGGCTCGGTCGCATCCGGGCCAAGGCGGCGGCGCTTGTCTTCTTCATAAGCCTGAAAGTTACCTTCAAACCACTCAACGTGGGAATCACCTTCAAACGCCAGAATATGGGTGGCCAGACGGTCAAGGAACCAGCGGTCATGGGAGATAACCACGGCGCAACCGGCAAACTCGGCCAGTGCATCTTCAAGCGCACGCAGGGTATCCACGTCCAGATCGTTGGTCGGTTCGTCAAGCAGGATCACGTTGCTTTCCTGCCGGAGCATCTTGGCCAGATGCACGCGGTTACGCTCACCACCCGAAAGAACACCAACTTTTTTCTGCTGGTCGGACCCTTTGAAGTTGAAGGCCCCCACATAGGCGCGCGACGGCACGGCCCGCTTGCCCAGATAGATGACATCCGTCCCGCCTGAAATTTCTTCCCACACGGTTTTATCGGGGGACAGATCATCACGCGACTGGTCAACGTAGCCGAGCTTTACGGTTTCCCCGATTTTCAGCTCGCCTGAATCTGGCTTGTCCTGCCCGATAATCATTTTGAACAAGGTGGACTTACCAGCACCGTTTGGCCCGATAACCCCCACAATACCGCCCGGTGGCAGTTTGAAGTTGAGGTTATCAATTAACAGCCGGTCACCAAACCCTTTGGTCAGGTTGTCAGCCTCGATAACCGTGCCGCCAAGACGGGGGCCGGGAGGAATGACAATATCGGCCACACCACCCACTTTTTCCGCACTGGCAGCCAGCATTTCCTCATACTTGGCAATACGGGCCTTGCTTTTGCTCTGGCGGGCCTTGGGGCTGGCGTTAATCCACTCCTGCTCGGCGGCAAGGGCACGCTGGCGGGAGCTTTCTTCCTTTTCTTCCTGCGACAGGCGCTTGCGCTTCTGTTCCAGCCAGGAGGAGTAATTGCCTTCAAACGGAATACCGCGACCACGCTCGATTTCCAAAATCCAGTTGGTCACGTTATCCAGGAAGTAACGGTCATGGGTGATGACCATAACCGTGCCGGCGTAATCCCGCAGGGTTGTTTCCAGCCATGCAACGCTTTCTGCGTCCAGGTGGTTGGTTGGTTCGTCAAGCAGCAGCAGGTCGGGTTTTTCCAGCAGCAGGCGGCACAGGGCCACGCGGCGGCATTCCCCCCCGGAGAGTTTTTCTACCGAGCTGTCAGCAGGCGGGCAGCGCAGGGCGTCCAGCGCGATTTCCAGCTTGCGGTCCAGCTCCCAGCCGTCGCCTGCGTCAATTTTTTCCTGCAGTTCGGCCTGTTCGGCCAGCAGGGCGTTCATTTCGTCGTCTTCCATGGGCTCGGCAAAACGGGCAGAAATCTCGTTAAAACGATCAACTGCCTTTTTCAGGTCGCCAAAGCCCAGAGCAACGTTTTCGCCCACGGTCAGTTTGGGGTCGAGCTGGGGTTCCTGCTCCAGATAGCCAACGCGCACGCCTTCAGCCGCCCAGGCCTCGCCGCCGTATTCCTTATCAATCCCCGCCATGATCTTGAGCAGGGTGGACTTACCAGCGCCGTTAACACCCAGAATACCAATTTTGGCACCCGGCATGAAGGACAGGGTGATGCCCTTGAACACTTCGCGCCCACCGGGATAGGATTTTGTGAGATCCTTCATCACATAGACGTATTGATAGGATGCCATGATGATGAACTCCCGTTATGCGGAATAAACTGAAAAAATGAAGCGGCTACAGGTTGCGCTGCCGGCTGGGACAGCCTGCGCCCGGCAGGACTTGAACCCGCAACCAAGCCGTTATGAGCGGCCCGCTCTAACCAATTGAGCTACGGGCGCGCAGGCGAGTATCTGATTACGCAACCAGAGCCATTTGGCAAGGGTCTGAGGCAGGAAAATCCATATATCGCCCGTTTAAAATCCGGCTCTTGGCAAGCCGCAGGTGGGCGGATAGGGTCTGCTGCATTCCCTTTGTTTATCGGTTGGAGCAGTGTTCATGGACGTTTCCAAACTTTCTCCCGGCAAGGACGTGCCGTTCGACATTAACGTTGTTATTGAAATCCCGCAGGGTTCCTCTGTCAAATACGAAATTGACAAGGAAAGCGGCGCTCTGTTCGTGGACCGCTTCCTGTTCACGCCCATGGCCTACCCCACGGCTTACGGCTTTATCCCCAACACGCTCGCAGCCGATGGTGACCCCACGGATGCTCTGGTCCTGACCCCCACAAACGTGGTGCCGGGCAGCGTGATCCGGGCCCGCCCCATTGGCGTGCTGAAGATGGAAGACGAATCCGGGCAGGACGAAAAAATCATCTGCGTCCCGCACGACAAGGTGCACCCCGAGTTCTCCAAAGTTGAAACCACGGACGACCTGCCCGAAATCACGATCAAGGCCATTGAGCACTTTTTCACCCGCTACAAGGACCTTGAAAAAGGCAAGTGGGTTAAAGTGACTGGCTGGGGCACGAAGGAAGAAGCCGGGAACTTTATTCTCAAAGCTCTGGAAGCTGCAAAAGCCAAATAAGGCGCGCTTTCTCCTGACCTGCAACAGGTATGGCCGTATAGTGCGCCGTGCCTGTTGCAGCGCACCGGCACACCCGGCATCACACCCTGAGTGTGAAATATATTCCGTATCGCGCGGATTATCAGCCCACCAGTTTTGCGCCATGCTCTGAACAACACCTCCGACCCTTTTATTCTGTCATGGTGATGTTCATGCCCACCCCTGCTGCCGCAAAGCACCCCAAACAGCCAACCCTGTTCATCCCCCATGGGGGTGGTCCATGCTTTTTTATGGACTGGCCACAGACATGGGACCACATGGCCGCCTTTTTGCGCGGGCTAAGCGCCACGCTCCCACAAAAACCAGATGCCATTGTGGTGGTTTCCGGCCATTGGGAGGAGCAGGTTCCCACGCTCATGTCCGGTGCAAAACCGGGCCTGATCTACGATTATTACGGCTTTCCCCCCCATACGTACACGCTGCAGTACCCCGCCCCCGGCAGCCCCGCACTGGCAGCCCACATGCGGACCTTGCTGGAGCAGGCAGGCTTTGCCAGTGCCGAAAATGCCGAACGGGGGTTTGACCACGGTGTGTTCATCCCGTTCATGCTGGCTTTTCCCCAGGCCGATATTCCCATTGTGGAGTTCTCGTTACAAAAGGCGCTGGACCCGACCGAGCATCTGGCCATTGGCGCAGCACTGGCCCCCCTGCGGGCAGACAACGTGCTGATCATGGGCACGGGTCTGAGCTACCATAACCTGCCCCACTTCATGAGCGGTTCCCCCACAACCGATGAGCCTGCAAAGGCATTTGATGCGTGGCTGACGCGTAGCGTCTGTGCGCCGCCGCCAGAGCGCACCGCGCAGTTGACCCACTGGGCACAGGCCCCCGGTGCACGCCTGTGCCACCCCCGCGAGGAGCATCTGCTCCCGCTGATGGTGGCCGCCGGTGCCGCCGGACAGGATTACGGCCAACAGATTTACAGCGATACAGTGCTGGGCAAGGCGCTCTCGGGCTACCGTTTTGGTTGAAGCGGCTCTTGTGCGGCCAATTTTATACGACCGTACAAGACCGCCTGCGCAAAAATGCACTTCTTTGCATTTTTTTATGAAATGCCTGTTGCCAAAGAAAAAAACATCGTTATAAAGCCCCACATACCGACGCACACAACTGGTGAGCGTTGGAAAATGCGGGTGTAGCTCAGTTGGTTAGAGCGCCGGCCTGTCACGCCGGAGGTCGCGGGTTCGAGCCCCGTCACTCGCGCCACTTTCCTTTACAAATCAATCGTATCAGAAAGTGGCGCCGAGCGCCCTTGTGCGCTCCCCACAAACTCCCCCTCTAACCGGCCGCCAGAACGACCGGTTTTTTTTATACACTGCCCTTACGCTGGGTAATGCTTACTGCTGCAAGGCATCCGCGCCCTGCAATGTTACGGCTACCGCATGCACTGTTGCAGCAATCCGTGCCGCAGTCTGCACCGCAGCAGCGCCAAGTGCATCACGCACGATTTTTTCGTGGCTGGTCACGCACAGGTCGCACCCGTTGATGATAGAAACGGCCAGACACCACAGCTCAAAATCCGCTTTATCCACGCCGGGGTTGCCAATCACGCTCATGCGCAGCTGTGCTGGCATTTTGGCGTATTCACCACCCGCCATATGCACAAAGCGGTAGTAGATATTGTTCATACCCATAATGGCGTTGGCAGACTGCGCGGCAGCCAATGCTTGCTCGGACAGCGTATCGCGGAACTGGGCCACAATTGCACGCGTCACATCATCATTGCGCGCAGCAAGGGCGGAGGCGATGAACGTGCCGCCAAGCTGCTGCGGGGTCAGGGTAATATCGCTTGCCAGAGACCCCAGATTCAGGCGCAGGTCCTTGGCGTAATCGGGAATACGGTCTTTGAGTGCATCTATAGACATGGCTTTTTCCGTTATGATTTATTTTGGAAAAATCTGTGCCAGACCAATACATGGAACCTGGAGCACAAGGCACAGCCAGAAACTGGCTGGGAGCGGGCTAAACAGCTCTGAAAGATAGAGTGGTGGTTGCGGCAGAATACGCAGGTATGCCACCGCAACCACCCCCGGCCCGCAAACGCGAACCGGGCAGTGCGTCAGACTCAGACTTTGATAAAGTCTTCGCCCTTTTTCCAGTTGCACGGGCACAGCTCATCGCTCTGCAGGCCGTCAAGGATACGCAGGATTTCCTGCGGGTTACGACCAACAGACAGGTCGTTGACGGACACATGACGGATCACACCGTGCGGGTCGACAATGAAGGTTGCACGCAGTGCAACGCCAGCGTCCTTTGCCATCACGCCCGTGCCTTCGGTCAGCTCGCGCTTGATGTCGGCCAGCATCGGGATCGGCAGATCCTTCAGGTCAGCGTGGTGCAGACGCCAGTTGAGGTGCACGAACTCGCTGTCGATGGACACGCCATACACAACCGCATCACGGTCTGCGAAGTCCTTGGACATCTTGCCAAAAGCCACGATTTCGGTCGGGCAGACAAAGGTGAAGTCCTTCGGCCAGAAGAACACCACTTTCCACTTACCGGCATCGGATTTGTCGGAAATCTGAACGAATTCGCCCTTCAGGCCTTCAGGCCCACCCGGAACGGAGGTCAGATCAAAGCTGGGAAACTTATCGCCAACGGTCAGCATATGTTTGCTCCTTGTTTCTGGCACAGTGCCTGACCATGCTTTAGGCTGGGTCAGGCGGTGCAGGTATGTATGGCCCGCCTTTTTCATTTAATCCAATGAATATTTTATATAAGAACAATTGAAAGTATCGATTAACCATTCTCGGGTTTTCAGGTAGGACTTGGCCATGCTTCCCCTCCCCTCCGCACAGCAGCTCCGCTACCTGATCGCCCTTTCCGAACTGCGCCACTTTGGCCGGGCCGCGGCAGCCTGTGCCGTAACCCAGTCCACCCTGTCTGCCGGGATTATGACACTGGAGCGCCAGCTGGATACCCCGTTGCTGGACCGCACCGTGGGCAAAAAAGTGGTTTTTACCCCTCTGGGGCACGAGATCGCACTCAAAGCCCGGCAGGCACTAGCCGCGCTGGAGGCCGTACCCCAACTAGCCGCCGCAGCCCGCACCCCTTTGACTGGCCCATTACGACTCGGGGTTATTCCCACCATTGGCCCGTTCCTTATCCCCCGCACGGTGCATATCCTGCGCGAGCACTTCCCCCGCCTGCTTTTGTCCCTGACAGAAGACACCACAGAACACCTGCTGGAAAAGCTCTCCCTTGGGCAGCTGGACATGCTGGTGCTGGCCATGCCCTGCCTGTGTGATGGCACGGAAACCCACCCCCTGTGGCAGGACCCCTTTTATGTGATCATGCCCTCCAACCACCCTTTTGCGGCACTGGAGAGCGTGCCCGTGGAGCGGTTGTCCGAATACAACATGGTTATGATGGAAGACGGGCATTGCCTGCGTGAGCAGACACTGGCCATCTGCCGCCAGAGCCCCAGCCGCAGTGGCGCGGAAGGGGAGAGCGAACCCACCTTTACCGCCATGTCGCTCCACAGCATGGCGGAAATGGTAGAACTGGGTTTGGGAATCGCCATCATGCCAGCACTAGCCATTAACGGGGGTATTCTTAAAAACCGTAAAATTGCTGCCCGCCCCCTTGCAGATGGCGCCGCATGGCGCACCATTGGTCTGGCCTGGCGGCCCCGTTCCCCCCGTGCTGCCGATTTTTCCACTCTGGCCAGCACGCTGCTCACACTCGCACTGGACCCGGCTTAAGCACCCAATCTGCCCGCATCCATGCGATAAAACGCACTATAGGCAGCAAAATCCGCAAGAAAAATGCGCGGAATATTGACTCAGGCGCACGGGGCCGGTATGTGCCGAGCCAACTTATTTATGCATTGAGCGGCATCGACGGAGAATACGGGCCATGAAAATCAGAAATAGCCTGAAGTCAGCCAAGGTGCGCGACAAAGACTGCCGTGTGGTTCGTCGTCGTGGCCGGGTTTACGTCATCAACAAAAAGAACCCCCGCATGAAGGCCCGTCAGGGCTAATTCATGGTTGGTCTGGCCCTTACGGGCAAGCTTATCATGATGATCATGCATAAAGCCCGTTCCCTCGGTCCCCGAAGGAACGGGTTTTTGTTTTTAGGCCTGTCCACAGCCCTCAGCATTACGGCTGTTCCTGCTGCATGGGCGGATACAGCGCCCAAAACCCAGCCTACCCCCTTGGCAGCGCCTGCTCCAGCAGCTGGCACTGGCACTGCAAAGCAGATTGCCCTGTTGGTCAAGCAGCTTGCCCAAGCCCCAACGCCCGAAGAGGCCCATACCCTGCAAGAAAGGCTTGAGGCCTTACGGGCAGCGCACCTTTCCCCCACCACGCAACTTCTGGTCCGCCGTGCGGAAAAAGACCTGATATCCGAAAAACCGGATGATGCCGTGGACGATATGGGAGACGCGCTAGCACTTCAGCCCGATCAGGCCATTCTGTGGCGCACCCGTGCCCAGATGCGCCTTGTTGCTGGCAACCTGAAGGGCGCTGTGGCGGATTTGGGGGAGGCCCTGATGCGTGATGCAGAGGACGCCCAGAGCTGGAGCCTGCTGGCCAGTGTGGAAGAACACCTGAACGATGGTCAGGCCGCACTTAAAGCATGGCAAAAGGCAACCGCCCTCAACCCCATGCTGGACAGGAGCCACAAACGCTCCGATTCCCTGCGCATCAAGGCGTTTGGCCAGCCAACCTGAGCAGGCTCAGGCCTGCCGGTTTTCAATCAGGCTTTTGCGGATCTCGCGGCCACGCTCGATCTTGTTCACAATATAATCCGCATCTCCCCAGCGGATCGCGCGGGCCATGGCCTGAGCGTCTTCCATAAAGCGCCCCAGCATTTCCAGCAGGGCCTCACGGTTAGCCAGAAAAATATCGCGCCACATAATGGGGTCGGATGCCGCAATCCGGGTAAAATCCCTGAAGCCCGAAGCCGCCAAGTCCAACACTTCCGAGCGGGTTTCTTCCGCCAGATCATCAGCCGTACCGCAGATGGTAAAGGCCAGCAGATGCGGCAGGTGGCTCACAATGGCGCATACACGGTCATGGTGGGCGGGGGTCATTTCCCGCAGGCGGGCACCACAACGCGTCCATAATTCGCGGATCTGCTGCAGGGCTTCTGGCGTTGTGGCTTCCAGCGGAGTTAGCAGGCACCAGCGATTTTCAAACAGGTCCGCCAGCCCCGCATCCGGGCCGGAGAACTCCGTACCCGCCATGGGGTGTGCAGGCACATAGGGCACATCAGCCCGCAGGCTGGGTAAAATGGCCTCGGTGACCGAAACCTTGGTGGACCCCACATCGGTCAGCACTGCACCCGGCTTCATGGCGGGAATAACCTGCGCGGCAACGGGCCCCATGGCCCCGACCGGCACGCACAGCATAACGCAATCCGCCTGTGCGGCAGCAGCGACGACGTCTGTTGTTGCCTCATCCGCCAGCCCCAGTTCCATGACCCGCGCGCAGACATCCGCACTGTTGTCCACCGCGATCAGTCTGCGGGCCAGATGACCATGCACTTTGGCACGCCGCAGCACGGACGAACCGATAAGCCCCGGCCCAACCACAACAAGCGTGTCAAACACGACCTGAAGATGCTCTTCCGCCACGGCTCAGCTATCCTTGATTGTGTTGGAAGGGGCAGAATACCCAATATTTTCGCCCTGTGCCGGAGCTGCAGGCTGCTGGGGTGCATTCTGGCGCAGACCGCGCATTTCCATAAACTGCCACAACAGCAGAACGGGAATACCAATGGTAATTTCCCGCCCACGGCGGAGCAGGGAAATACCAAGGGACAGGGACGGGTCTATGCCAAACGCATGCCCGAGCGCCATATAGGCCCCTTCCTGCACGCCCAGACTACCGGGGACCAAAAACCCGACAGACATAATGGCACAGGTTACGCCTTCCACCGCCACAGCGCCGGGGAACGTCAGCTGCGCACCCAAAAAACGCGCTGTCAGCCACAGCATGCCAGCACCACCCAGCCAGCCGAGCAAATGGTAGCTGGCAGAACGGCAGATATGCCACGGGCGGCTCCAGGCGGCTTCCATACGTTCCTGCAGGTTATCCGCACCAGCCAGGATGCTGTCCCGCCACTGGGAGGCCAGACTGCGGGTAAACATCCCCCCGAACTTGCGGAACAGGTTGCCGCCATGCGTCTGGGTCCAGATAAAACCTGCGGTTCCCGCGATCAGGAACAGGGTCCCCCCGACCACCGGCACCACAAACGGGCTGGAACGCTGGTGCGCAACAAGACAGGCCACGGCCAGTAGCACAAATGCCACCTGCCCCATGACCTCGGTTGTAATATCCACAAGGTTGGCGCAGGCGGCTTCGGGCAGTTCTACTTCCCGGTCGGTGGCGCGGTGCACGCCATGGCCCGAGCAGGTCGCGCGAATACCAATAACAATGCCCCCAACCTGCGAAAACGGCAGGCAGGTTGCAGCCGCATCACGCACCATGCGGGCCAGCAGCAGGCGCATGTACCCGATTTCAGGAAAAGCAGCATGCCAGGCCATGCCCAGCAGGCCATCCACGGCCAGCTGGCAGCATACCATAAGCAGAAAGCCGCCAAGACCAATACGCATAACAGCACGTAAAACAGAATCGAAACCGCTCCACGCCATTGCTGCCGTAACGACCACGAGTCCAAGAAAAGTGAGAAAAACCGTAAGCTTCTTCAAGGCCTCAGCTCTGTCCGCCTGTTACGCTCGCGGCTCCGTCACGCCCATGGGCACGCCCGAAGCCCAACCGGGCGCATGTGTGAATGTTCCGCCCCCTTACACTACCACGGGGTCTGGCGCCACCTCGGGTGTCAGGATAAAGAAACAGACCAGCCGTTCGGGCTTAATGCCCAACACCTGTTTTTCTTTCAGCCCTCTACCGGGAGCGCATCCTTCATGACTGCTCATACGCTCGTAACCGGCGCAACTGGTTTTGTCGGTTCCGCCGTGGCTCGCACACTGCTGGAACGCGGCCATTCCCTGCGCCTTATGGTGCGAGAAGGAAGCGACCGTAGCAACATTGCCGACATTCCGGCCGAGCTGGTGGAAGGCGACCTGTCACAGCCGGACACATTTGCGCGTGCAGTCAAAGGTTGCCGGTATGTTTTTCATGTCGCGGCCGACTACCGCCTGTGGGTACCCGACCCCGCCCCCATGATGACCGCCAACGTGGAAGGCACCCGCCTGCTTATGCTGGCAGCCCAGCAGGCAGGGGTTGAACGCATTGTGTACTGTTCCTCCGTGGCGGCCCTTGGCCTGATTGGTGATGGCACCATTGCGGACGAGAACACACCGGTAGAAGAACATGCCGTTATTGGCATTTACAAACGTTCCAAATACCGAGCCGAGCAGGAAGTGCTGCGCCTTGTGCGCGAGCAGAATCTGCCCGCGGTTATTGTGAACCCCTCCACCCCCGTTGGCCCGCGCGACATCAAACCCACCCCCACAGGCCAGATGATTCTGGACTGCGCGGCAGGCCGCATGCCCGCTTACGTGGATACGGGCGTTAACATCGTGCATGTGGATGACGTGGCAGAAGGCCATGCGCTGGCCCTTGAACGGGGCAGAATTGGCGAAAAATACATTCTGGGTGGCGAGAACTATCTGCTGCGCGACCTATTTGCCATGGTGTCTGAAATCGCGCATGTGCCCCCGCCCAAGATCAGCCTGCCGCAGGAGGTTATCTGGCCGGTGGCTATTGTGTCCGAATGGCTGTCCCGCGCTTTTGGCTTCTCGCCCCGTGTCACGCGGGAGATGCTCGCCATGTCCCGCAAGAAAATGTTCTTCTCTTCCGCAAAAGCCATGAGCGAACTGGGTTATGCCCCGCGCCCCGCCCGCATGGCGGTGGAAGACGCCATTACATGGTTCCGCAATAACGGCATGCTGAAATAAGGGGGCGGTCCATCATGATTCTGGCTCTGGCTATTCTATGCGCCATAATCTGGATGGGTCTTATTTTCTGCCACGGACACTTCTGGCAGGCTGGTCCCATACTCCAGCCCGCCAGCATGGCAGACGCACCGGCGGATATTGCCCCCGATGTTACCGTGGTTGTACCCGCCCGTGATGAGGCGGAGTCTATCGAGGCGGCACTTGGCTCCCTACTGCAACAGGACTACCCCGGCGCGCTCTCGGTCATTTTAGTCAACGACCGCAGCACTGATGGCACAGGGGCTTTGGCCAGAGCCCTGCCCGATACCCACAACCGGCTGAGTGTGCTGGACGGTGCAAACCCCGAGGCAGGCTGGAGCGGCAAATTATGGGCCGTAGCACAGGGTGTACACAAGGCAGAGCGACAGACCCCACATGGCAGTGGCTACCTGTTCCTGACCGATGCCGACATTATTCACGACCCCGTCCATATTTCCACCCTTGTTGCCAAGGCACAGGCCGACCGGCTGCACATGGTTTCCGAAATGGTGGAACTTCAGTGCATCACACTGGCCGAACGGGCGCTGGTACCTGCCTTTGTCTTCTTTTTTGCGCTGCTTTACCCCTTTGCCAAAGTCAACAACCCAAAGGATAAAACCGCTGGGGCGGCGGGGGGCAGCATCCTGCTCCGGCGCGACATGCTCCGCCAGATCGGGGGGATTGAAGCCTTAAAAGGAGCCCTGATTGATGACTGCACACTGGCCACATGCGTCAAGCAGGCCGGGGGACGGCTCTACCTTGGCCATTCCTGCCTTGCCCGTTCCATCCGCCCTTACCCATCCGCTGCCGATATCTGGCGTATGATCACGCGCACGGCCTACGTGCAGCTTAATTTTTCTCCCCTGCTGCTGGTGCTAACCGTTGTGGCCATGCTTGTGGTCTGGATGGCTCCTCTTGCACTGGCCCTATGCGCCCACGGCGCTGCGCAATGGATTGGTGCCGGGGTGTGGCTTGCCTCCACCCTGTCCTTTTTGCCTACGCTCAGACGTTTTCGGCTTTCACCCCTCTGGGCGCTAGGCTTGCCCCTGATTGCCGCCTTTTATACCGCAGCCACCCTTGGCTCCGCCCTTAACCACCACCGCGGGCGCGGTGTGGTGTGGAAGAACCGGGCCTATACCGAGGCCATTCCCAACAATGGGCGGGCCAGCACCCCGGACGCAGAGCAGAAAATACAGATACCCGGGCGGTAGGTTTTTTTGCCGCTACCTGCCCTCCGGCATTAAGGGATAGGCATGGCAGGCGGGCTCATGTAAACACCAAGCTGCCCTTGGGGTCCCTTTTTTTGAACACGGCACGGCATGACTGACGATACACGCATCTGGGGAAAAGCTGACGTTTCATCCGGCAAGGGTGCGTCTGACGAGAACTTTCCCGTAGGCTCCCTCCTTCTCAGCCGCAAACTGCGCCCGCATGTGCATGCCTATTACGATTATGCCCGTGTTATTGACGACATAGCAGACTGCGAAACCCTCTCCCCCGAAGACAAGGTCACCCGGCTGAATGCCATGGAGGAGGTCCTCCTTGGCCAGCGTAGCGCCATTAACCGGGCCGATGCGCTCAGTGCCGCACGGCTGCGGGCTTCGCTCATACAGACCAACGTGCCGTTCGAAACCGCCACAGACCTGCTGATCGCCTTCCGTGATGATTCACGCGGCCATGAATACCGCACATGGGATGACTTGCTGCATTACTGCAAATATTCCGCCAACCCGGTCGGGCGCTACCTGATCTGCCTGCATGGGGAAGACCCGGCAGCCTTTGGCCCATCGGATGCACTGTGCACTTCCTTGCAGATTCTGAACCACCTGCAGGACTGCGCCAAGGATCTGGAGCGGCTCCAGCGCTGCTACATGCCCACAGAGCTGATGCAACGTGCCGGCACCTCCGCCCAGGACCTGCTTGCAGGCCAGACCAGCCCTGCCATGCGCGGGGTGTTCAACACCCTGCTAGACGGGGTGGATGCCCTTAACCGGCAGGCCAGCGCCCTGCCAGCCCATATCAAGGGCCGGCGTTTCCGTATGGAATGTGCGGCCATTGTAGAACTAGCCCACCGCCTGACACAGCGCCTGCGCCGCGAAGACCCGCTGGCCGGGCGGGTGGCTCTGCGCCGGACGGACGCCATGCATGCAGCCATTGCGGCCCTGCGGGCATGGGCATGACCTTCCCGAACGGTGAAAGTTCTGTAAAAAGAAACCCGTTCTCTTCAATCTTGACGAAAAACAGGTGAAAAGCGCGTGACAGCCGTAAACATCCAGATGCACGACAAACCGACCCCGCTCGGATGCGATCCGGCTGATCTTGCCTGGGTGGAAAGCACCGTCAAACAGGCAGGCACCTCCTTTGCCGCTGGCATGCGCATCCTTCCGCCCATGCGGCGTTACGGCATGTACGCCATTTACGCCTTCTGCCGCGTAGTGGACGATATTGCAGATGGCACGGCCCCGCTGGCCGAACGCACCAAAGGTCTGGAAGACTGGCACCAGCGCATTGCCGAGCTTTTTGCGGAACGGGCTGTCCTCCCGACCGAACCGCTGGACCGGGTTCTGCTGGCGACCATCAATTTTTTCTCTCTCCAGCAGGCTGATTTTGATGCCGTGATTGATGGTATGCTGATGGACACGCAGACCGCCATTGTTGCCCCGGACGAAAAAACGCTGGACCTGTATTGCGACCGCGTAGCCTCCGCCGTGGGCCGCCTGTCTGTCCGCATTTTTGGCGACAGCTCCAAAAATGGTGACCTCGTAGCTTTCCATCTGGGTCGAGCCTTGCAGATCACCAACATCCTGCGTGACATTCCCGAAGATGCAATCCGTGGCCGGCTGTACCTGCCGGCTGACCTGCTGGAACGCTTTGACGTGCCCAAAGACCCGATCAAGGCTCTGTCCGCTCCGGGGCTGGAACTGGTCGCCCGCGTTATGGCTGCCCGTGCGCAGGACCACTTCCGCACTGCCTTTGCCACCATGAAAATCTGCCAGCCCCGCTCCATGCTCCCCGCCCGCATTATGGGTGCAAGCTACGAGTCCATTCTCAAGGCGCTGTGCAAGCGTGGCTGGGGTGCAGACGTGCTGCGCGCACGCCCCCATACCTCCCTTCTTGGCAAAGCCCGTTGGTTTGCCCTTTCCTACACGTCCTGAGATAACGGCAAAACGCGGCATGTCTGGTATTTTGCATATTATTGGCGGGGGCATGGCTGGCCTTGCCGCTGCGGTAGAAGTCGCGGGTACCGGCACGCGTGTGATCGTGCATGAAGCCGGGCGGACATGCGGCGGGCGCGCCCGCTCCTATCATGACCGGCATCTGGACTGCCGCATAGATAATGGCAACCACCTGCTCCTGTCCGCCAATAGCACGGTATTCCGCTACCTTGGCATAACGGGAGCACTGGATACGCTCAGCGGACCGGGCAAGCCGATTTTCCCGTTTGTTGATCTGGCCGAGGATGCACGCTGGACGCTGGATTTGTCCCGCGGGCGTCTGCCCCTATGGGTTTTCCAGCCTCACCGCCGCGTGCCGGACATGCGCCTGCCCGAGTTGCAGAGCCTCTACCGCCTGATCCGCGCAGGCGACCAGACAACAGTGGCCGACTGCCTGCTGCCCGGTGCCTTTACCCGCAGACTGCTTGAACCTTTTTCCATTTCCGCCCTGAACACCCTGAGCGATACAGGCAGCGCGGCACTGCTTGGCGCTGTGGTGCGGGAATCGCTCTCGCTCGGGGGGCATGCCTGCGTGCCGTGGTTTGCGCGTGACGGTCTTTCCGAGTCTCTCGTGGACCCCGCCGTTGCTTATCTGGCCTCCATGAACGCCGAGATCCGCACACAAACCCGCATTACGGGGCTGGACGTTGCCAAAGGCCGCGTAACCACGCTCCATACCGCGCAGGACAGCATTGCCCTGTCCGAGCATGATAAGGTGATTGTCGCCACCACGGCACCGGTTGCCGAAGGGCTGCTGAGCCAGCACATGGCCGGGCTGACAACCCCCAATGCGTTTGAGAGCATTCTGAACCTGCATTTCCGTCTGGCAGAGGCCCCACGCCCTGTTGGTTCTTTTGCCCAATGCGGATTTATGGGGGTTATTGGCGGCGTGACCGAATGGGTGTTCCTGCGCGGGAATATCCTGTCTGTGACCGTGAGTGCGGCCAACCGCTACGCCAAGCATGACCACGAGGAACTGGCCCGTACCATCTGGTCCGAGCTACGCAGCGCGTGTGATGCGGTATTGGAGCAGCCCCTCCCCTCCGCACCGGATGCCCAGCGTATTGTATGGGAAAAGCGCGCAACCTTTGCCGCCACCCCGGAGCAGAACCGCCGCCGCCCCGGCTCGGCCACTCCTCTGGTTAATCTGGCATTGGCAGGGGACTGGACCAACACTGGCCTGCCCGCAACGCTGGAAGGGGCCATGCGCTCGGGCCTGCGCGCCGTACACGCACTGGGCCTGAAAACACCGTCCTGAAACTACGGCTGTTGTTCTGCCCCCGCTGCGCGTTATCCGGGTTGCGGGGAGTGTGTTGCCCCTAGCCATATGTTCTGCGGTTCAGCAAAGATCCGGGGCCAGAATATTGCAGGCAACCATGCCGGCCATCTGTGAGGGTTCAGAACCCTGCGTGCTGGCCGGAGTCATTTTGCCAGCTTACTCCGATTGTTTTTCGTCTCCACCAAGGCCTGAGTTCTGATCCATGACACAGTCAACCACCACGCACCGCGCCCCAACACGCCCTGGCATTCTGGTCGGGCTTAAAGCGGAAGCACAGTTGATCCGGGGTGTATTCCCCCACGCAGCCATTGCCGCAAGTGGTGCCACCAGTGCTGGCGCACAGCGTGAGGCCAACCGGCTTGCCGCATGTGGGGCAGACTGCCTGTTATCCTTCGGGCTTGCAGCAGGGCTAGACCCGGCTCTGCCACCTGGGACCATTGTTATTCCCAGTGCCGTACAGGCATGGGGCAATGTCTGGCCGAGCGAGCCAACCTTGCGCCATATTCTGGGCGGGGAACAAGCCGGGGTTATCAGCGGGCCTCTCCTCCACAGTGATCAGGTCGTATTGCAGGCCCAGCACAAAGCCGACCTGTTTGCCGCTACGCACTGTGCCGCACTGGATATGGAAAGTGGCTTTTTAGCCCGTGCAGCCCATGAAGCAGGTTTGCCCTTTGCCGTGCTGCGGGTTGTGTGCGACCCGGCAACACGCTCCCTCCCCCCCATTACGGCCTGTGTTCTGTCCCCCGATGGCGGGTTGCAAATCGGCCTGCTGCTGCGCTCCCTGCTCCGCCACCCTTCCCAAATTGGTGGATTGATCTCTCTGGGGCGGGATGCCGGGCTGGCACGCAAAGCCATGCTGCGTTTTCTGCACGAGCAGGCCACCCGCCCCGCATTCCAACAGCTTACCGCCCGCACCACGCAAGGTTGACGCAACCACAGGCCAAGGCACATCCGGGCCCGCAACTCTACGCAGCACTCTGCCCTTGCATGCAAGATACAAGAGGGGGGGAACAAGCATCACGCCCCGATACTTAGCCCCGACCCACAACAAAAAACCGCCCGGCATATAACCGGGCGGTTTTTTAAAGCATACGAACCAGGGTGTCTTACTGCGAGAAGGCTCTTGCCAGAATATTCTGCGTTTCAAGCGACACAGGCAGGGTAGAGTTGGTAAGGGCCACACCTTTCCACCCTGCACCAAGGGCTGTGTAAAGGTTCACCGCATCGCGCAGGCGTTCAAGCCGGGCCAGAGCTTCCATGTTCTGCGCGTTCAGTGTGGTGCGTTCGGTTGTCAGCACTTCCAGAAAGCCAACCAGCCCCGCGCCATACAGTTTACGCGCACGATCACTGGCTGTTGCGCTATCTTCCGCCGCTTTGTGCAGTTGCTCGGCATATTCAATATCATCATGCCAGGCCGCCATGGAGTCTTCGACCTCCTTAAAGGCCGTCAGCACTGTCTGCCGGTATGTCAGGCGTGCTGCCTCGGCCGAAGCCTGCGTTGCGCGGACTTCAGACGTCATTTTACCACCGTGCATCAGCGGCAGGCTGGCCATAAGCAGGAACTGCCAGCTCATGGCATTGACCTGAAACGCCTGATACATGGCAGAGGCATTGGGGTTGAAGGTCAGCGGCACCACAAAATGCGGATACAGATTGGCAACGGCAACGCCAATCTGGGCCGTGGCGACGGCGTAACGCCGCTCCGCCATACGCACATCCGGGCGATTGGCAATGACAACAGAAGGCAGAACCGCCGGGAACTCCGGCACAACAGGCAGCGGACGCTGCTGCTTCAGTTCGTCTTCCAGCTCACCCGGCATTTTACCCAGCAACACCGCAATCGCATGCGTGACCTGAGAAACACGGGTTTTAAGCGGTTCGCGCGCTGCAATCTGGGCATCCAGTTCCGCCTGAGCCTGCGCGATCTGCAAGGTGTTCCCCACACCTTCCAGATACAGCTTGTTGGTCAGGTCCACGGCATCCTTGGCAACGCGGATGTTGTCCGTGGCGATCTGGATCTGCAACTGCGTTACGCGCAGCAGCATGTAATCCGACGCCAGCTCGGACAAAAGCCCCATGAGCACCGCACGGCGGGCTTCAATTGTGGCTTCAACTGCGTGTTCACGGGCCTGCACATCACGCCGGATACGCCCGAACATGTCCAGCTCCCACGATGCCGTGGCACCGTAGGTCAGCATGGAAGCTTCTGGCCGGTTGGCCGGGTTACCCGGACGCAACGGCCAGTTATCGATGTTCAGGGAGTAGCGGACATCCCCGCCCCCCATGTTGGCATCCATCTGCGGGTACCATTGCGCGGCGGAACGGTCACGCATGGCGCGTTCGGCCAGAATACGCTGCCCCGCAATCTGGAGGTCGTAGTTCCCCTTTATGGCGTCCTGCACAAGGCGGGAGAGAAGGGGGTCCTTGAACAGGGCCCACCACTCGACCATTTCCTTGTTTGTGCGCTCAATCTCTTCAGGGGTGGCAACATGTTCCTCCGCTGCCTCCTTGAACTGGGCAGGCAACTTCATACGGTCAGGCTGATAATTGGGCCCAACGGTACAGGCGGAGAGAAACATGCTTGTTGCGGCACATAACCCAAAGCGACGGCGAGCCTTCATGCGCTTCATCCTTGGCCCACGCTCAGAGATGATCTTGCAGCCAGGTGGTCAACGTACCCCTGCGCCCGGTTGGCTCTGGCCCCACGCTGACCGTAGCTGTCATACCTGCCGCGAGGGTGACGCTATCGGGCACATGGTCAAGATGGATACGCACCGGAATACGCTGGGCCAGACGGACCCATGTAAAGATCGGGTTCACATCCTGTAGGCCCAGCTTGTCCGGCGTGCCGTTGGTATCGTTAATACCACGCGCAATGCTGACAACATGCCCGGTGAGGATTGGCTTGTACCCCATGAGCTTGACGCGGGCGACATCGCCCACATGCACGCCCCACATCTTGGTTTCTTCAAAATACCCGTAAACCCAGTAGGAGTCGGCATCAATCACGGCCATACGTGCCTGACTGGCGGCTGCGTAATCGCCCACCCGCAGGTTCAGGTTGGTCACATAACCATTGACGGGAGAATACAGAACCGAGCGCTGCAGGTTCAGCTTGGCCACGTCCAGTGCGGCGCGGGCTGCGTCCACTGCGGCAATCTGGGTTGCCACGTTGGAGTTGAACACTTCCTGCTCTTCGGCCGACACAATACCACCCAGGCCCATACGGCGCTTGGCGTCATTACGTTTGAGCTTCAGGTCTTCCAATGCGCCATCCAGCCGGGCCTGTGCCTCGCGGATAGCCAGACGGAAGCGGACCGGATCGAGCACAAAGAGCGGATCGCCCTTATGGACAAACTGGTTATCCACCACCGGAATCTGCACCACGGTGCCAGAAACTTCGGGGGCCACATCGACCACGTAAACACGCACGCGCCCGTCGCGGGTCCAGGGGGCGATCATGTAGACGTTCCAGAGAGTGATCCCCAGAACAATCGCAAGAGAGACGACCGCCAGGGTCAGAACAACTCGTATCAGGGTGCGCAGAAGGGGCATTGCAGAGACTCAAAAGCCTTTTCAGGTCAGACGTAGAGGATCAGCAGACAGAGAATGCAGACGTAAAGCGAAACTTCAAACAGCGCGATATGCCAGAACCAGCCCAAAAGGCCACTCCACCACAACGCAAACCGGATACACATGGTCAGCGGGAGTGCTGCCAGCGCATACACAACAATCGGTGCCATAAAGACACCAAAGAGATTAAATTCCGTCAGCATGACACCGCCCTGGACACCAGCATTACCGTGCGTCCCTTTTTTCAGCATCGGAACTCTCTTTATGGGCCTGAGCAGCCTGCTCTACCCGGTCGAGAACACCGCAGCACTGTTCCAGCTCCGGGTCGGACACACCAGCCATAAGCCGGGCCGTAACCTGATCTGCCACGCTGCTGACCAGAGCGGCCACCTGCCGCCCCTCCGACGTGATGCTGACAAGCTTGGAACGCCGGTCTTCCTCATCTGTCTCACGCACGACGTAGCCGCGTTTTTCCAGCACATCCAGAAGCCGCACCAGTGAAGGGGCCTCGAGTGACAGGGAACGGGCCAGATCGGTCTGGCGCATGGATGAGGATGAAAAGTTGAGATAGTAAATGGGGCGCCACGTGGCATCGGTCAGGCCGAATACCCGCAGATCGGCATCTATTTCCCGCCGCCACATGGACGCAAGTCGAGCCAGCCGGTAACCGAAGGACCGGCGGGTCTCGTTGTCCACAACAGGATTATGCTCAAGTTCCATTCACTGCTCACACTAGCGAGTATGCAAAAAGTTTGCACACTCACAAAAGACTGACGCCATCATTTACAGAAACAATCCAGCGCGCCAATGCAAATTTGGAATGGAACCTATGGCTTAACCTAGACTGGACAGATTCAGTCCTTTTTACCGCGCACAATATCCCACACCTTGCGGGTGCCACCGCGGCCAACGGCGGTTGCAACGGTGGCCGTAACCGCAGCCATGGTTACGGAGTCGCGCATCTGGGTCATGCAGCGGTCACGCATGATCCGGGCTTCCACTTCATCCGTGGTCAGGTAGGAGCGGCGGCCAAACAGAACGCACACAAGGGCGGCCAGCACATCCAGCCCGAACACGGTAAAGGATGCGCCAACCGGCCCAAAGTGGCCAACAAACACAAGCAGAATCCAGAGCAGACCATGCCCCGTGATCAGGGCAAAAAGGCCAAACACCGCAGCCATGATCAAAAACGCGGCCTGACGACCGTAACGGATGGCCATCTGCTGCATCAGGGAGGACTGGGCAGATAGGGCGGATTTACCAAGATCAAAGATGCGCATGGGCTCTGGAGCTACCTTCGTTCAGATGACGCGCAAAGCGTCAGCGAGACATGCGCCCGATGATAAACCCCACCACGCCGGAAATGGCAATGGACAACCAGGACGAACGACCGCTTGTACGCTTTGCAAGATCGTTGCGCGTATGATCCGCCAGTTCGCGGGCATTGGCAACTGCCTGTTCTGTCAGATCACCTGCCTTGCCGCCTGCACGGCCCAGTGCGGGAACAATATGTTGTGTAACCAGACGCTCGATATGGGCTTTAACGGCCTCCAGTTCTTCACGCGCGGTGTCGGCTGCGGCTTCGCCAGCCAGCTTAACGTCTTTGATTTTATCTGATGACATGAAACAAACCTCGTTGACTTTACCGTTTTAAATTACAACACCATTGTAACCCACAAAAAAGGACATAGTTGCATGCCGCCAGCGCATGGCTCACTCCCGGCTTTGGCGCTTACGGATTTTACTGTCCTGCCCGAAGCTCCTCCACTTGCCTTACGTCTGAGTTCCGGCTGCTGCATGGCCCTGCTGGGAATCGGCCCCACCACGCACGACCTGAGCGCACTGACCGAAGCCCTGGCAGGGCGCAGCCGGGCATCGGGGCAGATATGCGTATACGGGGTGGATGTCGGCCACAAACCGCAGGGGCGGCGCGGCATTGCCACAGTGGGGGTACATGCGCCGCTGTTCGACCACCTGAGCGTGACCGACAACATTCTGTTCCCCCTCCGCGCCACGGGCCTGCTCTCCCCCGCTGAGATCAACCGCAGGCGTGATGAGGTTCTGGCCCTGACAGGGCTGGATGCCGTGCGCACATTCTTACCCCCAGCACTCTCCACCGAGCAGGTGTTTCGCGCAGCACTGGCTCGCGCCCTGATTACCTCCCCCGACCTGCTTGTGCTCAACCAGCCTTTAAAGGGTATGCCCCCACAGGCTGCAAAACGCTCGCTGGCGTTTCTGGAACGACTCCGCCAGGCCATTGGCCTGACCTCCCTGTTCCTCACCTCGGACCGGACCGAGGCCTTCATGGCCGCCAACACCATTGGCGTGCTTGATCAGGGGCATTTGCTACAGGTGGCGGATGCCCCCACCCTGCTCAACCGCCCTGCCACGCCTGCCGTGGCGCTGGCATTGGGGGACGCCAATATCCTGACCGGCAAGGTCCTGCGCCTTGACGATGATACAGCCGAACTCCGGCTGCCATCGGGCGAAACAGTCGAGGCAATGGCCGATGGGGATCTGGCGGAGCATGATCTGGCGAGCATCTGTATTCTGCCCGACCGGCTTTCCGTTCTCTTTCCTCGGCAGGTAGAGGCTGATAATGCTGCCGAAGCAGGCGACCTGCCATGCACCCTTGTATCCGCCCATCATCTTGGTCACACCATTACCATGCGCATGCGCCTGCGGGATGGAACGGAAATAACTGTTAACCGCCCCCCCGTGCATACACAGCGCGAGCTCAGCGCCGGCCGCCCCGCCCTGCTGGCCTGGCAAACACGGAACGCAACAGCCTTTCCGATGGATAAAAAAACCAGCTAGATTTAGGCTGGCAAAACTGGCCAACAAAAACGACGCATGAGGTTTACCCTGTTCTCTTTCCCTTTCCTGAACACACCCGACAGGCAGGCAGTGTCCTCCCAGGAACGAGGGCAGGCTCCTTCTCTTGGCGTTTTATCGCGCCGTCGCGCATTGCTGGCCGGGCTGGGTTGCCTAGCACCCCTGCTCCCAGCTTCTGCCATGGCCCGGCACCCTGCTCCGCAGAGCAAAGCCGCCAGAAGCCTGCATATCCTGACCTTTTCGGGCAAAATTGCCGGGATACAGAGCAAAATCCTGTTCAAACCTTATGAACAGCTTACCCACCAGACCATTATACCCCATGGCTGGAACGGGCAGATCAGCGATCTGGAGCACGTTATAAAGCAGACACACCGTCCTCTGGCTGCTGCCATGATGGAAAGCAGCAGCCTGCGCATTGGCTGCAACCTCAAGCTTCTGTCACGCCACCAGACCGATAGCTCCCTCAGCAATTGCGGCCAGCCCTCCGCCGCCATAGATTACGCCATGGCATGGGACCGCGCCCGGTTTGACGCAGCCCCCAACTGGCCCGATTTCTGGGATGTTGCGCGCCACCCCGGCCGCCGCAGCCTCCGCCGTGACCCCCGCCTGACACTGGAAATTGCCCTGCTGGCCGACGGCGTGCCCGCCAATGCGCTCTACTCTGTTCTGGCAACGACCGAGGGGGTTAATCGCGCTTTCCTCAAACTTGAGCAGCTCAGACCCTATATTGTCTGGTGGTCCACGCCGGAAGAAGCTGGACACATCCTGACTTCGGGCGGCGCTCTTATGGGCTGTGTTCCCACGGGGGAAATTCTTGGCATATCCGGACCAGACCGCCAGCGTTTTGGCCTGCACTGGCAGCAGCGTTTTCTGGTCCAATATGGTTGGGGAGTGCTCACCGCCGCAGCACGTAACCCTGCGGCTCTGGCTTTTGTCTCCTGGCTGGAACAGCCAGCACAACAACAGGCATTTGCCAATGCCTGGCCCTCTCTCCCCTCCATAACGGAACTGAATGCTCTGGCCCCACGCCTTAGCCACGTTCCACCTGCCATTATGGTCGATGACACCTTCTGGGAGGCCAATCTGGAAAAGCTGAGTGACCGCTTCCAGCAATGGATTCACCACGTATGATTCCGTATTACTGGGGCCTTGCTGATGCACATACAACGTGCCTCCATGGCCTGCTGATTCTCACAACCAGTCTGATGGCTACCGCCCTGCTTCTGGGACTGAGTATTCTCCTGCGTGTGGAACAATGGCTTTATGCGGCCACACTTTTTCTTCTGCTTCCTTGCACAGTCCTTTCCGTAGCGCTGCCTTTGTTTTTCCATGCGCAAACTACACCGTTTTTGCAGGGACTTTTCCTTCTTCCCTTACTTTTGTTTCCGTTATCATTACCCATCAGAACCTTGCAGCAGGGTTGGTCGGCTACTGCACGGGAACTCGGTGCAGGTCGGCAGGCAAGGCTCCGTTTTTTCTGGTTGCCACTCCTGAAAAATGCTGCCTGCCAAAGTCTTTTTCTCTCACTTCTCTTTAGCATCGTACAATGACACCTCCATCCCCTCCCCCCTTCTGGAAAACCACTCCCCTTGCGGACATGACAACCGAACAATGGGAATCTCTATGTGATGGCTGTGGCCGATGCTGCCTGCACAAACTCCGTGATGATGACACGGAAGAACTCCACTATACATCTGTCGCATGCAGACTTCTGGATGTAAAAACCTGCCAGTGCACAGACTACCTCAAACGCCACCGCAAAGTGCAGGACTGCGTAACCTTAACCCCCACCATGATCCCGGATCTGGACTGGCTCCCGCCGGACTGTGCCTATAAACGACTGTCTGACGGTCTCGACCTGCCCGCATGGCACCCCCTGATCACAGGGGACCCCAACACGGTTATCACCTCCGGCGCATCCGCTGCGGGGCGATGCATTAGTGAAAGACGTGCAGGAGCACTGGAGGATTACATTGTTGACTGGCCAGCAGAGCCTGCGACAACTCCCGACGGAAATTAACCTTTCCGCTCAGGAGCCTTTGCAGGTCATCTGGAAGCACTCTTTGCGGGCAAGGCGCCTTGCCCTACGCATTGCTCCACACGAGCAAAAGCTTATTGTTACCATCCCGCAAGGCTGCACCTCTGCTCAGGCGCTTGCATTCGTCCAGAAAAATCACGGATGGATTAGTGAGCGTTTGAAGAAACTTGAAAAAGCACCGTCTTTTTCAGCCAACAACACAATTCTGATTGAAGGAACACCCTACCGGATTGTCCACTCCCCAGAACAACTGGGAGGCGCATGGCTTGAAAACGACCGCCTGATGGTGAGTGGGGATGCGGCATTTATTAACAGACGCGTGACCGATTTTCTCCGCAGCCATGCCGCGACCGTATTAAAAAGAGAAGTGCAGGCAATGGCCCAACACACTGGCCTGCGCCCGACCCGGGTGGATATCCGAGACACGTCCAGCCGGTGGGGAAGCTGCTCCTCAACAGGCCGGATCATGCTGTCCTGGCGCGTGATCATGGCACCGGAACTGGTGAGGCACTACCTGATTGCCCATGAATTAAGCCACCTCCAGCACATGAACCACGGTCCGCTCTTCTGGCAATGTGTGAGAAGCATTACACCACACAAAACACAGGCCGAAGCATGGCTCCGCCAGAAGGGCCCCCTCCTGCTACAAGCCAGATGAACCGAAGATTTGCGCAATAGCTGAAGCATGCTAAAGAACAGCCGCATAGGCCATACAAAGCATATGCGAACTTGGCGGAATGGTAGACGCAGGAGACTTAAAATCTCCAGCCCGTATGGGCGTGCGGGTTCGAGTCCCGCAGTTCGCACCAATTATAACTCACTGATTTCATTGGGTTTTTTGAGGTTCCCATAACCTCACCCGCTGTAGCTTCTACAGTGGGTATCTACAGTGAGGAAGCTTCTCAGGGAGCTTCATATGCCAATGAAACTCGTGCGAATCGGAACCACCTATAATCTCCGCAGATGGGTTCCGCTCGATTTGAGGAAGATTCTCAAAAAAAATGAGATGTGGCACTCACTTGAAACTTCTGATGTCGAAGTTGCAAAAATTCGAGGATGTGCAATTTTTGGATTGACAAGCCAATTTTTTTCTATCGTGAGAAACACATTGAGTAAGAGCTATCTCTATGATGAGACTGTTAAGATAGCTGAAAGCTATCCTGATAATGCTTTGATAAAAGATATCATCGAAACATATGAAGCTCATATCAAAGAGCTAAAGATTCAATACAAACTGGCTGAAGCTGAACACTTCATGCAACGCATGGAAGACTATCAGCAATATAAAAAAGTTGAGAATATTATCAATGTTGCAAAGCCTGAATTAGATACTGTTCTCTCATACATGAAAGAACATAAAGATTTTTCTGCATATAATTCTATTAAAAATATGGCTCAACAATTCAGTCAGATACAAGGATGGGTTAAGCCCCCTGAAAAGAAGAAGTCTCCCATATTCTCTATTGCAGTAGATGAGTATCTGAAATCCCATTCAGAAAAGATGAATGACTCTGATGTAAGAGGTTTCCGCAATACGGCTCAGAGATTCATAGAAGTATGTGGGGACCACGATATCAGAGATTATACAGGTGAAGATTCCGGAAAGTTCAGGGAACTCATGGAAAAGATGCCTGAGAATTATGGCAAAAGTTCAAAGGACGTTAGGACGGTTCAGGAGCTTGTTGCTTATTGCCAAAAATCTAAACTCCCAAGGATTTCAGAGAAAACTATCAAAAATCACTTCGCAAGATTGTCAGCAATATGGAGATATTATCTCCTTCGTGAGTTAGTAGATAGAAACATATTCGTTGGCTGGAAGTTCGATGCTAAAGCCAAGATTAAAAGAATTCGATGGAATGATGAACAGCTTTCCATCCTGATGAATTCATCATGGAATAGCACAACAATCTCCCGAAAAACCTATGCATATATAGTCGGCTTGGGTTCGTATTGTGGAATGCGTCTTGAAGAGATTTGCAGGATACGTATCGAAGATATCCAAGAAATTAGGGGTATCACTTGCATACTTATCAGAGAGCATACAGCACGTAAAAATCGTCCTTGGGAAGAATGGAACCCAAAGACTGAGGCTGGTGAACGTGTCATTCCCATAGGACAGGCTCTTATTAACGCTGGCTTTCTTGATTTCGTGAATAACATAAAAAGCTATTATCTTTTTAATCAGCTGAAATTTTCAGGAAAAGATAAAAAGCGTTCTCCACAATTCCAACAGTCCTTTTCCAAGTTCAAGCTTCGCCATGGTGTTCCTCGTGGAGTGGATTTCCATAGCTTTAGGCATAACGTTTCCACCAAGCTGAGGAATATCTCAGATAGTGGGAATGGTGGTTTGCGTGAAGTGTGGATTGATAACTTCTTGGGCCATGAAGGTCAGAATAAGTCTGTAGGTAATACAGTCTATCTCGATGAGATTGATGTTGAGAATCTCAAGAAGGTCGCTGATAGTGTCTTATATCCTGAGTTCTGGAATATCAGAAATCTTATATCGTGAATAACAGAAATATGGAGAAGAATAATGAAAAAGGGAAATTCATTTCTCGAAAAAGGCTTCCTCTGCGAAGGAGCCTTAAAAAATAGCAATCGGATTCAAAAGAAATATGCAGTCGAGTTCAAGTTTTTATTAGACGCAAATCAGTTGTTCACAAAAATAACAAACCTATTGAATGAGAAATCCTCCCCAAAAGAAAGAGTTTCCAAAATACTCGCATATAAATCCATTCAAAGCATGCAGTCTTCCATCATACTAATGAAGATGGGAATTAATTCTGATACGTTTTCACTAATTCGAACCATGCATGAATGTTTTTTGGCTTTTATATGCCTTCTAAAAGATGAAGACACTTTCGCCGAAATGGGGAATAAAGATGACATAAACTTTAGAAACAAGAGAATAAAAGATATTTTCACAAGAGACATTTTAAAAGATATGTATTCTGGATATTCAGAAACATTATCAACACTTAAATCTGAGCTTGATAAAATAATTAATGATGTGAAATCTCATAAAAAATTTGGTGTTGGCGATTTTTATAACGAAGTATCTGATGAGCCTGTCTGCCAATACATATATTATAACTATAGCTTCATATCAAACCTACATTCGCATGTATCGTATGCGTCCATGTCCAAGTTTTTATTCAATGATAAAATATCAATGAATGAAGCAAATGCAGATGATTTCAGAATGGCGTCAAAGATGCTCATAGACGCATCAATGATTTTTTCTCACGAGCTAAGCAAACACTTCCTTAATAATTCATTTGATAATGTTATTAATTCTCTCATAGCAGAATCTTATAGTCACCTAATTAAAGTAGGGCACCTAATACATAAGGATAATGTCCAAGAGATACAAAAAAAGGGATAGATTTCTCTATCCCTTAACAATCTCTGCTATAATAATTTCACCACAAAACAAATATGCACGAGAGTTATTACTTTATAATAGCACTCTCTCCTGCACATTTGTAAACTTTTTGGTGTAAGGAGTATTTTGAGTTATGATTTATTAGAGCAACACATATATGAAAACAGTATTGAGATATACGATACGTTAAAAGCTCTTCATCCATTCTATCGCTATAAGCTATATCAGAAAATCAAAGAAAACAGCCGTTTATCAGATAATTGCGATGCTTGTGAATGGGCTTTGAATGTCCTTAAAATGCTTCCTCGACTGAAAAAATCAGTCGTTGATACCTTCGAATTGGTATCTCTTTCATATGCAGAATTAAGACAGCATTACGGAATCACAGGACAAAAGTTATCAGCCAAAGCCAATAAAGCTCGTATCAACATACGTAAAGCTCTGAGCATTTCTAAAGATGATGATGAAGTTCAGCAGAAGTTCGATGCTGATAAAGCTAGTCGATATAAGTCGATAAAATATAATGGATTTAGTGTTCAGGATTCCATTAATCGAAAAAAGAAAAACAACAAAGCTAGGGATTGGGCCATATCTGAATGCCTGGAAGCATCTGCACGATTAGCTGGATTAACACCTTCCCCATATGACTCAGGATATTTTATTTCTTTAACACTCCCTGGGAAATATCATTCCATGACCTTTGAGCAAGCGAATGATGAAATTAATCGCAGATTGAATGGTATTAAACGCGATGCTGAACGTGCTGATATCCTATGGCTTGGAATATATAAAATTCACGGACATAAAGATGAAACACCACACCTACATATTATATATTTCGTGAATAACGATAATAAAAAAGATTTAGATAAACTTACAAAAATTTTCTTCAAATATTTTCAAAAAGAAGAAGAACGATGGAAGAAAAATTACTCAATTAATCAGAAAATTACATATTTCGATGGCGTGCTTGGTTATCTCTTCAAGGACCATGGAGAAGCTAACGTTCGAACAGGATTCATCGGATTACGCAAAGATATCAAAAAAGTTTGGAACAGCCTGTATACAGGCGATTATGGAGATTCATCTCTCTCTTATCTGTCAGATGACAGAATGTGGATAGCAAAGCAATTGATGTCCGTAAAAGAAGAAACAACATATCTCAATAAACAAGGATTAGGCTCAGGACTCATTCTTTGAGGTAGAAGATGAAGCTTGCTGCGATGTGGATAG
>NZ_JOPD01000013.1:0-644 GCF_002153575.1 Acetobacter sp. DsW_54
TAGGCTCAGGACTCATTCTTTGAGGTAGAAGATGAAGCTTGCTGCGATGTGGATAGCGGACATGAAAGTGTGTGCGCAGCGGTCATATCGTGTTGCCACCCGCCGCCAGTCTTTGAGCTTTGCGAACATGTTTTCGATGAGGTGGCGCTTTTTATACAGATGCCAGTTGTAAGGCGGCTTTGATTTTCGGTTCTTCTTCGGAGGAATACAGGGGGTTATATTCCGTTCTGCAAGCGATAATCTGATCCGGTTGCTGTCATAGCCTCTGTCCCCGATGACTTCTTCTGTCTCGTCGGGGAGATCTGCCAGAAGCACGTCTGCGCCTCTGAAGTCACTGACCTGACCCGCTGTCAGATGAAGGCGGACAGGTCGGCCCTGACCATCGCACACGGCATGGAGTTTTGAGTTCAGGCCGCCTTTTGTCCGTCCGATATGACGGGGAAAAGCCCCTTTTTGAGCAGGGACGCCGATGTCCGGTGCGCCTTGAGATGTGTTGCATCGATCATCAGACGCTTCGACCGTCCTGATTGCTCAGCCAGGGTAGTGAAAATCCGGTCAAAGACACCCAGGCGGCTCCAGCGGATAAAGCGATTGTATAAAGTCTTGTGCGGACCATACGCTTTCGGAGCGTCTTTCCACTGAAG
>NZ_JOPD01000014.1:0-101771 GCF_002153575.1 Acetobacter sp. DsW_54
ATATCGCTGCCTGATTACTGAACAAAACCCTCTCCGGTAAAACCGGGGCAGTTCAGTAGACAGTACCAGAGTGGCCGCACGTTAGCCCTAACAGAGTAGCAACGCGTATTGCGGTGATAACCCAACCTGAAAGAACAGGATATGACGCAGAATTTTTCTGAAACAGACAAAATGCCCGCTAATAACAACACATGTTCCGTTCGTAAAAGAGCCTTGGTGACTGGGGCCTCAAGTGGTCTGGGGGTCGATTTTGCCGATTTGTTGGCAGCACAGGGATACGACCTTGTTCTTGTTGCAAGGCGGCAGGAACCCATGGAAGCGCTGGCAGAGCAGCTCCGGTTCAAACATGGCGTGGATATTGCGGTGGAGCCTGCGGATTTAGCAGTTCCGGGTGCTGCTGCGGCTCTCAAGGAGCGTCTGGATGCACGGTTGTTTCAGATCGACGTTTTGGTGAACAACGCCGGTTATGGATTGCATGGTGATTTTTTGGATACACCAATCGCGCGTACGGTTGATATGATTCAGCTTAACGTGAGCGCACTCACGGAACTGAGTTATGTGTTCGGGCAGGATATGGCTGTTCGGGGCCATGGGCATATTCTGCTTGTGGCAAGCCTGTTGGCGTTCCAGCCGGTGCCGACCTATGCGGCATATGCCGCAACAAAAGCCTATGTGCTTTCTTTGGGGGAGGCCCTTCATGATGAACTCCGCTCTTGCGGTATTACGGTAACTACGCTTTGCCCTGGCCATACCGAAACAGGTTTTGATGCCGCAGCAGGGGCAACGGCCTCAGCCGCCTTGCGTATGCTCACCATGCAGCCCCGTCCGGTTGTTCAGAGCGGGCTGCATGCGCTCTGGAAGGGCAAGGCAAGCGTGACCTCCGGGGTTATGAATAAGGTTGTCGCCTTTTCTAACCGTTTGATGCCCAGATTTATGCAAAGAGCTGCAATGCGCAGAGTTCTGGGGCCGTAGCATACGATACGGGCGGGGAGTGGGCTTGCTTTTTATGCCGCGTTAAAAATGCATGGGCACCTGAGATGGGCTGATGCCAAACTCTCTTTTAAAGAGTTTGGCAAAGTGCGAGCTGTTAGAATACCCAACCTGCAAAGCGACCTCCGTTACGCTCACAGGCTGGTGCGCAAGGAGGGATTTGGCTTTATCCATACGCAGTTTTTGTAAAAAACCATATGGACCTTTCTGATAGTATTTTTGGAATCCGTCTTTCAGGCGTTTTTCGGAAAGGCCTACCCGTTCCGCCAGCATTTTAATTGTCCATGGTTCGGCCATGTGGGTGGTTAATACTGTGGCGGCCTCACGGATACAGGCCTCGTAACGCCCAGCCTGCCGCCATAATGCTGCGTCCTTGTTGCCGTCAAAAGCTTCCAGCACTTCATCCAGCAGGCAGAGTGAAAAACCTTCCAGCATAAGGGAGCGCCTGCCATCTGCTGCCGCAGCCCGGAGGGTTCGTGCGGTTGCACCCAGCGTGAATGTGCGCGACAGGCGTGCCATCCAGCCTGCGGCTTTGCCTATGACCTGCACAGGCTTGTAGTGGTTTTCTGCCTTGGCCAGAAAACCGGGCATGAGCTGCTCCAGCAGGTCAAAACTGACCCTGAGTTCCAGTCCGCTGAATTTCTGCCCCGCAGTGAGCCCAAAAGTTGTTTCTCCGTCCGCCAGATTGCAGGCAACAATGACATCACCAGTCTGGTAGCTCAAACGGGGGGAGGGGGCTTTATCGGCGCAATGCCGGAAGGTGCCGTAGGCCAGACCCTCAGTAATAAGCACAATAACAAGCTGGGGGGAGGCGGAAAAAGTGCCCATAAAATCCCTGCGTGCATAAAGGTCGAACACGCCTAGTTCCAGCCCCTCCCGAAGAGTGAAAGTTCGCATTCGGCCTTGCAAGGCCGTCTCCCGGCCCAGCCTGTCCACCTCCTTGTAATAGGACGGAGAAAACGCATGAGCCTGCTTCATTTGAGAGCGTGAAACACGCGACAAAATCTCTACGGACATGATCGCTATGGCCTTGGGAGTGAAAATAATAAGAATGATTATCAATTACATGACCGGATCGCAATAGTCTGGTTCGATCGCGGTGGCGAGGGGCATCAACTCCGATCATGACAGGAGGCATCTTTTCACCCGTCGGAACAGATCAAAGTCCAGCACATGTCCTGTTGTTCACCTGAGTGTTTGAGTATTTCGGATTATATTCACCGGTATAAGCCACGGTTTTATGTGGTCATTGTTTTTTCTGTTCTGACAGCACTTAGCGGGCTTATCCCGCTTGTTATTCTCAGCCAGCTTTTTCGCTCTCTCCCTACGCAGCAGGCTGTGCGGATAGCCCTGTTTCTGCTCCCCGCTGTTTTTCTGCCGTTTCTTTGTCAGGGGGCTACATCTGTGTTCTGTCACAGGTTGGCATTTGATGTTGTCAGGGATTTGCGGAAGGCTATTTTAAGTCTTACGCAAAAACTTCCTGCTGATTATGCAGCCAGTCACCGGGCAATGTTAAAAAAACTGGCCCTTGATGACAGTGCCGAATTTGAGACGGCTATTGCGCACACTTTCCCTGATGCAATTGTCAGCCTTGTCACTGTACTGGTAAGCCTGCTTTTTCTGCTGGTTATTTCTCCGGTTATGGCTGTGGCCAGTGTTGGATTGCTGCCCGTGGCCGTATGGGCATGGCGACAGATTGGGCGTGTTGCTTCCGGTAATGGCCGTGCGTGGCATCAGGCTGATGTTAAAATCAACCAGAACATCATGGCCTGCCTGGAAGGGCTGACGACACTCAAGGTTTTTAACAGACCACCAAGCTCTCTGCCTCCTTTAAAAGACGCATTGCAGGATGTGGCGCATCTGGCGTGCGATATGACCCGGCGCTCCAGATGGAGCTATGTCATGGTGTTTCTATGCGTTGGCACAAACCTGCTTCTGGTGCTGCCATGCGCGATCATCCTGCACATTGCGCATGATCTTGCTTTGCCTGATTGCCTGTTTTCCATTCTGCTTGGAATGGGGCTGATGACGCCACTTCAGCGGCTCATGTTTGTTTCAGGCACGCTTCCACGCCTGCGTGCGACAATTGGGCGCTTGAACGTGCTTCAGGCAGAAAATACAGCACAGCCCGTTGCACTGCACCTACCCGTGACAGTTCAAACCGATAAACATGACTACGATGTTGTGTTTGAAAATATCAGCCTTGAACGTTCCGGGAATGAGAACGTGCTGACGTCTGTCTCACTAACATGCCCTGCAGGGCAGGTAACGGGTCTTGTTGGCCCCAGTGGAGCGGGAAAAAGCACGCTTTTACAGCTTGCCGCAGGCAATATTAAGCCAACATCCGGCCGTGTTTTGATCGGCGGTCATGATCTTGAAGCACTTTCACCGCAAGAGATTGGGCAGCTTATTTGCCCGGTATTCCAGCATCCTGTTCTTTTAGGTCATTCCCTTGCGGATAATCTGCTTCTGTACCGCCCCGATCTTGCCGAAAATGAAATTGTTGATGCTCTGGCTGAATGTGATCTTGCCGGGTGTGTCAAACGCTTTGGGCTGCACGGCCCGATTGGACGGAACGGAGCCCGCCTTTCGGGGGGTGAGCGCCAAAGGCTGGCTATTGCGCGCGCACTTGTCAGTCAAGAACCTGTTATTCTTCTTGACGAACCAACGGCTTTTGTTGACCCGGAGCGCGAGTTCCATATTCAAACGGCTCTGGCGCGTGCGCTGGAGGGCCGCACTATTCTTATTGTTGCGCACAGGCTTGCCACTGTGCGCGAGGCCGCGCAGGTCGCGGTTATGGAGCATGGGCACCTGACTGCCTTGGGGCAGCATGAAGACCTTATGGAAAAATCTGCACTTTATGGAACCTATGCCTGTCACCAGTTTGGCGATGGAGCCATGCCATGAGGGGGTATTACAAAGCTCTGCTGCACACCCTTGTGGCAGACCCGGCGTTGCGTACTGGGTTTGTGTATGGGGTGGCGTCCTCTCTGGCGGAAGCGGCAGGCTACATCCTGTTGCTGCTCAGTGTGCAATGGATGGCAGACGGGCGTGGCAGTATGACATTCGCCCTGCTTATCCTGCTCGGTCTGGCTGTGGCGTTTGGCTTGCAGGCGCTATTTCGCGCCCAGGGGTTGGTGCAGGACTTTACCGGAACGTATCGTGCCATGTCACAGATCAGGCTGCGCCTGCTTGATCATCTGATGGCGCTCCCGGCCCAGCGGCAGTTGCCAGATGAGCGCGCCAGACTGCTGGACCTCATGACAAGCCGTTTTGCTGCCGTGCAGGATATTTTTACCCATCTGTGGGGCATTGTTATTCCCGGTATGGCTTTACCCGTTCTGCTCCTTGCCCTGATCGGGGTCCTCTCATTTTCTGCTGCGGCTGTGCTGGCACTCAGCCTGCCGGCGGTTGTTGGCATGATGCTGCTGGCATTCCGCCTGCTGGATAAAGCCGATGCAGGCCTGGCCTTTGCGCAGGAAGCTTATGCCCAGGCGACACTGACGCTTTTGGAAGGTGCCGGTGAGATCCGTTTTTTTGACCCGCAGGGGCAGATTTTCTCTCGTGCACAAGCGGCAACGGATAACCTGAAAACAGCCCAGATGGCGCTTGAAGTGGCGCCTGCGCCTGCCATTATGGGGTATGCCCTTGCTGCGCAGACCGGAATGGCCCTTGCCATTGGCGTGCTGGTCATGGGTTTTCAACAAAAGAGTCTTTCCGCAGGTGCGGTGTTTGCAGCCATTATACTGACCTACCGCTTTACCCGCTGCGTTGTTGAATTGGCAGGCCAGATTGCAGGGCTACGTTTTGCGAGGAATACTCTCCGCCGCATGAGCCTGATTATGGGGCAACCCGGCATGGCCCAGACTCAAAAAGTCGCGGAGCCGGAGGGGTATTGCCTGCATTTTTCAAACGCCTCGGCTCTTTTTGATGCAGATAATCCCGCAGCTGGTGGCCTTGCCCCGATTGAAGGAACAATCCGCCAAGGCACAAAAATTGCACTTGTTGGTATTTCGGGTTCTGGCAAAACCACGCTCGCACATCTGGCTCTTCGCCTGCAGGACGTTGGTGCAGGAACCATTACAATAGGTGGTGCGGACCTGCGGGGCATGGACCGCAATATGCTTGCCCGGAGCATTACGCTGGTGCCACAGGACGTGCACCTTTTTGAAGGAACCATAGCCGATAATATCCGCCTTGGTTGCCCCGCGGCCTCAGAGGCCGCTGTGCTGGCGGCTATTAAACAAGCACATGCCCATGAGTTCATCCAGCGTCTGCCGCATGGCCTGAACACAGAAATCAGGGCTGTGGCAACAGCACTTTCTGGCGGAGAGAAGCAGCGTCTCGCCATAGCACGTGCACTACTTATGAACGCACCTTTGCTGGTGATGGACGAAGCAACCTCGCAGCTCGACACAATGAGGGAAACTGCCATCCGCAACACCCTGCAACACATAGGGGGGGATCGCACATTGCTCACAATTGCGCACCGCCTGTGGATTGCACAGGACGCCGACGAAATCTGGGTGATGGAGAACGGCCACATCGTAGAGCGTGGCACGCACAAAACCCTCATGTCTTTCAACAGCACCTATGCCCGGCTCTGGCACGCACAACAGTGCCCCCGGTCATGGGTTGCCCCTAATGCCCCACTGAACTGACCCTTACTCTCTTTGGAAAACAGGATATGTCTTACTCGATCAGTCACACATCAGCGCGGTGGCATCAGAAGCTTTATAAAGGCCTTATGGCTGGCGGGGTTCTTGTGAGCTGTTCTGCGCATGCAGAAACAATAGTGGCCAAAAACAACACTAGTGCCCCAAAAGCAGCAAAGGAACATCTGGAAGTCGTGGGTGTCCGCCAGCCTAGGCGGTTGGACCAGACGGGCACAAGCGGGCAGTTTGTAACGGGTACACAACTCCGCCAGAAACAGGTGAGGGACACGAATGATCTGGCCCGCGTGTTACCGGGTGTGCAGATTCAAAGCTCGGGGAGCTTTCTTTTCCCCGCCATTACAGTGCGGGGTATTACCTCGGCGCAGGACCTCTACCATCCAGCCACAACGTTTTATGTGGATGATGTTCCCGTGCTTCCCATTAACGCCATGCAGTCTCTTATTGGTATTGAGAGCGTGCAACTGCTGCGCGGACCACAGGCGGCCCTGTATGGCCAGAGTGCTGAAGGCGGTGTGATTGATATTGCAACACGCCAGCCCGGCCCGCGTGCCCATGCCTCGTTCGAGGCCGGGGCGGAAAGCCGTTATGGTTACCATGTAACCGGTACGGCAGATGGCAGCCTGATAAAAGACTGGTTATACGGCTCCATTGCCCTGACTTCTCAGGAGCAGCAGGGCAATGTGAGCAATCCGTCCACGGGTTCCAGGCGCCTTGGTGGTTTTGAAAGCCGTGGAGGGCGCGCCACGTTGCGGCTTGCACCAACCGACCAGCCCTGGGAGCTTGCCTTTGCTGTTGATGGCTCCTGTAGTTATGGGAGCCAGGATGTTTATGTGGGCTTCAACCATTTGCGGGATCGTAAAGTGGCAAGCGTTGTGCCGGGCACTCCCGACCCGCGCCTGAGCCGGTGTGGGCATGATGAATCCCTGCACGGCACCTATCATTTTGATGGGTGGAAACTCAGCGCCATAGCCTCATGGCAAGACAGTGATATTGTGCGTTCGTTCCCTTACTATTCGTATATTTCCACCCAGCCGGAGCAGTGGAGTGCCAATACGCAGGAACTGCGTTTGAGCACTGAAGGTAAACATCGTTTTTTTGATGTTGTAACAGGGTTTTATCATCAGACAACATATCAGGACCGTACAAGCCAGACAGCGGCTTATGTTCCAAGTTACATGCCCTACCCACTAACCGCATCGCATAACCGTGCGGAAACAGTGGCTCTTTATGGCAATGTTTACTGGCATATTCTGAAAAATCTGGATCTGGGGCTAGGTGGTCGTCTCTCGCGCGATATGTCCAGCATAGCGTTCAATTCGACCTATGGCGGGCAAACGCTTTATGCGGGCAATAAAAGCCGAGATCAGAACATGAGTCTTGGTAATGTTTCGCTTGATTATGAAGCTTTGCCGGGCTGGCATCTTCATGGTCGGGTCAGTCAGGGCTACAAGCCTGCGGGGTTTAATTACGCCCCAACCAGCATTGCAGATGCAACATCCTACAATCCGGAATGGGAGCTGAGTTACGAGATAGGGACGGTGTACCGTCATAAACAATTCTTTGTAAGGGCCGGGTATTTTTATAATCACCTGCAGAATGAGCAGGTCTATGTTGGTCCGGCAGGCTACCAGACAATTGCCAGTGCGGCACGCGCACATGCAAGCGGTGTGGAAGGGGAGGTGCATTGGGAGTTTAAACCCGGTTGGATTATTGGGGCAGATGGCAACAGAACACTCTCAAAGTTCGATAGTTTTAATGATGGCGCAGGCAATAACTATGCCGGCCTGCGTATGCCTTACGTTCCGGAGTTTATGGCTGCGGGGCATCTTTCAACCCGGTTTCAAACAGGTTTTGGGCGTATTGAACCCGGGTTGGACCTGCGTGTAACCGGTCCGCAGTATTTTGATATTGCCAACCAGCTAAAACAACCCACCTACACACAGCTAGACCTGAGAACGACTTGGTCTTTTGGGAACCGTTACGAGGTCATGGTTTACGCCAATAACGTAACCGACAAACTGTATCGCACCTATGCCTTTACAGGGCCTGCGGGGAATGTGGCGCAGATCAGTTTTGGCAGAACTGTCGGCTTTAACCTTAAGGTCGCCATTGGAGACAACTCCAAATAATGAGAGCCGCCGATACCAAAAATGGTTTAGCCCCTTTGTTCAATATTGGGGCTCTTCCCGCCATCTGGGGCATTTACATAGCGCAAGGTGTATTGGGCGGGCTTACGTTTGTCGGTTTGCCAACCATTCTGCGCAACCAGCATGTTTCGTTAGAGAAAATAGGTCTGCTCTCATTGGTTATGCTGATCTGGGCTATAAAATTCCTGTGGGCGCAGCCTGTTGAAAGGCTGCGCATCGCCCCAACGGGCCGCAGGTACTCGCGCAAGATCATCCTGATGGGGGACTGTGTTACGGCTGGGTTATTATGTGTGATTGCATTTTGGCCCCCTTGGTTATTTTCCGGTCTGTTAGCGCTTCTTTTGTGTGCGGCCGTTTCCGCAACAATCGTGGATATTGCCTGCGATGCATTCCTTATTGAACAGATCCCGGAAAACGAGAGGAGAAAAGGCAATATGGCGCAGGTGGGCGGTGCCTATATTGGCCTGGTATTGGGAGGAAGTGTTTTTGTAAGCCTATATGGTGCCTTGGGGTGGCAGATTGGCTGCTTTGTTATGGCTTTTACTGTTTTAAGCCTTACAGCTCCAATGTTCTTTTATAACCATGAAAACAGAGAGGTTTTTCTGGTCAGACCTCAAGAGTTACGCCCCGGCCTTTTGAATGCGCTCAGAAGGGGAGAAATATGGTGTGGCATTGTTCTGACCATGACGTATGAAATGAGTGGTCGGTTAGTGCAGGGTTTGACTGGTCCTTTTTTGATTGATCAGGGTATTCCGCTTAATACTGTTGGAGTTTTTAATGGTATGGGTGGTGTTGTTGCAGGTCTATGCGGCACAGTTATTGGCGGTATTGTGGTGCGCAAAACCGGTGCAAAAAATGGCATGTATCTTATTGCCATCTGTCAGGCCGCTTTGCTTGCTGTGATTTTTTCCTCGATTAAGCTTCAGTTCCTGCACATATCTATTCTGTTCGCCCTCTTTGTGTGTGAGGCAGCCCTTATGGCGGCCAGTTTTGTTGCCAGTTATTCTCGACTAATGGCGTTTACGGCTCCTCATCAACCCGGAATAGATTTTACATTATTTCAAAGTGCAAGCGCCATTGCGGCAGCCTCCCTTGGAGCGACTGGCGCCTTTGTGGCTGGCAGGGCAGGATACGATACAGTTTTTCTAATTTCGGTTGTGTTATCTCTAGTGGCGCTGTGTCTCATTCCTTTTATAAATTCCTTTCAGAAGAAATATTTCTAACAGTATTTATAACATAATTTTGGAAATGGTATTTAATGGTTTTTAATCTATATTTTAAATCAGGATTATTTGTTCAAATAATAAGATATTTATTTTCCAAGCAGGCATAAGCATTTTGGGCCATTGTATTGGGAATGATAAGGATCATGGAGGATACGCCTAATTGCGATATATTCTCATTTGTGCGGAGCGCGTTTATCCGTAGTGTTCTGGTGCTCCTGAAAGCATGGATATGAACAGTTTCCAGATAAAATAAATGTATACAGCTTTATATGGACCATGCCTGTTAGGGGCATAGTCTCACTAAAGGCCATTGCAGAACACCTACAGAATTCCGCTCAGAATACGGGGATTATCTGGCCGGGCAATACCTTTTTGTCTGCGGGAATACGGCCGGGTTCCCTCTATCTGGTATCTCAATCACAAGAAATATGAATAAATTGTAATATATTGTCACTTTGGGTGAGGGCGGGAGTCTGCTAGACGCGCTGCTTATGAGAATGACTCGCATTAACCTCTTTGGTAGGACCTTGATGTGACACTCCGTCCCGTATCATCTTTCCGCGTAACCGCTCTTTTGGCCTCGACATTCCTCTCTCTGGGGGGAGCATTGTCTGCACAGGCAGCAGACGCGGCGTATAATAAGAATAACAAGACAACTTCAGACGAAGTGTTGGAAAAAAAAGCGGACGCCCCTAAAACCCCAGCGGTAAAGGCGAATAAAAACCAGAAGACCATCGTCAATGTCGCTTCCAAGGCGGACGAGAGTATTCTGGTTAAGGCCCACAGGTGGGACCGCGGCAGTTACACGGCATCGGAAACAAGCGCATCAACCGGTTTACCGCTAAGCCTGCGAGAAACACCACAGACCGTTACCGTCATGACCCGGCAGGTCATGGATGATCAGCAGATCAATAGCCTTGATGATGTTCTGAATACGACCCCCGGTGTGACCTCTTACGCCAACGATAACGCCGGTCGCACAACCTACCGTGCACGTGGCTTTGATATTACCAACTACAAGATTGATGGCATGCAGATTGATGCCTCAACCAGTTTTGGTGGTGTGGGTTCGTCCATGAACATGGACCTGTACGACAACGTGCAGATTGTCCGTGGGGCCAATGGTCTGCTGGGCGGGACGGGGGATCCATCCGCAACAATTTATCTGCAACGCAAGGCACCGCAGCGCGAATTTTCCGCCAATGGCCTGTTAAGGCTGGGGAACTGGAACGAGCACCGTGTTATGGCGGACCTGAACGCGCCATTAAACCACTCAGGCACCATCCGTAGCCGGTATGTTTTTTCGTGGGATGATACGGATACTTTTCGTGTGCGTGAACACGTTAACCGTATTGGTGCGCTGGCAAACTTTACGGCGGACATATCCTCGCGCGATACCCTTAATTTTGGGTTCCAGTATGAACGAACCCAAAATGATGGCGCGTCCTGGGGGACAAACGTGCCAATCTGGTATGCTGATGGGACAAAAACAAACCTCTCCCGTAGCACAAACCCTGCGGCAGACTGGAGCCAGGCCACCCGCGACCAGTACACCGCTTTTATTAACTATGATCATGATTTCTCGGCCGGTTGGCACCTGAAGGCTGGGTACATGCGTACGCAGGGGAGTTCCTATAACAACCTTGGCGTTGCAAAAATTAACAATGCAACACGGAAAACCTATGGTGGTTTCTGGAATCAGGACGGCACAGGCGCTTATCTGAATGCTCTTCATGCCGAGTATGAAGATGCACGCGACAATGCTGATGTGCATGTCTCTGGCCCGGTGCATTTTCTGGGGCATGAGCACCAGCTTGTGTTCGGCTTTAATGGTTATAATGACGAGCTGACGCAATATACATTCAGCAATGCCTTGGGGAACTGCTCCATTGCCGGGGTTACACCGTATTCAGGGTGCCAGTACCGCGCGACCGGGTTGCCCATTGCAAACTGGCAGACATGGGATGGCTCTTACCCCAACTTTGTAACGCATCGCACCCACGCGCGTGAGGTTGATGTTACGCGCAATTATGGTGCCTATACATCCGGGCGTTTTGTTCTGGCCAAGGGGCTGTCGCTTATTCTGGGTGGGCGTATCAGCAGTTATCAGGCTTATACGGGCACTTATAACAAGGCAAACCAGTATTCCGGCTCTTCCAGCACAGGGCAGCAGAATGCAGTGCTAACGCCTTATGCCGGTATGGTTTATGATTTTACCAAAACCATGTCGATTTATGGAAGCTACACAAACGTTTATACGCCTCAGTCAAATCTGCGGGATTCTGATAACAAACCTCTCAACCCGGTTATGGGCAAGAGCTATGAAACGGGTTTGAAAGGGGCATTCTTCAAACAGCGCCTGAATACATCTCTGGCTTTTTATCTTAACCGGCAGAGCAACGTAGCACAGGCAACAGGTGCCACAAACGTTACCACGGGTGAGGCCATTTACGATTCAGTCAATGGCGTGAAAACGGAAGGGATCGACTTTGATGCCTCCGGCGAGCTGCTGCCCGGCTGGAATGTCTTTTTTGGGTATAGCTATCTTTACGAAAAAGGCCTGAGCTATCGTCAGGACCCGCATCACCTTGTACGTCTGACAACGAGCTACACATTCCCCGGAAAACTGCATCATCTTACCATTGGTGGGGGTGTATCCAGCCAGTCCAGCACGGAATGGACAACCAACCCGGGGCGTCCTCTTGGGGGTGGCAAGTATGATGCATCCAACCTTCGGGTTAAAGGGTATACGCTTATCAATATCATGGCCCGCTACCGTGTTGCGAATTGGCTGGATATTGCAGGCAACATTACAAATCTTACCGATCGCACCTATGTCCGGCAGGCAGGGTTTTACGATGGCATGATTTATGGTGAACCCCGTACGTTCAGCTTTACTCTACGCGGTCATTACTAAGCCTGAATGCAGCTATTGACCCAGCCAGCGTGCGATGCAAGCTGGCTGGGTATTCTCAGTTTTGAACCTGCAATGCCCGCATGCGTGGCAGCACCAGAGTTTGGGAACGAGGGGTGCCAGACCTTGTGAGCACTCAAAATAATGGACAAATGTTTTTTGTGCCATGCAAGCCGGACGAGAAAGCCCATAATACCGGATGAAGTCTGTGCCGTCGGCTTTGGAGCGGGGGAAGGCGTATTGCCACGCGTTGTGGCCTAACAGAACAGACTTGATATTTTGGCCAAAAATCTGAAATAATGCGGCCTGATCAAGCCTGAAGGCAGTCCATTGGGTGGTTTTGTAAAAAATGGACTGGATTATAGCGTCATGAAACGAACTGCCGATTTCCCGCGGCATCCGCCTCCCGTGGTCGGGTTTTCCGATTGTTATACAGGTGGGTTTGTGGATGCGTTCCATGCCCATGAACGGGGGCAGCTCTCGGTTTTTCTGGCCGGGAGCGTAACCGTTAATACACGTAATGAGAGCTTTGTGCTTGGGCCAGGGCAGGCAATCTGGCTACCGGCCAATGTTGTGCATCAGGCAACATGCCGGACCGATCTGGCTTTTCAGGTTGTATATGTCGCGCCCAGCCTGATCGGGGCGGATACGTTGCCATGCAAGATGTTCGATGCCTCCTCGCTCGTGCGCGGGCTGGTGGACGAAATTGTTGCCATGACATTTAATTTTGACATGGATGAACGCATGTCCGCCATTGCCCGGCTGTTAGTGGATGAAGTTGCCCGCGCGCCGCGTATTGCAGACAGGTTTCTTTTTCCATCAGACCCACGTCTGCGCCGTGTTTGCGAGGCCATTACCGCCCAGCCGGGGGATTGCCGCGATATTGATTACTGGGCGCGGGAAGCCGGCATGGCACGGCGCACATTTACCCGGCTTTTCCAGCAGGAAATGGGTATGGGTTTTGCTGCATGGCGGCGCAGGGTCCGGGTGGTGGAGGCAGCCTCCCGGCTTGCTACAGGGCAATCCATTGCGGAGGTCGCGTTTGACCTTGGTTATGATAATGCCGGTAGCTTCAGCACCATGTTTCATCGCACGTTTGGCGTAGCTCCCAGCACATTGCGGGTTAATTCCCTGCCAACACCTCGCTCGTAAAAGCGAGCGCTCTACGCACTCCTGCGCCCATTGTGGCGCTGCGCTTTTTCCCTTCACACCACAATAAATCATATCCGTGCGTCATGCCGGGCCTGCTTGCCGGGTGTCGGGCAGGCGGGTTTTGGCGTTCAGGCGGAATAGTGTCGCGTTTGGGCCAATGGCATGGGGGGCTGCTTGCTGACTTTTATGAATATGGATAGGAGCGCAATTAAGTCTCATTATTAATAAGAATACCGACAGCTGCCCTCTGTAAGGAGAAGCCGGTAACGAAACGAGTTGGGTATGAAGCGCAGCAAACTTTTTTATACGGTTTTTATCTCGTTTGCTCTGAGTGACGCCGCGTTCGCAGCAGAGCAGGATGCGCAGACGGATAATCGCCCGCAGTCACAAACCGCCACACCTGCACACACCGCAGCCAAGCCGGCCAGAGCCCGCATTGCGCAGGATGAACTGGTGGAGGTCCGTGGCCACGGCCGGTCTTCCGTCATGGCGTCTTCTGCAACCAAAACAAACACACCGCTGGTTGAAACCGCACAATCCGTGACCGTGATCACGCGGGATGAAATGGACACACGCGGTGTTTTAACGCTCAATCAGGCGGTGCGTTATGCTGCGGGGATAACGGCTGATACCCGAGGCGGGGAGGGCACACGGTATGACCTGTTTGACCTGCGCGGCTTTACCGTCCCCACGTTTTTGGACGGGCTGAAACTGCAGGATAGCCCAATGGGTTTTGCCATTGCCCAGACCGATACATCGCGGCTGGAGCGGGTGGAACTGCTTAAAGGCCCGGCTTCTGCACTGTATGGCCAGTCCAGCCCCGGGGGGCTTACGGCATTGTCCAGCAAGCTGCCAACGGACCAGAAGTTTTACGGTAGTGTTAATACCACAGGGGGCATGTTCGACCTTTACCGTGTTGATGCCGATGTCGGCGGGTTTGCAACGGATGATGGTCTTGTGCGCTACCGGTTGTATGGCACGGTCAATGGGCAGCATACCCAGCTTGCCAGAACGGGGAGCAGGCGCTTTAGCATCAGCCCGGCCTTTACGTTTGGGGGGGATGGGCCAACAACCCTGACCCTGCTGGGGAATTACCAGTATGACCCCGAAAATGGATCCTATGGCGGCGCGCCACTTGTGGGGTCGCTCAAACGCGGCACATTTGGCTATCTCCCCCGCAATTTTTATGATGGGGACGCAGCTTTTGAAAAATACAACCGCAGGCAGGGTGGGATTACCTATATCCTGAACCATCGGTTTAATGAAGACTGGAGCTTTAGCACGCGCGGCCGTTACGATGATATTATGACAACGTATCGCAGTGTGCTCAATTCAGGCGATTACGATAGCGCTGACATGACAAGTGGCACCATGCTTGGCCGTTCCTCCTACGGAGCGCATGAGCACAACCGGAATCTGGCATTTGATAGCCAGTTCAAGGGGAATGTTCATACTGGCGCATTGCGGCATACGCTGATGGTTGGCTTGGATTATATGCAGCAGAAATCTCTGGATAATGAAAGTTCGGGCACTGCACCGGACATGGATGTGCTGCACCCTGATTATAATATGGCCATCCCCGACATGAGCCCCTCCGTAGGGTACCGGGTGGATTCACAGCAGATTGGTGTTTACGCGCAGGACGAAATCCGCTGGCGCCGTTTTATTCTAACCGGCAGTCTGCGGAATGACTGGTTCCATGCCCACCGGATTACCTATATTACGCCCGCGGATGACAGGCAGAGCTCCAGCCAGATTACGTGGCGTGCTTCTGGCCTTTATCACTTCGACTTCGGGCTTTCTCCCTATATCAGCTACTCCACCTCCTTTCAGCCGCAGGTAGGGAATGTTGCAACATCTGTTAGCGGGGTGACGCGTCAGGCGTCTCCCTCCATAGGCAAGCAGCTGGAGGGCGGGTTAAAATACCAGCTTCCCGGCAGTTCTCTTTTGCTAAGCGTTGCAGGGTTCCATATTGAGCAAAGCAATGTCCTTGTCGCCATTCCCCCAGCCATGGAGAGCTACACCCAGAGCGGGCTGGTACATTCGGATGGTTTTGAATTTGAAGCTCACGCAGAACCTTTTCGCAATCTGATGCTGACTGCAGCGGTCAGTGTTCAAAAAATCAAGGATGATTCAACTGGTAAGCCCTTAACCCAGTCTTCCAGAGGGAATGCCTCGCTGTTTGCATTCTACACCATGCCTTCGGGCCGGTTGAAAGGGTTCGGTTTTGGGGGCGGGATGCGCTACACGGCCAAAACATATGGCGGTGAACTGGAAAATGGGAGTGTATGGCTGCCACAATACGCCCTGTTTGATGCGGCCGTGTCGTATGACCTGTCCAATGCTTCCCCCTCTCTGCATGGGTGGAAGATCTCGGCCAATGTCCGCAACCTGTTTGACAAGAACTATATTGGCAACTGCTATGCCGATGGTGGTGTTGGTGGCTATTGCTTCTTTGGGGAGCGCCGTAACGCACAGGCCAGCATAGGGTATAGCTGGTAAAATCCAGCCTGTGGGGCCGGGCGTGTGAGGTTAGTATGCGTTTGTTGCGGCCTCATGCTCAATGGCGCAGGTTGCGGCATCGGGCGCGCCAGGGTGGGTTTGCAACTGCTCCAGTTCGTTACGGATTGCTGCGACCTGTTGTGTAAACCACGGTTGTGCCTGCAATGCGGCAAACATGGTGCTCCCGTTTATGTAGCCAGCCTGCACATCGCTTTTCCAGTGCACCCCGCAAACAATGCGGCTTTCCCCAAAAACCCGGCCACGCTGCATAATCTGGCTGGCGCGCTCAGGCAGGGCGCTGGCCAGAATGGAGGCCACCATCCACCCCCATGTTGTATGGCCGGAGGGATAGGCAAAGCTGCTGGTCAGTCTTGTTCGCGCATCGGGGGTGCAGATATCCTGCGTGGTGCCAACAAAGGGCCGTGTCCTGTGCCAGAAGTTTTTTTCTTCCGTAACGCGTTGTTCAAGTGGTTTGGCCAGTGCGTTCAATAGGGTTAGCAGGGCTGGCAGCCTGTCGGGGATAAGCGCAAACCCTGCGGCACAGGAAAAATCGCGTATGATGTGTTGCGGGCTCAGGTCGGCATCATCATGAGCCAGTTGCCAGCGCGGACTGCCCCGGAGTGCGCGTGTGGCTTCAAAAGCCTGCCTGTCTGCTTCCTGCGCCAGTGAGCCCGCAGTGGGTGGTGGGGGCAGCACGGCCCGTTCATCCGGCAGCGGGGCGGGTTGTGCCCACGTTATCTGCACCAAACCTCCGTGCAGGAGCGCACAGGCTGTTACAGTGCAAAGGGCAAAAGCACGCAGGCGCATGGGGCAGGCCTTTTGTTGGCATGGGCAGAAATACTTCCAATACGCCAAACAGCACCGGGCAAAGTGTGATGATTTGATGATGAATAACCGGGCAGGGATGATCAGGCAGTCAGGCGTCGGGGGTTTGATTTTGCGCCTGATCGGTTATGCTTTTACCCAAGCTGATGCGCCGGTGTGCGTGCCTGCGTCTGCCGCTGGTTTGGCCCCTAAGGATTCCTCGGATGAAAATCGCTCTAGGACAATTTGCCGTTGCACCGGAATGGCGCGTCAATCTTGATCAATGCGTATCCCTGATCGAGCGGGCTGCGGCGGAAGGGGCCGGGCTGCTTATTCTGCCAGAGAGCATTATCGCGGCAGATATGCACGACCCCGGCATTACCGTACGCACGGCGCAAATGCTGGATGGTCCATTTGTCAGCGGGCTGGTTAACGCGCTGGCTGGTAAGGCGCTGAGCGTTATCTGCTGCATTGCCACCCCCGCCGTACCTGCGCTGACCCATAACTGCCAGATTGTGCTTGATGCGACCGGGGTGGTGGCCTGCTACCGCAAGCTGCACTTGTATGATGCCTTTAACATGAAGGAATCAAACGACTATGTGCCCGGCACGGAACTCCCCCCTATTGTGCAGGTGGGGGATATACGTGTGGGGTTGATGACCTGTTACGATGTGCGCTTCCCCGAGGTCGCACGCTCTCTTGTGGTGCGTGGTGCGGACCTGCTGAGCGTGCCAGCCGCATGGGTGCGCGGCCCCGGCAAGGAATGGCACTGGGAAGTTATGGTAACGGCCCGTGCGCTGGAGAACACCTGCTACGTGGCCGCCGTGGGCGAGTGCGGCCCCCGCAACATAGGGTGCAGCATGCTGGTGGACCCCATGGGGGTTGCCGTGGTTCGCGCGGGGAGTGGCCCGGACCTGCTCTTTGCCAATATGGACAAGGAGCGTATGCGCGCAACCCGTGAGGTTCTGCCCGTGCTGGCCAACCGCCGGTTCAAGGACCCGGAGCTCAGGGCGGCACAGGAGTAAGGTAATCCCCGATGCACAGCAGGCACCCAGTGGAAGAAGCAGGCCGGGAGGCAGATAACGGGTTTGTGCATGTGCGTGGGGCGCGTGAACATAACCTGAAAAATGTTAGCCTGAGCATCCCGCGGGACAGTCTGGTTGTGTTTACGGGGCTTTCGGGTTCGGGCAAGTCCTCGCTGGCATTTGGCACGTTGTACGCAGAGGCCCAGCGCCGTTATCTGGAATCTGTCTCGCCCTATGCCCGGCGGCTGTTCCAGCAGATGCCCGTTCCCGATGTGGACGGGGTGGATGGGCTTCCCCCGGCCATAGCACTCCAGCAACAGCGCGGAGGGAGTTCGGGCCGTTCGTCCGTGGGGAGTATTACAACACTCTCCAACCTGCTGCGCATGCTGTACTCGCGTGCGGGGGATTATCCTCCGGGGTTAGCTCGGCTGGAGGCGGAATCCTTCTCCCCCAATACCCCTATGGGGGCCTGCAAACGCTGCCACGGGCTGGGCCGTATTCATGATGTTACGGAGGAGAGCATGGTGCCAGATCCATCACGCACACTCCGTGAGCGGGCTGTGGCATCGTGGCCGAGTGCATGGCAGGGGCAGAACCTGCGAGATATTCTGATCACCAGAGGTGTGGATGTTGATATTCCCTGGCGCGACTTACCCAAAAAAACGCGCGAGTGGATACTTTTTACCGATGAAACCCCAACTCACCCGGTCTATCCCGGCCTCACCCACGCGCAGGTGGTGCAGGCCATGGCGCAGGGCGTGGAGCCAGCATACCAAGGTACATTTACGGGGGCGCGGCGATATATTCTGCAAACATTTGCCAAGTCGCAAAGTGCCATGATGCGCCGCCGGGTCGAGGCATTCATGACCACCACACTCTGCCCGGCCTGCCACGGCCAGCGGCTTAATGCCGATGCCCTGCGTGTAACATTTGGCGGGTACACAATAGCTGCCATGACTGCCTTGCCGCTGGAAACAATAGCCGCAACACTTCGCACGACTATTGGCGCAAAGCCCGCAGCAGATGCAACGGCCATTGCCGCGGAGCGGATTGTGCAGGACATGGCTGCCCGGATTGGTGTGCTCGAAGAGCTGGGGCTCGGCTACCTGCAAATGGATCGGGGCGTGCAGACCCTCTCACCCGGGGAATACCAGCGCCTGCGGCTTGGCACACAGATTCATTCCAACCTGTTTGGAGTGGTCTATGTGCTGGATGAACCATCAGCCGGGTTGCATCCGGCGGATACACAGGCCCTGCTTACCGCACTGGAGCACTTGCGCCGCGCAGGGAACTCGCTTTTTCTGGTTGAGCATAATCTGGATATTATCCGCCATGCGCAATGGGTGGTGGATGTAGGGCCGCAGGCGGGCACACGGGGGGGAGAGATACTGTATTCCGGCCCCCTTGCCGGGTTGGAAGATATTGCTGCGTCCCACACCCGCCATTACGTGTTCGCCGCCTCCGCCCGAGTGGCCTGCACGCCCAGAACGCCACAGGCGTGGCTGCGGCTGGATGGTATGACGTGGAATAATCTGAATAATCTTTCTGCGGCTTTTCCTCTTGGCACGCTGGTTGCGGTTACGGGGGTGTCGGGTTCGGGTAAATCCTCTCTGGTCAGTCAGGTGTTAACCAGCATTGTAGCCCGCGCGCTGGGGCAAACCCCGGTGGTGGAGGAGGAAGAGGACCCCATTGTAGCCTCTAACCCCATGGGGGAGCCGCAGGGCCATATTGTGGAGGGGCTGGAGCATATCAGGCGTCTGGTGGTCATTGACCAAAAACCCATAGGGCGCACGCCCCGCTCCAACCTTGCGACCTATACGGGTCTGTTCGACATGATCCGTAAACTCTATGCCAGAACGGAACTGGCACAAAAACGGGGGTATGATGCGGGGTACTTCTCCTTCAACCTGCCCAAGGGGCGTTGCCCAACCTGTGAAGGGGCGGGGGCAACCATGGTGGAGCTGCTGTTTCTGCCCAGTGTGTACGCGCCGTGCCCCACATGCCATGGAGCGCGTTACAAACCGCAGGTGCTTGAGGTTACCTACCGGGGCCGTTCCATTGCCGACCTTCTGGCCATGACGGTGGATGAAGCCTGCCTGTTCATGGCCGAAGATGCGGGTCCGGCACAGATTCTGGCCACACTGCAACGTGGCGGGCTGGGGCACCTTACTCTGGGGCAGCCTGCAACAGAGCTTTCCGGTGGGGAGGCACAGCGGATCAAGCTGGCAACGGAGTTGCAGAAACAGCGGCGTGGCCACACGCTTTATGTGCTGGACGAGCCCACAACCGGCCTGCACCCGTTTGATGCAGACAGGCTGATGGAACATCTGCATGAGCTGGTGCAGGCTGGTAATACCGTTCTGGTGGCCGAGCACGATATGCGGCTTGTTGCAAGGAGCGACTGGGTTATTGACTTGGGCCCGGGAGCAGGCAGCCGGGGAGGGCGCATTGTGGCGCAGGGTGTGCCGTATGACGTGGCACACACACAGGGCAGCACAACTGGCCCGTTTTTGGCCCGTTATACCGGGTAAGGCTCTGGCCGGTGTGGGGGTACCCGGAGGCGCACGGCCGGGTGGGGTGCCGCAGTATAGTGTGCAGGGGTGGTTGGTATGGTTTGTTGCCCATGGTTAATGTAGGCAAAACCGGGGCTGGCATGACAGTTTTATAAGATTTCGGAATATAAGAAATAAAGCCAACTCCCTTCGTTTATACAGCATTTAGGTGTTTCGCTTTGGTGCAGGAAGTGCCAGAAGGGCGCCGCACACACGGTATAAATCCGTATTTCTGTCTTTAAAACAGGTTGTCATGCTTTTTAAAAATCTTCCCCCCGGAGCTAGTATCGGGCTTTGGGCGCTGTTTGCCTGCACCTTTACGGCGCTGACCAGTGAGGTTGCACCCGTTGGCATACTGATAGAAATGGCCGGGACCTTCCATATACAGGAAGGTCAGGCCGGGCTGGCCGTGAGTGCTTTTGCGCTTATGGTTGCCCTTGGTGCCGTGCCCCTGACCATTATGACCGCACATATCGACCGTAAGCGGCTTATGCTTGTTTCTCTCTCGGGCTATGTGGTGTCCAATCTGGTGGTGGCCATGGCACCCACTTTTGTTGTGCTATGCGCAGGCCGCTGTATTGGCGGGCTGGCCCATGCGCTGCTTATGTCCATTGTCTCGGCTTACGCGGCCCGCCTTGTGCCTGCGGGAATGACCGGGCGGGCTATTTCGTTCGTGTATGGCGGTACATCGCTCGGGGCTATTCTGGGGGTGCCGGGGACTGCGGCCGTCGGGCATCTGGCCAGCTGGCGCGTGGCTATGTACATCATGACCGGTATTGCCGTTGTACTCACGCTCTGCATTGCGTTTTTTCTGCCACCCGTCTCCTCTGCCGTGCATGTCAAGGAAAGCCTGCCTAGCATTGTCTCGCGCAAGGTCATGCGCACGTTTCTGGTTGTGGTTCTGGTGGATGCGGTCTTCTTTTTCGCACATAACCTGCTGTACACGTATGTCACGCCGCTCCTGCTTGAGCATGGGCTGTCCAATGGTGTGCTCAGCATTGCTCTGCTGCTTACCGGAGGGCTGAGTATTCTGGGCCTATGGGGTGCAGGGCAGATTGTGGACCGCCGACCGGCTGCAGGTATGCTGGCCAGCGGTATGGCCATGCTTGTGGGCATGGGTCTTCTGTATGGGCATATCCTGTCGGGCTGGATGTCTGTCGCGGCGGTGGGCCTGTGGTGTATTGGTTATTCCGCCATTATTCCGTTTGTTATGTCCGGCGCGATCCGGGCCCGTGCCACCCGGGCGGACGTGGCCGGTGCTGCCATTAACGCCGCAAGCAATGCCGGTATTCTGCTCGGTTCTGCCGCAGGGGGTATGGTGCTGACACAGGCAGGCTTTGCGGTGCTGACACCTCTGGCTCTTGCGGTTGCACTGTGTGGTATTCTGATCGCGTTTTTCAGCACTTCCGCATTCCCGCACGTGCTGCATCCCGCAGAGCATGAGGAATAAAAGGCTAGTGCTCCTGCCTGCATGGAGCAGTCGGGCTGGTCAGGCGTAGGAGCGTTCCCACTATGTGGCCGGGCGCAGGGGCCGGAGCACCTTAAGGTGCAGGGGGCTTGATGGTGACAAGAGGCTTTTGGGAGCGCTTTCTGGCAGGAATTTTCTTTTTGGTGCTGTACATGGACTGGTCGGCATGGACCATAATGGCAGCAAGGTCCTTGCCGTCCTCGGGGTAAAGCCCGCCGCCAATGCTACCCGACAGGGAGAGTTTGAGCGTATCAACCGTTACCGGGCGGCGCAGGGCAGCCAGCAGTTTGTTGCTGACCGTATCCAGCATGGTCCTGCTCTCAATGCCGGGGAGCAGAATACCAAATTCATCCCCGCCCATACGCACGACATAGTCGCTTTTGCGTACGCTTTTGCGCAGCCTGCGGGCCATGCTCCGCAACACGTTATCCCCGGTGGCATGGCCGTATGTGTCATTGATCGGTTTGAACTGGTCCAGATCAATCATGAGGAAGCCTATGGCCTGCGCGGGGTCGTCTTCTATTTCCTCATTCCAGCGCTCCATCAGGCCGCGTCGGTTGCCAACGCCGGTTAGCTCATCTGTAAAGGCATCTTTCTGGAGTGCGCGGTATTTGCGCTTGATGTCTGAAATATCGCGGAAAATACCAATCGCTATGCCCTGCTTATGGAACATGAGCGCATAGTGCTGCACAATGCGTATTCTGCCATCTGCGCCTTTAAGGTCGAGCACCAGTTCTGGCAGTTCGCTTGTGTCCTCCCGATCCGCCCGGCTTTTGGCATGCCGGACCTGAGCACGGAGCTGTTCCTGCTGCTTGGGGTCCACGCAACTGGTGTCGATCAGTGCGGACATGGTGGAAATCTTGTCGTCCGCAATATGGCGGAAGGCCGGGTTGCGCAGGAGAATCTGGCTATCGGACAGACGCACAACGACTGTCCCGATCGGAACTTTCCTGAAAAGTGTTTGCCCCAGAGTCGCCAGATCAGGAAGGGTAGAAAAATCAAACTGACCAGACAGGGGATCGGCGTTCATAGATGGGTATTATCCTGTGCAGCGGTACCGGGCTGGTCTGGCGCCTTGGTAAACGGGGCGCTCAGTCAAAAAAGTTCAGCCAAAACGAGCATACGGGTTTAATAAAGCCTGTTCAGGCCACAACCATAGTGCCCGAGTGTGAGTTGGCCATGCTTCGACCCTAAATACACCATAGACAATGATATATATCAATCATTCTGTATTATTTACGTTTGGCAGATAAGGCAGGTATGTAAGCCCCGCTGGATTCCATGGTCGACTAAAGGGAGAACTCGGGGGCTGAACAGGCCGTGAGTGGTAATAATAAATCCAAGATTTTTTCTGGATTTTCAATGAATTATGTGCGGGAAATATTGTGTGTTGAATTGATGGCTCGGCAGGGAGTGGGCTTATTTGTTGTGTGGATGATGATTATTCAGTTGGGTTGCGCCTAACATTATTGTGCTTGGGGGGGAGCCACAAAGGGCCTGCGCGCCACATGGCTGCCACTACATTCTAAAAAAGCAGGGTTGCCATGTGGTGCGCAGGCGGGGCGGTTAATTCTGCTTTTCGAACGCACCGGAAATGCGCAAGGTTACGGAATCACTCACATAAGGCACATAGGTCTTGATGCCGAAGTCGCTGCGGTTGAAGGTGCTTGTGGCGTCAAATCCGGTCGTATATTTTTTATCCATCGGGTTGATGCCAGCCCCTACAAAATGCGCATTCAGGGTAATCGGCTTTGTAACGCCGTGCAGGGTCAGGTTGCCGTGGATTGTCGCATCATTCTGGCCAAGCATTTTAATGCTGGTCGAAACAAAGGTCGCATTCGGGAACTTTGTCGCATCAAACCACTGCGGGCCTTTCAGCTCATCAGTGAGCTGGGAGCTGGTTGTCTGAACGGATGCAACCGGAATGGTCACGGATAATCTGGAAGATGCGGGGGACTGGGCATTCAGCTCCAGTGTGCCCGATGCGTTGGAAAACGCACCGTAGTAGTTGGTAAACCCAAAATGCAGGACGGAAAACCCGATCTGGGTATGGCCGGTTTCCACCGCATAGGTGCCAGACTGGACCTGAGACGCTTTGGTAATGGTCTGGGCGGATACGGGGCTGAGGGTGCTGAAGGCAATGATGGCCGAAGCCGCCGAAAATAAAAGAGAAGCGCGGTTCATGCTGGGGAATGCTCCAAAGCGTAAGGTCAGGATAGACGTGTCCAGATATGAATAGCAGGGCACACGTGAATTAATGAATAACAATAATATAAATGCTCTGGTTATGTTTTTTGTTTCGTTTTCTGTGGGTAGGCGGCGCTTGGGCCTGTGTTATAATCCCCGCCACGTTCACGTATGAATTAAGGGGAGGGCCGTCAATGCTGACCGGAAAGGCCCCACAGCCCGAGCCTGTTAACGCCTCCGCCGAGGGCGAGCAGATATGGCTGAACGTTATAGGTAAAATGGAAGAAACCTGGGGTCAGCTTATTGGTCAGCAGGTGGAGCTGGAGCGTAAAAATGCCGCTTTAGAAGAAGCGCACGCATTTATGGCCAGCGTGTTTGAATCCATGTCCGATGTGCTGGTGGCGTGCGATACGGCACTGCGCATCGTGCGCACGAATACGGCTGCGGAAAAACTGTTTGCACCAGAAGGGCAAAGCATTGTCGGCGTGCGGCTGGAGGACCTGATAGCCCCCTCATCTGGCTTGAAAACCGAGGATGTTGCAAGCAGCATGACCCGGCGGCAGGGGCTGGAGGACAGGGAGTTCCAGTTCTCCACCACATCGGGTGCGCTACCTTTTGCCGTTAATGGCACGCTGTTATACGACCGGCGGCAACGCCTTTCCGGCATTGTGCTGCTTGGTCGGCCCTTGGGGGAGGTCAGGCGCGCTTATTCCGAGCTGGATCAGGCGCACCGTAACCTCAAGGCTGCCCATGTGCAGTTGGTACAGGCCGAAAAAATGGCATCCCTTGGGCGGCTGGTTGCCGGGGTTGCGCATGAGCTGAATAACCCGATCTCGTTCGTGTATGGCAATGCCTATACGCTCAAACGCTTTGTTCCCCGGCTGGTCGCGTATCTGGAGCATATTCATGCCCAGCCCGGCGCAGCCCTGTTTGCGCAGGAGCGGCAGGCATTGCGGGTGGATATGGTTGTCTCCGAACTGGGGGGCACGCTGGACGGTATTGTAGAAGGTGCCGAGCGCGTGCGTGATATTGTGGCCGACCTGCGCCGCTTTTCATCAGACCGGCGGAGTGCTGGGGCTGTGTTCGATATGGCAGGCGTTGTGCGTACGGGGCTGGAATGGGTGCTTGCCAGCGCGGACCGTATTGTGGAAACCCGCATGGATGTGGAAGAACCGCTGGAGGTTGAAGGCCATGCAGGGCGTATGCAGCAGGTTGTCATGAATCTGGTGCAGAATGCGCTCGATGCCATGGAAGATGTGCCACACCCTGTACTGTGCGTGACAGCAAAGCGGGATGGCGTGCGCGTGCGCGTGCAGATTGCCGATAACGGGAGCGGTATCCCCCCCGATGTGGCGGGCCATATATTTGATCCGTTTTTTACAACCAAGCCTGTCGGCAAGGGAACGGGGTTAGGGCTTGCCATCTGCTATGGCACCGTATCCGACCATGGGGGGCAGTTTACGGTGCGTAACGGGGCGCAGGGTGGTGCGGTTGTGGCGTTTGACCTGCCCGCATTTGCCCCGGATGGCGGGCCAGCCGTGTTACCGGAAGAAGGGTAGGGAGAGCATGGCTTTTACTGTTCTGTGGCTTCAGTCCGGTGGGTGCGGCGGGTGCAGCATGTCGCTCCTGTGCGCTGAAACCCCGGACCTTGTGGCCCAGCTACGCGGTGCGGGTGTGGAGTTTTTGTGGCATCCCAGCCTGTCGGAGCAAAGCGGTGCGGAGGTCAAGGCACTGCTGGCGGACATTCTGGCAGGCCATGTGCGGATGGATGCTCTGTGTCTGGAAGGGGCCGTGCTGCGTGGGCCAGAAGGCACGGGCCGTTACCATGTTATGGGGGGCACGGACCTGCCCATGATGGAATGGGTCCGCCAGTTGGCCGCAGTTGCGCGTTACGTTGTGGCTGTGGGCAGTTGCTCGGCCTATGGCGGTATGGCTGCGGCATCCCCCAATATTCTGGATGCCTGTGGGTTGCAGTATGAAGGTGTGCATCCTGGTGGGGCACTGGGGGCGGATTTTCGGGCGCAATCCGGTTTGCCGGTTGTGAATATCGCAGGCTGCCCGACGCATCCGGGCTGGGTGATTGAGACACTGGCCCTGCTGGCACAGGAAAACCTGCACGCGGAGGATATGGACGCAGTCGGTCGCCCCCGCCTGTATGCTGACCAGCTTGTGCATCAGGGCTGCACGCGGAATGAGTATTACGAATACAAGGCCAGTGCGCGCCAGCCCGCCCAGTTGGGCTGCATGATGGAATATATGGGGTGTGTCGGCACACAGGCCCATGCAGACTGTAACAACCGCCTGTGGAACGGGGAAGGCTCCTGCACACGAGGAGGCTATGCCTGCATTAACTGCACAGCCCCCGAGTTTGAGGAGCCGGGACACCCCTTTGCCCAAACGCCGCGTATAGCCGGTATTCCTGTTGGCTTACCAACCGATATGCCAAAGGCATGGTTTGTTGCGCTCTCCACGTTGGCAAAGGCGGCAACGCCAGACCGTGTTGCCCGCAATGCGGTAAGCGATCATCTGCTTGTGCCGCCGAGCAGCACGTGGGCGGAGGGGTAGGTGCATATATGGTGGAGCAGACAAAAACCCGGCTGGTGGCAGGCCCTTTCAACCGCGTGGAAGGGGATCTGGAAGTGCGGCTGGATGTTGTGGGGCATCAGGTGGAGCGGGCTTGGGTAAATGCGCCGCTCTTCCGGGGTATAGAGCGGGTGCTGGAAGGCCGCACCCCCATGGATGCACTGGTTATTGCGCCGCGCATCTGTGGCATATGTTCTGTCTCCCAGTCCCATGCGGCCGCACTCGCGTTGGGCGGTGTTATGGGCGTGGTGCCAACCCATAACGGCCAGCTTGCCACCAACCTGATTTTGGCGACTGAAAATCTGGCAGATCACCTCACGCATTTTCACCTGTTCTTCATGCCCGATTTTGCCCGCCCGGATTATGAGGGACGGCCTTGGTACCCCCGTGCGTATGAGCGTTTTGCCGCCTTACGCGGGAGTGCCGTGCGCGGTATTTTGCAAACGCGGGCACTGGCACTGCATGTTATGGGTATTCTGGCAGGGCACTGGCCGCACACGCTGGCCATACAGCCCGGCGGTTTGTCCCGCGGGGTAGAAAAGCAGGAATGCACACGCCTGCTGGGTATTCTGGGGGGTGTACGCGCCGCGCTGGAGGACAGTCTGTTTGGCACAAGACTGGAGGATGTTGCCGCCCTGTCCGCCCCGCAGGACCTCCGCCATGGGAGGGATAAACAGAACGGATCAGATTTTGGGCTGTTTTTACAAATTGCCCGGGATCTTGCCTTGCAGCACAGTGGGCGCAGCTACGATCGGTTTTTAAGTTTTGGGGCGTATCCGGGTTTTGAATCTGATCCCCGGCAACGCCACTGGCGCTCTGGTATTTTTGAATCCGGAGCCGTGCGGGCCTTGAATATTCAAGAGGTGCGGGAAGATCACACCTTCAGCCATATGGCGCAGGCTCCGCAGCCTTTGCCTCCGTTTGAAGGCACGACCGAACCCCATATGCGCGAGGATGCGTCCTACACATGGTGCAAGGCTCCCCGCATAGCGGGGTTGCCGTGCGAGACAGGCGCTCTGGCCCGCCAGCTTATGGCAGGCCAGCCATTGGTGCGTGCACTTGTGGCTGATTATGGTGGGAATGTTCTGTCCCGCGTGGTGGCGCGGCTTGTGGAGGTTGCACGGCTTGTGCCGCTTATGGAGCAGTGGGTCCGCGCCCTACGTCCGGGCGAGCCGTGGTGCCACGCCCAGCCCGGCACCGTGCCCGATGGGCGCGCCATAGGCATGACAGAGGCTGCCCGTGGTGCTCTGGGCCACTGGCTTTGCGTGGAAAAAGGGCTGATCTCACGCTATCAAATTATAGCCCCGACAACATGGAACTTTTCACCGCGAGACAGCGCCGGGGTGGAAGGCCCGCTTGAATACGCGCTAAGGGGGGCTCCCGTAAAAGAAGGGGAGCAGACCCCGCTGTCCGTGCAGCATATTGTGCGCTCGTTTGACCCGTGCATGGCATGTACCGTGCACTAATGCCCGAGTGTGCTGAGGAAATTTTTGTAACAGGTTTGGTGCAGGGGGTTGGTTTTCGGCCTTTTGTATGGCGTCTTGCGCAAAAGCTGGGGCTGCGGGGCTATGTGAGCAACCGGGGCGATGGCGTGCGGATTGTCGTAGTTGGGCCACCAGAGCGGGTGGCGGCACTGGTGGATGCGCTCGCAAGCCCGCCTCCTCGTGCCCGTATTGTGGCGCTCAAGCGCAGCATGGCGCAGGACGAAGGCTGGCAGGGTTTTACCATACAGGCCAGCCAGCCCGGTACGGTGCAGGCTGGCATTGTGGCGGATCTGGCTATATGCCCCGCCTGCATTGCGGAAATTGCGGATAAAAAAGACCGCCGCTACCAGTATGCTTTTACAAACTGCACAGATTGCGGGCCACGTTTTTCCATTGTCACCGGCATTCCGTATGACCGTGCCCGCACGACCATGGCGGCCTTTGCCATGTGCCCCGCCTGTGGGGCCGAATATGCCAACCCGCAGGACAGGCGCTTCCATGCCCAGCCCGTTGCCTGCCCGGTGTGCGGCCCCCGGTTGACGTTTGTCTCCGGGCAAAAGGGGAGCAACCCTGTTGTGGGGGATGGGGCGCTTGATCACGCCGTGAGCAGTCTGCTGGCGGGGCAGGTGGTGGCCATAAAAGGGATCGGGGGTTTTCATCTGGCCTGCCTTGCCGGTTCGGAGGCGGCTGTTGCAGCACTGCGGGAGCGCAAGAACAGGCCCACCCGCCCGCTTGCGGTTATGGTGCGGGATATGGCTATGGTGGAAGACTATGCCCATTTCTGTGCCGCGGAGCGTCAGGCGCTGGAGGATGTCTCAGCTCCCGTCGTGCTGGTCCGCCAGCGCAGGGAGTGGGCTTTTGCGCCCAATGTGGCCCCGGGTGTGGAGCGGGTCGGGCTGCTTCTGCCCTATACGCCGCTGCATGTTGTGCTCATGCAAAAAATTGGTCAGCCGCTGGTCATGAGCAGTGCCAACCGTTCGGGGCAGCCGCAGGTTGTGCATAATGCTGAAGCGCTGGAGGACCTGCAGGGCATTGCGGATGCATGGCTCATGCACAACCGGCCTATTGCCAGGCGGCTGGATGATAGCGTGGTGCGTGTGCTGGCCGGGCAGGCGCGGGTTTTGCGCCGGGGCCGGGGGCTGGCACCAGAGCCACTGCCGCTACCGGCTCTTACGGCAAAATCTCCCCCCGTTCTGGCGATGGGGGGGGATTTAAAAGCCGCGTTCTGTCTGACGCAGGGCGGGCGGGCTCTGCTGTCCCACCATCTGGGGGATATGGCGCAACTGGCTACGGAGCAGGCTATGCTGGCCGCTCTGGCGGATTACAGGGCACTGTTCGGGCAAACGCCCGCCATTGTGGCAGTGGATGCCCACCCCGGGTACCGCAGTCGCGCTGTAGGGCAAAAACTGGCGGAAGATCACGGCTGGCAGCTTGAAACAGTCTGGCACCACCATGCACACATTGCCGCTACCATGGCCGAGAATGGGTGGGAGAAGGGGCCTGTTCTGGGGCTGGCGCTTGATGGCACAGGCTATGGGCCGGATGGCACCTTATGGGGGTGCGAAATACTGTTGTGTGATTATGCCCATATGACCCGCTTGGGCCGTTTGGCCACAGTGCCCATGCTGGGGGGAGAAAAAGCCGCGCGTGAACCCTGGCGCATGCTTTTGGCACATCTGGACAACGCTTTGGGGGCGGAGGAGGCCTGCAAAGTGCAGGCACAACTCTGCGCGCTAAAGGACAGGCCGGTAGATGCCCTGCGCTCCATGGTACGCGCTGGGGTTAATGCTCCCCTGACCAGCTCCGCCGGGCGCCTGTTTGATGCCATGGCAGCCCTTGTTGGCACGGCCCCAACCCGCCTGAGTTATGAGGGAGAGGCCGCCATGCAACTGGAAGCGCTGGCTGAAAAGGCAGAAGGAGCCTGTGAGCCGCTGGAGTTTGGTTTGCATCTGTGCGGCACCTTGCTGGAAATAGACGCTGCTCCCATGTGGCGCGCTGGCCTGCACAGGCTGGCAGAAGGGGTTGCTGCCCCCGAACTGGCCTGGGCGTTCCATGCCGGGCTGGCGCGTGTTCTGGCCAAAGCCGTAGGCCAGCTTGCCCGGCGTAAGGGGTTGGGTACGGTGGCGCTGGCGGGCGGTGTTATGCATAACGGTGTGCTTGTGGGCCTGCTGGTGCCGCTTTTGCAGGCCGCCGGGTTGCGCGTGCTCCTGCCCGCGCATGTACCTGCGGGGGATGGCGGGCTGGCTATGGGCCAGGCTGCGGTGGCGGCATACCGGCACAGTCAGGCCTGAAAGAGCAGATAAAAGTGGAAAGCTGGCTGCCAATTCTGTCGGCAGGGTTGTGTCCATTGGCGTGTCTGGGGCGGAGCCGCCTGCCTTTTTGGGGTGTGGCACACTTCTTGCTTTCTCCTTGTAGGTAATTGCGGACCTGTTCTGGTTCGCCGCCTGAGGAGGACGTCTTCATTGATGGCTGGACTTGAAACGTTTTATGACGTGATGCGACGGCAGGGCATTACCCGCCGCTCGTTTATCAAATACTGCTCGCTTACCGCTGCGGCCCTTGGTCTGGGGCCTGAGTTTGTGCCCCAGATTGCCAGCGCGATGGAAACCAAACCCCGCCTGCCCGTATTGTGGCTGCATGGGCTGGAATGCACCTGCTGCTCGGAAAGTTTTATTCGCTCGGCACATCCTTTGGTCAAGGATGTGGTCCTGTCCATGATCTCGCTGGATTATGATGATACCCTTATGGCGTCTGCCGGGCATCAGGCTGAGGCCATTCTGGACGAGGTCATGGAGAAGTACCACGGCAACTATATTCTGGCCGTGGAGGGGAACCCGCCCCTTAATGAAGATGGCATGTACTGCATTATTGGCGGCAAGCCATTTGTGGAGCAGCTTAAAAAAGTGGCCAGCGGGGCCAAGGCCATTATCTCGTGGGGGTCATGTGCGTCGTATGGCTGCGTGCAGGCGGCTCGGCCCAACCCCACACAGGCAACCCCCGTCCACAAGGTTATTCTGGACAAGCCAATTATCAAGGTGCCCGGTTGCCCGCCCATTGCCGAGGTCATGACCGGCGTTATTACCTACATGCTTACATTTGACCGCCTGCCCGAACTGGACCGGCAGGGGCGGCCCAAAATGTTCTACTCCCAGCGCATTCACGACAAATGCTACCGCCGCCCGCATTTTGATGCCGGCCAGTATGTGGAAAGCTTTGATGATGAAGGGGCCCGCAAGGGGTACTGCCTCTACAAGGTCGGTTGCAAAGGCCCAACCACCTATAACGCTTGTTCTACCGTGCGGTGGAATGATGGCGTGTCCTTCCCCATCCAGTCCGGTCATGGCTGCATTGGCTGCTCCGAAGATGGGTTCTGGGACAAGGGGTCATGGTACGCAAGGCTCCAGAATGTCGGGGGTTTTGGCATAGAAGCCAGCGCGGACAAGGTAGGCATGGTTGCCGCCGGAGCCGTAGGTGCGGGCCTTGCCGCCCACGCCGCCATAAGCGCGCTCAGCCGCGCACGTTACAAAGGGGATGATGCCCAATGACCACGCTCCAGACACCAAACGGTTTTGCGCTTGATAACGGTGGCAAGCGCATTGTGGTGGACCCGCTGACCCGCATTGAAGGGCATATGCGCGTTGAAGTTAATGTGGATGAGCAGAACATCATCCGCAATGCGGTTTCCACCGGCACAATGTGGCGCGGGCTGGAGGTTATTCTGCGTGGGCGCGACCCGCGTGACGCATGGGCTTTTGTGGAGCGTATCTGCGGTGTGTGCACCGGCTGCCATGCTCTGGCCTCCGTGCGTGCGGTGGAAGATGCGCTGGATATTCGCATACCCACCAACGCATTCCTTATCCGCCAGATCATGGCCAAGGTTCTGGCATGGCATGACCACGTCGTGCATTTTTACCACCTGCATGCGCTGGACTGGGTTAATCCGGTCAATGCTCTGCGGGCGGACCCACGTGCAACATCCATGTTGCAGCAATCGGTTTCTCCCAACCACGCCAAATCTTCTCCCGGTTATTTCCGCGATGTGCAGAACAGGCTGAAAAAATTTGTGGAGAGCGGGCAGCTCGGCATTTTCAAAAACGGGTACTGGGACAGCAAAGCCTATCTGCTCCCGCCCGAAGCCGATCTTATGGCTGTAACGCACTACCTTGAAGCACTGGATTTTCAAAAAGAAATTGTAAAAATCCATACCATTCTGGGGGGTAAGAACCCGCACCCCAACTACATGGTTGGCGGCGTTCCCTGCGCGATCAATATTGATGGGGACATGGCAGCGGGGGCTCCGCTTAACATGGAGCGTCTGAACTTCATCAAGCAAAAGCTGGATGAAGCTTACGAGTTTTCGCAAAACGTGTATGTGCCCGATGTTATCGCGATTGCCAGCTATTACAAAAACTGGCTCTACGGTGGTGGTCTGGCAAACCATAACCTCATGGATTACGGCGATTACCCAACCGTGCAGGGGGATAAATCCACCGATCGTCTGCCCGGTGGTGTAATTCTGAATGGCAACTGGAACGAAATCCACCCGATTGATGCCCGTGACCCGCAACAGGTGCAGGAATTTGTAACCCATAGCTGGTACAGCTACGGACAGGGCCGTGAAGATATTGGGCTGCATCCATGGGATGGGGTAACCGACCCGCATTACGCTCTGGGCAGTGGGGCCAAAGGCACGCGCACCAATATTGAAGCAGTGGACGAAAACGCCAAATATTCGTGGGTCAAAGCACCGCGCTGGCGTGGCAATGCGTGCGAGGTCGGGCCTCTGGCGCGCTATATTCTGGCGTATGCAAAAGGCGTACCTTACGTTAAGGCGCAGGTCGATGATGCACTGGGGCGCTTTAACGTGCTGGCGGGCACCAGCTTTACCCCGCAGCAGGCGTTGCCAACCACCATTGGGCGTACGTTAACCCGCGCGCTGGAAGGGCATTATTGTGCCCAGCAGCTGCTGGATGATTACGATGCCCTGATCACAAACATCCGCAATGGTGATCTGGCAACAGCCAACATGTCCCGCTGGGATCCTGCAACATGGCCCAAGGAAGCAAAAGGTGTTGGCCTTGTGGCTGCTCCGCGCGGTGGTCTTGGCCACTGGATTAAAATCAAGGATGGCCGGATAGAAAACTACCAGTGCGTGGTGCCCAGCACATGGAACGCAGGCCCGCGCGATGCCAAGGGCAATATTGGTGCATTCGAAGCCTCGCTTCTGGGCACGCCCATGGCCAACCCCGAACAGCCGGTGGAAATCCTGCGCACCCTCCATTCGTTTGACCCCTGCATGGCCTGCGCCACGCATGTCATGGCACCAGATGGGGATGAACTCGCCCGCGTAACCGTGCGCTAAGGGGGATAGCCCGATGGTTCCATCCAAATCAAACATCCTGACCGACGAGGATTTGCAGGGCACAAACCTGCAGGGGCAAAACGCGCGCGCATTGCGTGCGCGCAAGCTCACCACGATTTATGTGTATGAAGCCCCTGTGCGGCTCTGGCACTGGGTGACTGCGGCCTCTATCGTTGTGCTGGTTATTACCGGGTATTTTATTGGTTCTCCTCCCCCCTCACTGTCGGGGGAGGCCAGTAACCATTTTCTTATGGGCTGGATCCGCTACCTGCATTTTTCTGCGGCGTGGATTTTTGCCGTAGGGTTTGCCGGGCGTATTTTATGGACCTTTATGGGCAATATTTACACGCGGGAGCTTTTTTATATCCCGGTCTGGCGCAAGGATTACTGGAAAGGCCTGCTGGACGAAATACTGGTCTATGCCTTTATTAAAAAGCAGGGCGAAAAAACAATCGGGCATAACCCGCTTGCCCGTACGGCCCTGTTCTTCTGCTTTACCCTGACCGGCCTGTTCATGATTATCAGCGGGTTTGCGCTGTATTCTGATGGAACCGGAATTGATAGCTGGGAAGGCAGGGTTTTTGGCTGGGTCATGCCTTGGCTTGGGGGCAGTCTTGGCACTCACTTCCTGCACCACTGGGGTATGTGGGTTATTATTCTGTTTGTTATGATTCATATCTACACCGTCACGCGGGAGGATATTATGTCCCGTCAGACGTTGCTCTCCGCCATGACCAATGGCTACCGCTCTTACAGGGATGACCGCCCTGAGTGAGAGGACTGTGACCATAAAACTGGTCAATCTGGAAATATAGAGTCCACAAAATCCTACCATCACATTTACGTGTTGGTGGGATTTTTGTATTTGCCCGGTCGCGTATCTGCCATTCTGGAAGTTGGCATGGTTCTTGCTTCTATTGAATGGCAGGAAAAGCGCGAACCAGTTCAGGCCGGTTCGCTGTTTCCCACGCAGGGTAGCAGGAGGCGGCAGACGTGGCGGCAGACGCGGTTCTATATGGCAATGAGCGGAAAATTCTGGTGCTGGGCATCGGGAATATCCTGTGGGCAGATGAGGGGTTTGGTGTTCGGGCTGTTGAGCACCTTGCCGCGCATTACAGTTTTGGCCCGGATGTGCAGATCATGGATGGTGGCACACAGGGGCTATACCTGCTGCCCGTGCTGGAAGACCTTGAAACCCTGATTATAGTGGATGCCATAGATTTTGGCCTCGCGCCTGCCACCTTGCACCATGTGGAAGGCTCTGCCGTGCCCGCCACAATTGGCGCGCGGAAGATGAGCCTCCACCAGACCGGTTTTCAGGAAGTGCTGGCCCTGCTGGAGCTGCGTGGCCATGCACCGCGCACTATTCATCTGGTGGGCGTACAGCCTGTGACCATGCAGGATTATGGCGGAGGATTGACCGAGGCCGTTGCCCGGCAGGTGCCCCACGCCGTGCATATGGTGCTGGAGCTTCTGGCGCAGCGCTACGGTGTTTGTCCCACGCCCTTGCAACACGCACCAGCACCGGGGGCCGGGGTGATGACACAGGCCGTAGCCCGCACGGCGTATGAGCAGGGCCGCCCGTCCGAAGAACTGGCCTGCCGCTATGGTGATGAACGCGTGCTTGCACGTAGCGGGGTATAAACCATGTGCCTTGGCATCCCCATGAAAGTGCTGCGTTGCGAAGGGAGCTTTGCGCTCTGCGTGGCAGAACCTCCCCCCGGCCAGCAGCAGTCCGCCCGGCAGGAGCAGGTTGATACCATACTGGTGCCCCATGTGCAGGAAGGGGACTATGTGCTGGTTTTTATGGGCATGGCACGTGCACGCATGGAGCCGGATGAGGCCCGCAAACTGCAAGATGCCCTTCAGGCTCTAGCCACACTGGCCGCAGCGCCAGTGGATGCAGGGGCTACCCAGAAAATTGTAACCCACGGGTTTGCAGACCTGTGCAATGCGCCACCGCGCCTTCCCCCCCACCTTCAGGCTGCATTCGATGCAGGGCTTACGGAGGCCTGAGTAAAAATGTCCGTTCTAGAACTTCCTCTGGTGCAGGGGTTAACAACCCGGCACGGTATGCCCGTTTTGCACACGCTGGAGCAGGCACAGGCAGGCTATGTGCTGCTGTTGCTACCCAGCCACGCCAGAATACATCTGGAAACCCCAGACCTTGCAGCCATTTTGCCGGACCTGTTGCAGTTGGGGGCGACCCATTTGCGGAGCGCGCAACCGATCAGTGGCGCTGTGGCAGATGCCGCGCTGGAGGCTGAACTGGTGCGGGATGAGGGCGATCTTTCCCTCCCCGCACTTGTGGTGCTGGAAAACGGGCAGGTCAAAGCCAGCGTTGCGCGCATGCGCGACTGGGATACCTATGTCAGCAGGTTTGGGGCACTTTTTGCTCCCTCCACAACAGCAGGCGGGGAGCCGGTGGTATGAGCGCATCTTTTATGTTCCCCCCCGTCGGGTTTGGTCCGGGTTCGCAGATCGGGCAGGAAGATGAGGAACTGAACTATCTGGCCATGCCATCGGGCGTTCATGTGTACGAACCCCATGTGCCCGAGATTGATGACCCGGCTACCATGGCGGCAACGCTTGCCTTTCTGGGCGACCTGCAAAAACAGGCACAGGCATGGCGGGAGGGAGATGCCCGCATGCTGCCTCGGCACAACCTGAGCCCGGCCGCTGGTGCTGCGGTAAATGATGCTCTGGGGGAGGGGGAAGTCTCCGCCAGGCTGGAAGACACCGCAGGGCTGGTAGAGGTGCAGGAAACGGTTTTTGCAGGCATATGGTCCCTGCGTGCCTATGGCGGTCCGCCGGGGCAGGATGTGCGTGAACAGGTGGAGGTCTCGGCTTTTCCCAAAGCACTTCTGGCGCGTGCGTTCCCGCTCAGGCGTGCCCGCCCCGATATGGCGGCGGGTGTGGCAGATGGGGTTGTAAACGCTCCCGCTATTTTGACCGAACTGTTTGACCGGAGCGAAAACTGGAAGCCTCAGAATAGCCCCCATGTTGTCAACCTGAGCCTGCTGCCCCATACGCCGGAGGATATGGCCCTGCTGGAAAGCAGTCTGGGCCGGGGGCGGCTGACCATTCTCTCACGCGGGTATGGCAACTGCCGGATAGAAGCAACAGCAACGCCCCATGTCTGGCGTGTGCGTTATTTCAACTCCATGGATACGCTTATTCTGGACACGATAGAAGTGTCTGCTGTGCCCGAAGTGGCCTGCGCTGCGGTGGAAGATATTGCAGATTCTGCCACCCGCCTGCGCGAAATATGCGCCGTGCTGCAAGAGGAAAGTGCCAGCCCGCAGGGAGGGCAGGCATGAGCAGCCTCACCCCACGGTTTGAGGGGTCTTATCTGGGGGATACCGCACGTCTGGCGGATGATGCGGTTATGGAATGCAAGATCTGCTGGAGTGTGTATGACCCCGCAGAAGGGTGCGAGGTATGGCAGGTGCCCCCGCATACACCGTTTTCCAGCCTGCCGGATTACTGGCGCTGCCCTACATGCGATGGCGCAAAAGAGCAGTTTATGGTGGTGTCGGCATCTCCCGTGCCGCCCGCGCCTGCGGGGGAGGTAGCCACCAGTAATGCCGCCCTTACGCAAGAGGAGCCCAAACACACGCCAGACCCGGCCAGCGGCTTTGCCCGTGCGCTGGAAGATGTGTTTGCAGATATTTATGCCAGCAAGATGCGGGGCCTGCCGTTTGTCAACGAAGTGCTTAACGTTAAGGCGGTAGGGTTCTGTTCGTTTGAAGGGCAGTTGGTCGGGGCATTGGTCACACCGTGGTTCATGAATCTGATCGTGCTCCCCGCTGCGGGTACGGATTGGTCTGGCGTGGTTTCGGGCCATAAAAAACTGCTGGAGTTCCCCTCCGGAGCCTACGAGTTTACTGCGGCCTTGCGTGATGGAGGGGAAGGCGCACTTCCGGGTTACTGGGCGTGTTCGCTGTTTTCACCCATGTTCAATTTTACCACCATGCTGCAAGCGGTTGATACGGCGCAGGCTGCCGTGCGCGGCTTGCTGGACCCTGCACTCCACCCGCAGCCCGGCACCGACCAAACCGCAGCCCCCGTTCCGCAGGCCGGGCAACCGGCAGAAACGCCGGATATGGGCCGCAGGAGCCTTCTGGGCGGTCAGTCAGCCAGAAGGGCGGGGAGCTAGGTATGATTGGCACAATTCTCCTGCGTGGCGGGCAGGCCGGGCAGCCCTGGCAGGTGCAGACACATAATGTGGTCGATGCCGGGCTTTTATGTGCTGGTTTGCCGCCGGAGCAGGCTCTGGCGTTAATCGGCCGGGTTTTTGGTCTGTGCCGGGTAGCCCATATGGCGGCAAGCGCACGGGCCATGGGGCTGGCCGGGCACGCAATGCCGGACCATGCCCGCATGCAGGATGAAATTTTGCAAGATCATGCCTTGGCCCTGCTGGTAACTCTTCCCGCCCAACTGAGCCTGCCCCCACAGCGCGAGAGCCTGTGCCGGGTTTTGCAGGACCGGCAGGCAGGACGCGCCATTGCAGGCGAGTTGACAGGCACAAACGTAAGTCTGGCACACATGAACGCTCAGGCGTTTGAAGCATGGCTTGCAACCGGGCAAACGGAAAACGGTGCTTTTCTGCCAAGGCTGCTCAATTGTTGCCGGAGTGCTCTGCAAGGTGTGGGGGCGGCGGTGGGCATGGCAGGGCTAACCCCACAGGCTGTGCAGGCCCGGCTTGCGCATGAGCGGGGGCAACCTGTTCCTGCCATGGCGTATGATGCCAGCATCTGGCCCGATTATGCACATTACCCCGTTATGCAGGCTCTGGCTGAAGCGGGAGAGGTCACGCCCTTTGCACGGCTGGTGGCCCGGTTGCTGGAGTTTCTGGCCTGTCTGGAAGGGCATGTGGGGGGCATGTTTGCGCGTGTGAACCCCTTTTTGGCCAGCTTGGGAGCCGGATTTGGGGTGGCCCGGGCCGCGCGTGGCATACTGGTCCATGCCGTGCAGGTGCGTAACGGACTGGTCACAGATTATCAGATCCTCTCACCCACGTTCTGGCATATGGCCGAAGGGGGGCTTTTCCGGCAGGCTATCTCCCGCCTGCGGCCCGGCTGCGCTAAGTTGTCGGTCGAGTGTGTTCTGGCCGCGCTTAACCCTTGCGTGCCTGTTACGGTGGAGGCAACGCACCATGCATGAAATGTCCTTATGTGAAAGCCTGCTGGGCGTGATTGAGGAGAGCGCACGGCAGGAGGGGTTTACAAAGGTCACATGCGTCAGGGTGGAAGTGGGGCGTTTTGCCGGGGTGGAACTGCCCGCCATGCGCTTTGGCTTTGAGGTTGTGGCGCGCGGCACAGTGGCCGAAGGCGCAAGGCTGGACTTTGTGGATGTGCCCGGTAGCGCATGGTGCTTTGACTGCGGGCAGACTGTGGTGCTCGAAAACCGTCTGGACCCATGCCCCCTATGTGGGGGTGTGCGCCTGCAACCTTCAGGCGGGACGGAAATAAGGCTGAAAGACATGGAGGTAATCTGATGTGTACAACATGTGGCTGTAGCGGCGATGGCGCAACGTTTGAAGGGGAGAACCACGCCCACCCCCACGGTGCGCACCACCACCATGACCATGCCCACCCGCATGAACATGAGCACGCTCACGATCACCCGCACCCGCATGACGGCGCGCATGACAACGGCAGTCTGGACTATGGCAGTGGTCCAGCCCGCTCGCATGCGCCGGGGCTGTCTCAGGCACGGATGGTGGAAATCGAGCGGAATATCCTTTCCAAAAACGATACCTATGCCGCCAGTAACCGTGCCCGTTTTGCACAGAATGGCAACCTCGCCCTTAACCTGCTGGCAGGCCCGGGGGCTGGCAAAACCACGTTGCTGGTTGAAACACTTAAAACGCTGGCAGGCACCATTGCGTGTTCGGTGATTGAGGGCGACCAGCAGACCAGCAATGATGCAGAGCGCATCCGGGCGACCGGCACACCTGCCATTCAGGTCAATACCGGCAAGGGCTGCCACCTGGATGCCCATATGGTGGGCCATGCGGCAGAACACCTTGGGATGAGCATGGGCGGTATTCTGTTTATCGAGAATGTAGGCAATCTGGTCTGCCCGGCGGCATTTGACCTTGGGGAAAAACGGCGCGTCACGCTGCTTTCCGTAACGGAGGGGGAGGATAAACCCCTTAAATACCCGGATATTTTTGAAAAAGCGGATATGGTCCTGCTGACCAAGACCGACCTGCTGCCGTATCTGGATGTCGATGTTGCAGCACTGGAAAGTAACGTAAAGCGCGTAGCGCCTGCTGCGCGTATCCTGCATGTTTCCACTCGCAACGGGCAGGGCATGCCCCAATGGCTGGACTGGCTGAAGGACGAGCGTCGCGCCTTGCTGGACGGGCTGGCCGCACAGGCGCAGGCCCGCGCGGACATGCTGCGCGCAGCGGAGTAAGCAAAAAGTGGTAGCACCTGCCTGCATTCTGGTTGTTGATGATGAACCGCGCTCCGTGGAGGTTATTGCTCGTATTCTGCGTGAAGACTTTGAGGTTCTGAGCGCAACCAGCGTGGAGCAGGCCCGCGCCTTGCTGGAAAATAACTGGGTCCATGCCATTTTTTGCGACCAGCGGATGCCGGGCATGAGTGGTGTGGAGTTTCTGGCAGAAGTGCGCGCCCGCTGGCCTGACATCGTGCGGATGATCGTAACCGGCTACACCGAACCGGACGACATGATAGACGCCATTAATCAGGCTGGTATCTACCAGTATATTACCAAGCCGTGGCACCCGGACCAGCTTTTGCTGGCCGCACGGAATGCCACACAGCTTTTTGCCATGCAGCGGGAATACGAGCGTCTTTCGCTCGAACTCAGGCTGGCGCCACCTGTGGTGGAAGGGCGTTTGCGCCAGCAGCGGGAGCGGGTGGCAGGCAGCTACCATTTTGACTCCATCATCCGCAGCCCAGCCAGCCCGATGTGCGATGTTTGCCGGCAGGCCGCCAAAACAGCGGTGTTCGACATTCCGGTGCTGATTGAAGGTGAAACCGGAACAGGCAAGGAGTTGCTGGCCCGGGCAGTACATTACGCCAGCCAGCGTAGTGCCGGGGCATTTGTTGCCGTCAACTGCGGGGCGATACCGGATGACCTGCTGGAATCCGAACTGTTCGGCCATCGTAAAGGCGCGTTTACCGGAGCACATGCAAATCGCCGGGGGCTTGTGGAAGAAGCTGACGGCGGCACGCTTTTTTTGGATGAGATTGGGGATATTTCTCCCGCGTTTCAGGTCAAGATCCTTCGTTTTTTGCAAGAAGGCGAGTTCCGCCCCCTTGGCACAAACGAGACAACGCGTGTGGATGTGCGTGTACTGGCCGCAACTCACCGGGACCTGCGGGCAGAGGTACGGGCAGGGCGGTTCCGGGAGGATCTGTATTTCCGCCTTACAGGCATGGTGCTGAGCATCCCCCCGCTTCGGAGCAGGCCTGCGGATATTCATGTTCTGGCACAGCACCTGCTGGACGCCGCCTGCGCACGGCACGGGCGGCATGTGCGCGGTTTTGCACCCGGCGTTATGGACGTGCTGGTGCGTTACGCTTGGCCCGGCAATGTGCGTGAACTGCAAAACGAAATCTTGCGCATGCTGGTGCTGGCGGAAAGTGACTGTCTGGGGCTGGACCTGCTTTCCCCCATGCTTATGGGGGTGGGGCCCGTTACGGTCACACCACAGGCAGCACTTGCCGCTGAACCAACTGTGCATGACAGCGGCACCTTGCAGGAACGCATGGACGCGCTGGAAGCCGATGTGCTGATGGAAACCATAGCCCGGTGTGGCTGGAACAAAAGCCTGACCGCGCGTGAACTGGGCCTCTCCCGCGTGGGGCTGCGGGCCAAGCTTGAGCGCTACGGTATTGTTCCCGATGCGGGAAAACAGAGTTTACAGAAGGGAAATTCCTGAAATGTGTCTTGGTATTCCCGGCCGCATAACGGCAATTGTGGATGAACAGGCCATGCTGGCCGAGGTGGACGTATCTGGCGTGCGCAGGCAGGTGGATGTGCTGTGTGTTGCAGAACCGGGCAAACCGCTGGCCGAGCTTGTGGGCACATGGGTGCTTGTGCATGTAGGTTTTGCCATGAGCCGGATAGACGAGGCAGAAGCGCAGGAAACCCTGAGGCTGCTCGCCAGCATGGATGAACTGGCAGGGGAGCTGGACACCATGCGTAACAGCGCGCGGGCCTGAGCCATGCAGTTTGTAAAGGAGTTCCGCAACCCGTATCTGGCTGAAGCACTTCTGGCGCAGATCAACCTTGTCGCCGAGCGTATCGGGCGTACCCGCAAGCGCCCTGTTACGGTGATGGAGGTGTGCGGCGGGCACACACATACGATTTTCCGTTATGGGCTGGACCGGCGGTTGCCTGCCAATATCGAGTTTGCCCATGGTCCGGGCTGCCCGGTGTGTGTTCTGCCCAAAGGGCGTATTGAAGATGCCATAGCCATTGCGCACAAGCCCGGTGTGATCCTGACCACATTTGGCGATGCCATGCGTGTGCCCGGTGGCAGTGGCAGCCTGTTACAGGCCCGCGCTGCGGGGGCCGATGTGCGTATGGTGTATTCCCCGCTGGATGCGCTGGCCTTGGCACGGGCCAACCCGGAGCGGCAGGTCGTGTTTTTTGCTTTGGGGTTTGAAACCACAGCGCCATCCACCGCCCTGACTGTTTTGCGAGCTGGTGCAGAAAAAATCAGCAATTTTTCTATTCTATGTCAGCATATCACTATTATTCCCACCTTGCGCGCACTGCTGGAACAACCCGACTTTGCTGTAGATGGGTTTATTGGCCCCGGCCATGTTTCCATGGTGATCGGCACGGAGCCTTATGCCTTTATTGCACAGGAGTTCAAACGTCCGTTGGTCGTGGCGGGCTTTGAGCCGCTGGATATCCTGCAATCCCTCCTGATGGTGCTCCTCCAGATTGAGGCGGGGGATGCCCGGGTGGAAAACCAGTACGCACGCGTGGTGGCCGCACAGGGGAACCCGGCTGCCATGGCCGCCATTGCGCGGGTTTATGAGGTCCGGGAAGCATGCGAATGGCGTGGCCTTGGCCAGATTGCAGGGTCCGGTCTGCAATTGCGGGCTGAGTGGAGCCGTTTTGATGCGGAAAAACGCTTTGCCGTGCTCCCCCACCATCTGGCGGACCAGGAGCAATGCCGTTGCGGGGATGTGCTGACAGGGCGGATCAAGCCCCCGCAATGTCAGGCGTTCGGGCGGGCCTGTTCGCCGGACCATCCATCCGGTGCGCTTATGGTTTCCTCCGAAGGGGCTTGCGCAGCGTATTACGAATATCATGGCGTAGGGGAGGCAGCATAATGCCCGGCACTCTAACTGGAGTTGGTGCAGATGGCCGCATTACGCTTGCACATGGTGGTGGCGGCAGCGCCATGCGCTCCTTAATTGATGAGGTTTTTCTGGCAGCCTTCACTCAAGGCCCTTCAGCAGTGCAGGAAGATCAGGCCCGGCTGGACCTGACCACACTGGCGCAGGCGGGGGACAGGCTGGCATTCACAACAGATGCTTTTGTGGTGGAACCACTGGAATTTCCCGGTGGGAATATTGGAACATTGGCCGTGTGCGGCACGGTTAACGATCTGGCTGTGGGTGGTGCTACCCCTGTTGCCCTGTCGGCGGCATTTGTGCTGGCAGAAGGGCTGGAACTTGCCCTGCTCCGCCGGGTGGTGGAGGCCATGGCTCGGAGTGCAGCGCAGGCTGGTGTGCGTATTGTTACGGGGGATACCAAGGTTGTGCCCCGCCATGCCTGCGACGGGCTGTTTGTAACCACAAGCGGGGTCGGGGTTATTCGGCCCGAACACACCATAAGCATTGCCGCAGGGCAGCCGGGGGATGTGGTGCTGGTCAATGGCACATTGGGGGACCATGGGGCCGCCATATTGTGCGCACGTGGAGATCTGGCCCTTCAGACACACCTGCAAAGTGATTGCGCACCCCTGAACACGCTGGTGGATACCCTTTTGCGTGCTGTCCCCGGTGTGCACTGCATGCGGGATGCCACGCGCGGTGGCGTTGCCGGGGTGCTGAGCGAACTGGCAGAGGCCAGCAACGTGCTGGTGACGGTGAATGAGGCCGCTTTACCAGTGCACCCCGAAGTGGAAGGGGTGTGTGAAATTCTGGGGCTGGACCCGTTGTTTCTGGCCAATGAGGGCAAACTGGTGGCCGTTGTTCCCGCATGCCATGCGGAGCACGCACTTGCCGCCATCCAAAGCCACCCGCTGGGGCGCAATGCTGCCATTATTGGCACGTTGCAAGCCAGTGCCAGCGGGCAGGGGGCTGTTCATGTTGTTAATGAGTTTGGTGGTGCACGGGTTTTAACCATGCCATCAGGCGAGCAATTGCCAAGGATTTGCTAATATGCGGCAAAACCCATCTGTTCCGGCTTTAAGTTCCTTTGGCATGGTGGCCCGCTCCATGCAGGGTTACAGGCTTCTGGCGGCTTTGCTGTTTTTTAACGTGCTGGCCTGGGTGGCGGCATGGTTCTGTTTTGGGGGGAATGCCACGCTCCTGGCATCCGCTTTGCTGGCATGGGTGTTTGGCCTGCGCCACGCCATGGATGCGGACCATATTGTGGCCATCGACCTTGTTACCCGCAAGCTTATGGTGGCCGGGCGCTCTCCTCTGGGGGTGGGGCTGTTCTTTTCTCTGGGGCATTCCTCGGTTGTGTGTCTTGCCGTGCTCTTTCTGGCAGTATTGCCGACGCATGACTGGCTGGAGCGCTGGCACCTTGTGGGGGGGAGTGTTGGCTCGGCGGTTTCCATCTCCTTTCTGTTCCTTATGGCGGCGTACAATGTGTATGCGGCCTGGCGGCAATGGCATGCGTTGCGGCACAACAGCGATATGCCCGATACACCCCCGGGTGGAGTGATGGCACGCCTGTTTGGCCCGGCTTTTCGGCTTATCGGGCGGTCGTGGCAGATGTATCCGCTGGGCTTCCTGTTTGGTCTGGGGTTTGATACGGCAACCGAGGTCGGCCTGTTGGGTTTGGCTGCGGCCCAGAGCGCGCAGGGGCTGGGGCTTGTGGGTATTCTTATGTTCCCGTTGCTGTTTACCGCAGGCATGTCTGCCATAGACACGCTGGATGCGGTGCTGATGATGCGCGCCTATGGCTGGAGCGCACATACGCGTACCCGCCGCCAGATTTATAATCTGGCCATTACCAGCATATCCGCACTGGCGGCCGTTGGGGTTGGGGCTACGGAATATGTGGCCGGGCTGGGGGAAGATGGTGCCGCAGGGTCTGCCCTTGCGGAGCATTTCCCACTTTTGGGCAGCGTTATTCTGGCAGTATTTCTGGCGTTATGGGCTGGCGTTTTTCTGTGGGATAAAGCGGCACTCCGGCGGGCGGAGGGCATGGCTCCCGTGCCACATACCAGGAGCTGAGTCTGCGCCATGCGCACGGTTCTGGAGCAAAAGGTCCGCCACAAACAGGGTGTTGCGGTAACACCCAGAATGCGCGAGGCGCTCCGGCTGTTGCGTCTGCCGCAAGCGGATATGGATGCTTATATCGCCCAGCAGGTGGAGCAGAACCCTTTTTTAGAACTGCCAGACTGGGAGTGTGATCGGGGCGCGGGCCGTCCCGACCTGTCTGGTGCGGCCTCTACCCAGGATGCGGCCGAGCGGCTGGCCTCGGCTGATGTATCGGTTGAGGAGCAGATGCTCCGCCAGATCGCACTTTCCGTCAGGCCCGTATGGCTTTGCCGTTTGGCGGCGCTGCTGCTGGAAGAAGTAGATGAATATGGCCGCTTATCCTCCACCGTGCTGGATACATTCTGCCAGAGCCGTGGCGTTGTGCGGGCCTGCGCGGAAGAGGCCCGGCAATACCTGCTCAGGCTGGAGCCGGTGGGGGTTGGGGCTTTTTCTGTTGCCGAATGTTTTGCCGTACAGCTTGATGATGAAGGGCTGTTAAACGAAGCATTTACCAGATTGCTGGCTAACCTTAACCGTCTGGTCAAAGGGGACCGGGCCGGGTTGGCAACGCTCTGTGGCGTGAGTGCGCAGGAACTGGAGCAGATGCTCCTGACCCTGCAACGTCTGGAACCATACCCTTATTGCAGGCAGGCTATGGAACCAGCCCTGCTGCGCCGTGCCGAACTGCGCGTTGAACAGGACGAACAGGGCATATGGCATGTGTTTGCGTATGCAGACCCGGCACAGGGCCTGACGTTGAATACGCAATTGCGGAGCCAGCTTTCCACGCGCATGAGCGTGCGTGAAAAAGAGCAGGTCAAGGACTGGATGACCAATGCACGCTGGCTTTTGAATGTTGTTGCCAAAAGGCGCAAAAGCCTTGTTCTGCTAGGGCAGAAAATTCTGGCCCGTCAGCCCGATTTTTTAAACCGGGGTGTAGAGGCATTGCATCCGCTTACCATGTTCCAGATCGCACAGGACATGCAGGTGCATGAAAGTACGGTCAGCCGGCTTGTGGCGGACAAATACATGTCCACACCAGATGGGGTTCTGCCGTTACGCTTCTTTTTTACAGCCGGGGTGGGCCGCCACGGGCAGGCCCCGCCACGGGCCGCGGCTGCTGCCAGAGCCTGCCTGCGCAGGGTTGTGCGGGAAGAAAAACCAGATAACCCTCTTTCTGACAGCGCTCTGGTCGAAGTTCTGGAGCAGCAGGGGGTCAGTGTATCACGGCGCACTGTTGTCAAATATCGCCAGCTTATGGGAATACGCTCATCCTTTGCCCGCAAAGGGCATGCTGCCACAGTATAAACGCATATTGCATTGCGAAACGTCGTTCATTCAACGCGACCGTGATCGCCAACCATCGCCTATAGAACCGGACCTGTGCAAAAGCACGATTTACTGTTTGTAGCGAACAGGCAGTGCTCTTATGCCAAAGATGCAGAAATACTCGGATTTTGTATTTGTTATTAATCCGGAATGGGTTACGCAAAGTGGTGTTACAGCCTTTGCGGTGGAGCAGGGGAGATGCCTCTTACGTTGGATGCTTGCATGAAGGGGCGGGAGCACGCATTCCCACATTTGTAAATGACCATATACCTGCAAGCAGTATCCTGAATAGTTAAGGTGGTATGCCGTGGTTTTCGGGCTTGCTGAATGACCGAAAGGTGGCTGATGTAGTGGCGTATATTCGCACTCATTCTGGCAATAACTACAAATACGTCCTTAACCCTGCAGATATTGCGTTTATGTGCCAAAACCTGACACAAGCGGTGGAGTAATAAGTCCATGCGTATCTTCAAAGTGCTTGTTGCTACCACCCTGTTTGCGTCAACGGCTTTTGTTGCAATGGGTGACATAGTCCCCGTGTGGGCGCAAGGCGGCGTTGTCCGGCATAATGAGGCCGCATACCCCATTGCCTCAGCCATTGAGGTGCCAGCAGGATACTCAACTGTTTATGTCAGTGGTATTGGTGCGCCCATAACAAATCTTGCTGCCCCTGCCAAAAGTGTGGAAGCCTATGGTTCCATGGCAACCCAGACGGAAGAAAGCCTGAAGCGGATTAAGGATATTCTTAAAGATATGGGGCTAGGTATGGGGGATGTGGTGCAGATGCATGTTTTTATGGTTGCAGATGCGCAGACCAAAAAAATGGACTTTGAAGGCATGATGCAAGGCTACACAAAATTTTTTGGCACCAGAGAGCAGCCTAACCTGCCGGTCAGGTCGGCTTTTGGGGTGGCGCAACTGTCCAGACCCGGTTGGTTGGTAGAAATTGACGTTGTGGCAGTCAAACCACCATATCATTAACGTCAGGACTTATTCATTTATTGAACTGAGCGAAGGGGTGCACAGGCTTACATGCCTTTGCGGATCAGCAATCACGAACGGGGCTGTTCGTCTGAACCGTAGGCATCGTGCGAGCCATCATGAGGATTGGACTGGCCAATATCATCCACAACATGCGTGGTTTTCTCTTTATGGAGCGGATTAACTAAAACAGGTCCATGAATCTTCTTCGTCAACCGGCTACTCCCAAGATCAGGTAGAAAAGTTTTCAATTCACGTTTCTTCAGTACCTCCGAGCCAATAATTCCATATTATTTCCGGAATGGATTATGTAAATCAGTGTTATTGTCATCCCAATAATCTTCTAAATATTCCCACCCGTTATTTTCAATAATATCTTTATCTGAATTTGTTATTGGAACAACCCAAATGGCCAAAATTCCAATTTTTTCCATATTAATCTCAAACTCTTCACTTCTATATGCTGGTAATGTAAAATATATCCCACATGTATTATCATTCGGCCATATATGATCTTCTTGATCTGGAAATAAAATGAAATTTCCTCTTTTTGGAAAAGGTATATGCTTCTCTATTAGCATTGAACATAATAGTCCATCATGGATGCCGCATTTTCTGACGCCAATTCGCCATCAAACTCCATAAACCATTCAGATTTTTTGTTATTGAAAATAGTTAAATTACTCAAACCTAGAGTGCTTATGAATTGGATATCGTGTTTTATGTAATCAACTATCTGAACTTTATTGTTCACAGAATTTTTCATAGATCTTCTAATTTCGCCAAATTCTTTTTCCAAAGAAAATGGGAGTTTGCGTTTTGAGAAATTTTTCATTGTTTCTCGCTTCTGCGATTGTAGTTCTGGCATTTAATGCATGTTCTATTCTGATAATTATCAATTATATATTGTCGTTCAAGATTATAACCAAATAAATTGACGCTGCATGAGGGTTCCATTCTACCGTATACGAATATCAATAGTCGCATGGGCGTTTTGCGCATCTGCAAGAGTGATATGGGCAAAGCCGGGAGCATCGGGCGTCCAGGATGGTTGCGCACCTGGCGACACATCCAGCGGAATGCCATTGATATACCAATGATAAGGCGGATGGCCGCCGGAGCCTTCCAACCCAACAGGAAGCATCGTGCCTTCGGAAGAACTGCTTTCAATTTCGGAGTGATTACGCGGGAAGATGATCTGTGGTGCCTGCCGTTGTTGCAAGCTGCGCAGAGCAGGTGACAGGACTGCAACTGCACGGTGAGGTTGGGCACTGGCTGACGAGGCTGATGTATGCGGGGGGGAAGAAAGCAGAGAGAGGAGTGCTGCTAGCACTGGCCCTGCCGTATCCCGCCCGGTTAGCCCGGGAGAGGCTGTGCCGTCCGGGCGTCCGGCCCAGACACCGATTGTTGCCTGCGGGGTAGAGGCCATCGCCCATCCGTCACGATTGCCGTAGGATGTGCCTGTCTTGAAGGCAACGCCCTCCCATGAAGCGACACCAGCCGGTGGAGCGGTGCTCCGCAGGATTGTACGAATGTCGGCATTTGCTCTGCTGGGCAGCAGGATTGTCTCGGGTGCAGGGGCTGCCGATTTCAGGTTTGTCGGTTCACGGCGTAGGGGGGCAACGTGACCATTATGGTCGAGTGCCGCATACAGCATTGTCAGGTCATGGAGTGAGATGCCTGCTCCCCCAAGAACGATCGCAAGGCTTGGTGCGCTTTGTGTGCCATCCGGGTTTTCTGGCAGTCGCAACCGTACACCGCAGGCGGAAAGGCGGTCCATGAACCGGGAGGGGCCAACCCGCTCCAGTGCCTGAATGGCAGGCACATTGAGTGAAAGCTGAAGGGCTTCACTCACGGTGGTTTCCCCCCGGAAAGTGTGGTCAAAATCCTTGGGGGCATAGCCGCCAATGGCAAGTCGGCTATCGCGCACATGTGTGTGCGGCGTCATCCAGCCGTTTTCGAATGCCATGCCATAGACAAACGGCTTGAGTGTGGAGCCGGGGGAGCGGGGTACCAAAACAGCATCTATCGCATTGCCCGGAGCTTTATGTTCGCCCCCCCCGACCCATGCCACAATCTGCCGTTCATGGTCGACAATCAGGGCTGCAAAGGTTCCACGTAGTGACGCAGGGTGGCTGGCAAGCACCTGCCGTGCGTTGCGCTGGAGCCTTGCATCCAGCGTTGTCACCACCACGCCGCTGCGCCCTGCGCTGAGAAAATGGCCAGCGAGTTCAGGGGCGTCATGCGGTACGCCGCGTGTATCTGGTGTTGGCCATGCAACAGGCTGTAATCGAGTGGCGCGTTGCAGTGTGCGGTGCGCAGCGTTCAGCAGAGCATCAGGGTGGCGGTCCGGGCGTAGTGCGTCGGGTCGCCGGGGTAAAGTTACAAGAAACGCGGCTTCGGTAGGCGTTAGGTGGCGGGGCTCATGGCCGAAATAAAGCAGGGATGCGGCACGGATGCCTTCGATATTCGTGCCTTCAGGCGCCAGCGCAAGGTAAAGGTTCAACACACCCCGGCGGCCGAAGCGCCATTCAAGCTGGAGGGCGCGCAGAATATCGCGCAGCTTGCCACCCCATGTATGACGGTGCGGGGTAAGGAGGCGGCTTGTCTGCATGGCCAGCGTGGAACCACCCGAGACAATATGACCGCGCCGGGCCAGTTGCCAGATGGCACGTGCGAGGGCCTGCGGATCAACCCCCGGATGGCTTTCAAAGCGGTGGTCTTCCGTTACCATCAGAAGTTTTATGTAGGTCGGGTCAACATCCTGGCTTTCAATCGGCAGACGCCAGAAGCCATCGCGGCTTGTATGGCCGTCAAGCAGCGTATGGTCGCGGGCTTGAACCAGAAGGGCTGCCTGCTCGGCCCGATGTAGGTCTGGTGGATTAAAACGGTCGGCCACCAGCAGACCAGCCGGAATGAGGCTGGTAAGCAGCAGGCCGAGCGTACAGTTTCTGGCAAGGTGAAGGGGGGCCTTCAATGCGCGGTGATCTCGACAGTCCCTGATGCCGTGCGCGCCATCAGGCTCGGAAAACTCCGTGCGCTGACCATCGCTTCAGGCAGAGTAAAGCGGCCCGGCGTAATGGCGCGGACGATGTAAGCGACATGGAAGCTCCGCATCGCAAGGCTAGGAGACTGCGTTGTGAAGCTTACCGAAGCGTTGAACCGATCATCCAGCGCGGCAGCATGTTCGGTGTTACTGAGCGTGCCCAGAAAAGCATAAGGGGGCTTTGTGCTGTCGTTTTCAGCGTCATCCCCGTCATGGTCGTCAGATACGGCTTCATCAGGAGACACAATGCTCTCGATCTCCCATCCGGCAGGTAGCAGGCTGGTGAGGCCTACCAGATAATGACCAGGGTGGAGGGCAGTGCCTTTGAGGCTGACGATAAACCGGTCATTCTGTTGCATGTGGGTCAGGTCAAATGGCTGGCCGGTCAGGGTAAAGCCCTGCATGGTCAGTGTCAGCCCGTTGGTGAGAGGTTTGACTGCCCCGGCTGGTTCGCCCTGCACGGTCAGAGTGCTGAACAGCATCTTCCTGCCGGTATTTTCAACCTGAAGGCCTTTCCCGAGTGCGGCGGACTCAAACGGATAGGTAAGCGGCAGGCGCAGCGGTGTGGAGTTAGGGCGCCCCTGCACACGCACGCTCCGCCCGTCAGTATCCTTGTTCAGGGCGCTGGCGGCTTCGAGTAGCGCCGTTCTGGTTGCGGTTGTCAGCATATCCGGCGACAGAGAGAGCTTGCCAAACCGCCCGATGAGCAGGTGGGTGCGCCGGTCGTCATGCGCTTCGGCGGTCAGGGCAGCAAGCCCGGCCAGATCGCGCACGTAGGTCCAGTATCGGTAATCCCACAGATCCGGCTTTCCAGTGCGGGGCGGCCCGAGTGCCGCGATGGCTGCGTCCAGCAGTGCTTCTGGCGATGTTGTGCTCTTGTCCTCCGGTGCATCGTCCATTGCGAGTGCGACAGCGAGATGCCCAAGGGCCAGAGGATTGGCCTGTGCATTGGAGCCTGCCGTGTCAGCCCAGACATAGCTGACACGGGTAGCATCCTGCCGCGCAACGAGCGAGGCCGCGAGAGTATGGAGCGCATCTGGGTGGAGGCGACCAGCACGGGCCAGCACGTATGCCGCGTAAGCGCGAGTATTCAGCCGTTCTGCCTGCCTTTCACTGTCATGATCATCATCATCGACGTCTTGAGACTGGAGCTGCTCGCTTTCAATATGGTCGAGCAGCAGGCCGAGCCGGTCCTCTGGCACGGTGTAGCCAGCGGCTTTGGCCCGGATCAGGAAATCGGCAAGATAGTCCAGATCATCGGGAAGGCTGAGGCCATCTGAGCGGTCCCACTGGCCAACCTCACCTGACGGGTTCTGGCGATCAAAAAGCGTATTGATGGCTGACTGGATGGATTTACCCGAAGTGTTGCTGTGGTCGCGTGTCTCGGGGTGGGGCGGGTTGCCTTGTTGCAGCAGCGCACGGGCCTGAGCTGCCAGCGTATCAGAATCCCCCCAGACGCTGGATTGCAGGGATTCTTGCAACCCGACTGTATCAAGGCCGTCCGATGCGGAGATGTTCAGGGTTATCCGAGCGTCTGCCGGGTTGAAGCCCGCCAGTTCCGTGCGGTCCCACGTTTTGTGGCTGCCCGGTGGGAGTGGCGCAGTCCGGCTGACGGTCAGCGGAACATGCGCCAGCCGGATGCCGATGGGCCAGCTTCGCGTCAGCAGGGCTTTTGATGAGCCGGATCGGCGCAATGTAAGATGGACATGCGCAATGGCAGTACGGCCCGGTAGGGTGGGGGTGGCGGCCAGCGCAACGCGTAGGTCAGCGCGCTCACCGGGTTTGACAGGAGCGCTGAGTGTGCCGGAGCCGAGAACACGGAGTGGCCCATCTGTGGTGACCTGCACCTCGTAAGGTGCGGATGGCGCATCAACATTGATGATGGAGACCTGTGCCTGCGCCGTATCCCCCGGGGCGAGGAACCGTGGCAACCCCAAGTCGGGGAAAACCGGGTCCCGCGCTGTGATGTCTGCCTGCGCGTTGCCAACGGCATCTTTGCTCCAGGCGGAGGCCATCAGGTGAAGCTGGCCGTCAAAATCCGGAACATCGAATGAGAGCGTGCCGTGCCCGGTGCTGTCGAGTGCGACCGGACCATCGAACAGCGCAACGCTTTCCGTTGTTCGCACGGGTGGGCCGTCTGCGCTGCTGCCGTTTGAGGCCGCATCCCCCCCAGAGCGGATCTGGCCGTTTTTCGCATCACTCAGCAGAAGAGACCCGTAGTTGTCCAGCATGTCCAGCCCAAGGCGGGGGCGACCGTAAAGGGCATCAAACAGGTTGAGCGGCGTGAAATGCGTGAGGTTGAGAATACCCTGATCGACCGCGGACACCGCAACCTGCACCTGCCCCACTGGCAGACCCTGACTGGCCTGCACTGTTACGGGAATGGTGATGCGCTGGCGCGGCGTGACCGTGCGGGGCGCATCAAGCGTTACGTTCAGCCGATGCGTGTCCTGATTAACACCAATCCACGTGACACCAACCGCCCGCACAGGGTCATGCGGGCGCAGGCCGGAGGGGCTGTTGAGGGGGCGGTAGAGTGTGACCAGTGCATAAGCACCGGAATGCCAGTCCGGTGTGGCGGTTACGGGCACGTCCAGCCCTTCTTTCGGTACGTCCACAAAACGTGTGTTCAGCACACGGTCTGTTGCAAGCGTTATCTGGGCCTGCCCGGCAAAACCGCCACCAATGTGGATGACCGTACTACCGCCTGACATGATATGGCTATCGCGCACGCTGAGCGGCAGATGGTCCGGTGTGCTGGCATCACCGCTACCACCCCAACCGACCTGAAAGCGGAGCGAACTGCCTGTTACGCCGTCACTTTCGCTCGGGACGGCACTCAGGCGGTATTCGCCCCAGTCCAGCGTGGGGGTATCCGCGCTGTGCCTTTGGCATCTGTTGCAATATCGCCCGAGCGCATGGGCACGTCCACGGTGTGGCTGCTGAAGGTCCAGCCATTGTCGGGTGTGTGGGACCAGTTATAGATCCGGTTGACGCGTGACAGGGTCCAGTGAATTTTGCTGATGGCAACTGGACTGTTATCCGGCGCAAAACTTGCAAGATCAACGGGGATAACAGTACTGCCCATGCTGGCGGAAGCATCTGCCGCGACATGGAGGCCGATGAGCGGCGCGGTGCGGCGGACGGGAATTGTAAAGTGCTCACCCACGCGCCGCCCCATGGGGTCCAGAAAACCGGCTCGTATATCAAGCGCGAGTGGTCGGGTAAGGCCCGGAGGAATATCCGGCGTGAAGGTTAACTGCGTATGGCCTTCATGGTCCGTTGGATCTGCGCTGATGTCGCCGCTGGCTGATGGTGTCTCCTCGTTCTCAAACCCGAAAGCCCAGCCTGTAAGGCCAGGGATCGGATCGGTTACGGGAACAAGCTTGTAGGAACTGTCACTTTTAAGGCCCGCACCGGGTGCGCCGTAGAGAAAACGTGCCGAGGCATCAATCTCAACAGTCTGTCCGGCGATTGCGGAGGCGGGGGGCTTAAAACTGGCTTCGATACTGGGTGGCACGAAATCCTGAACGCTGAAACGGGCCGAACCGATAGCGGGCAGGGAAGGGTCGAGCAGAATATCGGCCCGCCACAAACCCGTGGGTGCGCTGGCGCTCAGGGGCAGGGTGGTGGCGTAGCCGCCCTCTGCCGCACCTGTAAGCGGAATGCGCCGTTCTTCCATCAGATCGGGACGGTACAGAACAAGGACCGGGTGCGTGTCTGCAATAGCTTGTCCTGCGCGGTCACGCAGAAGAGTGAGGAGATGCACGCTCTCTCCGGGACGATAGATCCCGCGGTCAGGCTGCACGAGCGCGCGACTGCTCCCCTGAAAAGGGCTGACTGCGCCTTCAAGGTGCTGTTCTGAAAAATCGAACCATTGCCGGTCAAGATGCAGAAAGCCGAAATCCTCTCCCTTGCTGGCTAGCAGGACCGAGGAGCGGTCTGCCATGGTGCCACGGAGCAGGGGGGCATCAAAATGCCCAAGGCCACTCGCATCCGTTTTGACTGTCGCCAGAGTGCCGCCATCACGCGCTCGCAGTGTTAGCGTAACATCAGGAGTAGGCTGTCCGCTCATCAGGGAGCGGGCACTGACTGTCAGCCCGTCTTCACCCCGCAGCATGGTCAGGCCAAGATCGCTCAGATTAACCCAGCGGGCAGAAATAGGCTTGCCTTGCAGCGGATCGGCGTTGGTGTTCCCACGTTTAAGAGCGGTTTCCACTGGGCTTTTTTCGGGCGGCGTTGCGGCGTCTTCCACCGTCACCAGATAAAGTCCGTTCTGTCCTGCACCAATTGTCTCTGCCAGCGGGAATCCAGTTGTCACAGACCGATCTGGGGCATGATCAATAGCCATGCTGCCATGCCAGATTTCACGCATGGTCGTGTCCAGCAGGTTCTGGAATGTATAAGGGTCAAAACTGGTCTGGTTCAGATCCGGGAGTGTGCTGTCGATATGATCTGTGCCGGGAAATTGCTGATATGCAGCGACCCGAAAGACGTGGAGACGAACAGTGGAAACGTTAACAGTTTCGATCGCGAGGGCAGGCGTACGCCCGGTCGTGCGTCCGGGTAGAATAAAGCCATCTCCTGTCAGCCCGACATGCGCATCACGACGCCCAAAACGGGCGCTGAGCGTGAGAGGGGCGGCGAGATTCTGACCATCGGCTGAAGTAAAATCCGGGTCGACTGTTATTGTGTACCCCTGCCCGAAGGCAAGCTTGCCAAGGCAGAATGTGTCGTTCTCAACACGGGGTGTGAAGGCGCTTTTTGGTGAGAGATGGACCGAACGGGCCAGTGTTGATGTTTTTTGTGCGTTCAGGTTCTGATTGAAGTGCAGACAGATTTCAGGGTGTTCACCTGTTGCATCAAGAGAGGTGCGCTGGAACGCGAAAGGCGAGGACTCAGCAGAGGCCGCCTGACTGCACGGCGCGAGGTACAGAGCCGGAAGGGCAACAAGGCTCAGGGAAGAAAGCAGGAGGCGTCGAGACAATATCTTGAACCCTGAACAGTTTTTGCTGGATTACGCGATGCTTTAACAGTCCCGGGATTGGTGGGGACCTAATTTTACAAGTTACGCGGCCATGAGAATTTGGTCCATAGTGACATAAAAATGTTACTCGGCCTCAGGCTGGCGTGATGCGGCCGGCAGGTTCAAGGATACGGCAGTTGTTGAGCCAGTCTACCCATGCGGGCTGCGTATTCGAGGGCCTCAAACTATCTCGCTCAGAATACGATGCTTGCAGCGGGACAGGTGGCCGAGAAAAAGGCGCAGGGGCAGCATGCGTAGTAAGGTGACAATATGCCTCAGCCCTTGATCCAGCCGAAATATGATTTTGATGCAATTACCCCAGCATGGCGCTGGCTTGACCGGTAGTTATGCAAGAACTCAGGGGGTTTCTACTCCGTCGGGCACGGCGGGGTACTATTTATGCGTTCGTATTCTTTAACACAGGGTAGTGGCAGGCAACCGCGTGGTTGGGCGCAATTGGCGTTAAGGTCGGGGCTTCGTTCTGGCAGCGGGTTTGCACAGCCGGGCAACGGGTATGGAAGCGACAGCCTGAAGGCTTGTTAACAGGGCTTGGGATTTCTCCACGCAAAGGAGCATGCCTTGGTGCCCCCACAACCGGGCGGGGCACGGCTTGCGTCAGGGCTATGGTGTAGGGGTGGGCCGGGTTGTGCAGAACGGTATCTGTCTCCCCCAGTTCTACAATTACGCCAAGATACATGACCGCAACACGGGTGGATATCTGCCGGACCACAGCAAGGTCATGGGCAATAAAAACATAGGTCAGGCCTAGGCTTTTTTGTAAATCTGCAAACAGGTTGACAATCTGGGCCTGAATCGAAACATCCAGAGCCGAAACAGGTTCGTCCGCTACCACAAGGCGGGGGGAGAGCACCAGAGCGCGGGCAATATTAATGCGCTGGCGCTGCCCACCTGAAAATTCGTGTGGGTAGCGTTCCAGCGCCGCACGGGGCAGGCTGACCAGCTCCATAAGTTCTTCCAGCCTATGCGCTATGGCCATGGGTGTATGTTTGCGCCCATCCGGTGTGCGGTGAACCCGCAGGGGTTCTGCCAGCAGGTCCCCGATCCGCCTGCGGGGGTTAAGGGATGCGTATGAGTCCTGAAAGACCATCTGCATCTGCTGGCGCAGGGGGCGCAAAATACGCTCGGGCAGGCGCGTTATATCCTGACCATCAAAAATAATCTGGCCGGCAGACACATCATTAAGCCGCAGCAGGCAGCGCCCTAATGTGGACTTGCCGCAACCGGATTCCCCTACAAGACCGAGCACCTCGCCGGGCATAACGGTAAAGGAGACGCCATCTACCGCCCGGAGTGTTTGCCCGTGTTTGAGGCTGTAGGTCTTGTAAACATCCCTTACCGCCAGCAAAGGCTGCGTTGCACCTGAAGATGAGCGAGGGGGAGCCGCCTGCACGGTGGAGGAAGGGAACTGCATGGGGCTTCTCACAGAACAGGCGTTGCGCTGGTGTAGGCGCGCTTGGGGAGGGGGTTTCCTTCCCCCGGCAACACACAGGCCACTTTATGCGCCGGGCCAACCGTGCAAAACGCAGGGGGTGGTGCAGGCAGGCAGGAGGCATGGGTGTACGTGCAGCGCGGTGCAAAGGCGCAGCCTGCCGGGCGCTCCAGAGGTTGGGGGGGCGTGCCGGGAATGGCTGGCAGCCTGTCCGGGCGCGGGCCGTTCATGGGTGGGATGGAGGCTAAAAGAGCTGCTGTGTAGGGGTGCTGAGGGTGAGCAAACAGGTCTTGGGTAGCACCTGTTTCCGCCGCCCGGCCGGAATACAGGACTAATGTGCTATCGCATGTTTCGGCCACCACACCCATATCGTGCGTAATCAGCAGGACAGAGGAACCATAGGTGGTACGGAGCCTGCGCATGAGGTCCAGAATCTGGGCCTGTACGGTTACGTCCAGTGCTGTAGTGGGTTCATCCGCGATCAGCAGGGACGGATTGCAGGAGAGCGCCATGGCGATCATGGCGCGCTGGCGCAGGCCGCCAGAGAGTTGATGCGGGTATCTGTTGGCGGTATTGGCGGGGTCTGGCACCCCCATTTCCCCCAGTAGTTCTACCGTGCGGGTGCGGGCCTGCTTGCGGGAGAGGTTGTGGTGGGCACGCAACTGCTCATCAATCTGCCAGCCAATGGTGTAAACGGGGGTAAAGGCGGTCATCGGGTCCTGGAAAATCATGGCAATTTCCCGGCCACGCAGAGCACGCATCTGTTTGCCTGACAGGCCAAGCAGGTCCTGCCCCTTAAAGCGGGCGGAGCCGCTCACATGCACGCCGGGCGCATCAATCAGCCCCATAAGAGCCATGGCTGTAACAGATTTGCCTGACCCGGATTCCCCCACCAGCCCCAGTATTTCCTGCTCACCAATGCTGAAGGACAGGTTCTCCACAATAGGGATGACCTGCCCGCGTGAGGTAAAGCTCACGCACAGATCGTGCACATCCAGCAACGGGGGGGAGAGCGTGTTAGTGGGCATCGCGCACCCTTGGGTCAAGGAGAAGATAGGCCGCATCCACCAGAGCATTGGCCAGCACCACAAATACGGCCGAATACATGACCGTGGCCATGATCAGGGGCAGATCAAGGCTGTTGAGTGCCTGATAGGTCAGGCGGCCCACGCCGGGCAGGCCAAAAACAACCTCTGTCAGCAATGCGCCCCCACCAACAAGCTGTGCAAAGTCCATGCCAAAGAGCGAAACAAAGGTTATAAGCGCTGTGCGCAGGCCATGGCGGAGCAGGATGCGGGCAGGGGATAACCCTTTGGCACGGGCCGTGCGTATGAAGTCCTCCCCCATAATCGCGACCAGATCAGCCCGTAAAATCCGGCTGTAAATGCCAACAAACATGACTGCCAGCACACACCACGGAATAACCAGCGCCAAAAACCAGCCGCATGGACTTTGGGTAAAAGGCACATACCCCAGCCCCGGCACCCAGGAAAACAGCCATGTATCGTGGTAACGGTTCTGGGTGATCAGGTTAACAACCTGCCCAAGCCAGAAAACGGGAATGGAAATACCAACCAGCCCGGCCATCATGAGTGTGCGGTCAATCCATGACCCTTTGCACGCAGCGGCAACAACTCCCATGCCAATGGACAGCACCACCCAAATAACAGCGGCTCCGCTTACCAGCGAGAGGGTTACAGGGGCCGCCCGCATGATTTCGGGCACAACCAGTTCACCACGGTTGGCGTAGCTTGCCAGATCACGGGTGATGAACAGTTTTTTCATCATAATGGCGTATTGCACGGGTAACGGGCGGTCAAAGCCGTATTCCTTACGGACTTTTTCCATGGTCTGGGGGGCGGCATTGCGCCCTGCAATACGGGCCGTGGGGTCTGCTCCGGGGGTTGCAAAAAAAACGGCAAACACCAGCGCGGAAATGCCGAACAGAACAAAAACCGTCTGACCCAGACGGCGCAGGAGGGGCATGATCATGGTCTGTCCTTCCTCCTATTCCCGCCGGGAAGCATCGCGCACATCCAGCGCATCACGCAGGCCATCGCCCAGAATGTTCAGGGCAAGCACTACGGCCACAATGGCCAGACCGGGGGCAATGGCCACCATGGGGCGGGTGTAAATCAACCCCTCACCATCCAGAATGATAGTCCCCCAAGAAGCCGCAGGGGCCTGCACACCAATGGAGAGGAAAGACAGGGCACTTTCCGCCAGCAGCGCCATGGCCATAAGCAGTGGCCCCATAACCACAAGCGTTGTGCTGACATTGGGCAGAATGTCGCGCAGTACAATACGCCAGCGGGGTACGCCAAGGCATTTGGCCGCGGTCACAAACTCGGCCTGACGCAGCGCAATAACGCGCCCGCGCACCGGGCGTGCGGCATAGGGTACATACACCAGTGCAATAATCACAATGGGAATAAGCAGGTTATCGGCTTCTATAACAAAAGGGCCGATCCGCAGGCCCGAAGTGATTGTGACAATGGAGAGCGATATGGCGAACAGGTAAACAGGTACGGCCCACATAATATCCATCAACCGGGACAGGATCATATCTGTTACCCCGCCAAAAAAACCGGCGGCAATCCCAACAGTTCCGGCCATAACAAGGCAGAGTATCGCAGCACTGAAGGAAATAAGCAGGGAGTTCCGCCCCCCATAGAGCAGTCGGGCCATAATGTCGCGTCCCTGACTATCTGCCCCTAACAGGTATGCAGTGTGCCCGGTGGGGCCAATGGGGCTAAGCCCCAGATGCAGCGGGTTGTCGTTGGGCTGCATGATGTCTGTTTCCTGCCCGTTGAGCATAATGGTGCCTGCAACATTGGATACAAACGGGTCAGTATGGGCAATGTGACGGGCATAAAACGGCGCACACAGGCTTGCCACCACAATAAAGGCAAGAACCGCAACCGAGGCAAGTGCCGCGCGGTTGCGCAGCAATGACCGCAGCGCGCTGGCCCATGGGCCAGCAGAAGGTCTGTGCGTGTTAGATGGCTTTGTCATCGTGCCTGCATTTATCAGGTCCTCAAGGGGTAAAGTCACCTTGCGGCGTTATGCGGGGAGCGGTCAGGGTCAGCCCTGCTCCGTCAGTAATGCTTCACGCTTCATTTCCAGTTCAAGCCACTGTTCTTCACATTCAGCCAGTCTGGCCTCAATTTTCTGTAGCTCGGTGGAGTGCCGGTCAAACGCTTTTGGGTCTTTGCTATACAGGTCGGGGTCCGCCATGCTGGTGCGGTGTGTCTGGGCTTTGGCTTCCAGTTTCTCCATTTCCAGCGGCAGGTTGTCCAGCGCATACTGGTCTTTGTAGCTGAGTTTACGGGTGGCTTGCCGGGCAGCCTGCTCGCGCGGTTTTGCTGGTTCGGAAGTGGGGACAACGGGGGCTGTTTCCAGCGGTTGCAGGGTCCGCTGTACCAGCATGTCACTGTAGCCACCGGCATATTCCACCCATGCGCCTCCGCCTTCGGCCACCAGCACGGATGTGGCAATACGGTCCAGAAAATCACGGTCATGGCTGACCAGCAGAACCGTGCCGGGGTAGGTGCTGAGCATATCTTGCAGGATATCCAGCGTTTCCAGGTCCAGATCGTTGGTTGGTTCGTCCAGAACCAGCAGGTTGGATGGCTTGGCCAGTGCGCAGGCCAGCATCAGGCGGCCTCGTTCCCCGCCAGACAGGGCGCTAACAGGGGTGCGCGCCTGCTCGGGGCGGAACAGGAAGTCCTTCATGTAGCCAATAACATGGCGCTTTTCATCCCCGATCTGCACCATGTCCCCCCCGCCATCAGTCAGGGTTTCGGCCAGAGTACGTTCGGGGTTAAGGGAGCGGCGTTGCTGGTCCAGTGTGACCATGCTCAGGGATGGGCCAAGGTTAATGGTGCCACTATCTGGCTGGTCACCCCCGGTTAGCAGGCGCAGCAGGGTGGTTTTGCCCGCGCCATTGGCCCCCACAACACCCAACCTGTCCCCGCGCAGGACGCGCAGGTTCAGGTTCTGGATTACGCATTTGTCCCCCCACGCCTTGTTCACGTCCTCCGCCACAGCCACAAGGCGGCTGGAGGTAGAGGCGGACTGGGCATTGAGAGTAACCGTGCCCGGAGCGCGCACCGCATCGCGCCGGGCTGTGCGCAGGGCGGCCAGCTCGCGCACACGGCGCACATTGCGTTTGCGGCGGGCTGTTACGCCGTAGCGCATCCAGTCTTCTTCCCGCGCAATCTGGCGGTCCAGCTTGTGGGCGTCGCGCTCTTCCTGTTCCAGCACGTCTTCGCGCCAGGATTCAAAGCGGTCAAACCCTTCATCCAGCCTGCGGGTTATGCCCCGGTCCAGCCAGACCACGGAGCGAGAAAGGGTGGAGAGTAGCCGCCGGTCATGGCTGATCATGATCATGGCCGAACCAAGGCTGAGCAGTTCGCGCTCCAGCCATTCAATGGTTGGCATGTCCAGATGGTTGGTTGGTTCATCAAGCAGCAGCACATCAGGGGCTGCGGCCAGCACACCGGCAATGGCGCAACGCCGGACCTCCCCGCCTGAAAGATGCGCTGTGCTTTCCGTTCCGCTCAGGCCAAGGGCATCCAGCATGGGGCCGGTACGCCATTCCATGTTGGGGTCTGCAATCTGGGCGGCAACATAGTCGGCTGTTGTTGCGTATGCGCTCAGGTCTGGTTCTTGGGGGAGGTAACGTAAGGAAGCACCGGGCTGAAGAAAAACGCTGCCACCATCTGGCTGAATAAGACCCGCGGCGATTTTGAGCAAAGTGGATTTGCCCGACCCGTTCCGCCCGACCAGACAGACACGCTCGCCCTTGCCAACGGCAAACCCGGCGCCATCAAGGAGCGGTTTGCCACCAAGGGTTAGGGTAATATCCTGCAAATGAAGTAGGGGGGGTAGCGCCATAACAGATTGCCAGCCGTTCCAGAATAAGGTCGATCAAGGTTTCTGGCAGCTTTTTACCCAACAAATCAGGTCTGAGCTACACCCATACTGCTTACGGCCTGATAGGTGGCAACGGCAAGGGTTAAGGGGTCAAACGGCTTGGTAATGACAAAACAGGGTTCCAGCTTTTCACCCGTCAGCAGTCGTTCGGGGTAAGCCGTTACGTAAATAACGGGTACCTTAAAGCTTGCCGTAATTTCGGCCACTGCTGCCATGCCATCTCCCCCCGGACCAAGGTTGATGTCCGCCAGAATAAGGCCCGGCCGGGTTTGTGCCGCAAGTTGCACGGCATCGGCCTGCGTGTGGGCAATGCCGGCAACCTTGTGGCCACATTGCATGACCAGCAGTTCAATATCCATGGCAATAATGGGTTCGTCCTCAATAATCAGGACGGAGGTCTGCACCCCTTTGTGGAGTTGCTTTTGTGCGGTTTCTAGCTCATGTGCGGCCTGGTCGTGGGGCAGGCCGATAATTCTGGCCGCTGTTTCCACGTTAATTTCTTCCAGTGTGGTCAACAGCAGCAATTGCCGCTGGGTGGAGGAAAGACCCGGCCCCTGGGTGCTCCTGTGTGTTTCGTCCGTAGCATAAAGGCGCGAGATGGCCTGATAAAGCTGGAGCAGGGGGGTAAATCCCTCCGCCGGGGGTTGGGAGGTCAGGCCTCTCAGGCTTTGTGCTACCAGCAGATCGCCCTCGGGCTGGTTGCCTGTCAGGGCGCGTGCATAACGTCTGCCATAAGGGAGAGCCCGGATCAGCCCGTCACGCAGTGACTCTGACATGACAAATCTCCTTATGATTAGGTCATGATAAAAACATACGGTAAGGCAATGATGCCACGGAGCGGCGTTTGCCGAAAGGGGATGAATCCTGATTAACACACCAAATCCCGATCAGGGCGATGCGCGTTCACCTTTTAGGGTGGAATTGCTGGCGCTTTTGCCATCCCTGCGCGGCTTTGCGCGCTTTTTGGCGCGCGACCCCGCTTTGGCAGATGATCTGGTGCAGGAAACCGTTTTGCGCGCGCTGGACCGTATGGCGCAGTATGAGGTTGGTACCAGCCTGAAGGCTTGGTGCTTTACCATCCTGCGCAACCTTTTTCTGGAACAGCGGCGGCGCGGCAAAAAAGAGCGTGAGGTGCTTGCCAATTACGGGCAGCACCCGCCGCAACGGGCCGTATCTCCGGCAGATGGGCGGCAGGAAGTGCATGAGCTTGAAGCCCTGCTGTGGCAGCTTACGCCGCTTTTGCGCGAGGCACTGGTGCTTATTGGTGCGCAGGGCATGACCTATGCCGAAGCAGCAGAGATTTGCGAAGTGGATGTCGGGACCATCAAGGCCCGTGTGTCCCGCGCGCGAACCATGCTGCACAAACTGGCGCAGCCACAGCCGGAATAGAGGGGCGGGGCCTGCGGGGTTACGTGCTCTCGTTTTCGTGATTACAAAAAATGCATCCGGATGTAACCTTGGCGGGGTCTTGTTCATTGCTCCCATAAAACGGAAGAAGAGCGGAGTAAAAACAATGACAGCCTCGTTATTCCACGATCAGGTTATTGCCATCCTGCCCAAGCTGCGTGTGCAGGCACTGGCGCTGACCCGCAACCGCACCGCCGCAGAAGATCTGGTGCAGGACGCTGTTTGCAACGCGCTGGCCGCTCAGCAGAGTTTTATCCCCGGAACCAATTTTGGCGCATGGATGCACCGTATCCTGCGGAACCGCTTTATTTCCGACCTGCGTAAAAAGCGCGAAACTACGGATATTGATGATGCTCCCCAGTCCATGCTGGCAGTCGCTGCCCGGCATGATGACCGGCTGAGCCTGATGGAGTTGGATGCAGCGCTTGCACGGCTGCCAGATGACCAGCGGGAAGCTTTGGTGCTGGGGGTTCTCGAAGGAATGAGCTATCAGGAACTGGCGGAAATGTCCGGCTGCGCTGTTGGTACGGCCAAAAGCAGGGTTTTCCGTGCCCGGCGTCAGCTTGAAGTCTGGTTAACTGGAGAAGAATCCGTGTCTGATGCAGGTGACCGCAAAAAAGGCGAGCGAGTTCAGGCCGGGGCGGCAAAAAAGAATGGCGGCGCGCAGCGGGTTTCCTCTCGTATGAGCGCAGCAGTGGTCTGAACATGGCGCATGCTGGGCTTATAAGTCGCAGGTCTGTCGGGGATGAGTTGCCTGCTCCGCACACAGTGGCGTCAGGCACACAACGGCAGGATCCAAGGTTCGGAATGGGAAAGAGTATGGACGGCGCTCCCCCCCGCAAAGGCAGGCAGTCTCGGGATCAGGCTTTTGATGTCTGGCTGAAGCGCGGCCTGCACCAGCTTTTTGATGATGTTGTGAATGAACCTGTGCCCGAAGAGCTGCTGAAGCTGATTGAGGAAGACCGGAGCAAGCAGGACTGAGCCTTTTGTCTGTCTTTTCCGTGCTTGGGCAGGCTGCCCGGCGTGTTGGCGCCCTGCTAATGTCCGGGTTGGGGCGGGTGTTTATCACCACCAGCGCGCGTATGCGTGTACTTATCTGCCTCTCGGGTATTCCCGTGCTCAGTATTGGCGCTGTTCTGGCCCTGCGGAATTATCAGGAAGTCCGGGTGGGGAGCGCCCAGCGTGCTGTTGCCGCCATTATGCGGCTGGACCAGCAGTTCCGGCACGATACGGACCGCCTGCGCAGTGCGCTTGAAACAATCGGCAACATGGACCTCACGCATGACCAGCTCGTGCATGCGCTCAAACTGGCCGAAACCATTAGTGGGCAACGATACTGCTTTTTGGCTGTTCTGGATGAAAGAGGCAAAAAGCTCGATTCTGTTTCCCCCTCAGGCCGCTCCTGTGCGGAAGTCGGGACCTTAACCCCTCCCGCACGGATTAACGCCACGGTTATGGAAGCCGTGCAAAAAAGTGGTGGTGGGGAAGATAACGGGGCATTTTTACGGATAACCGTGCCTGCCGTTTTTCTGGCAGAGCCGGAGGCCCATGGTTATCTGGTTGGTATCCTGCAAATTTCGCGCACACGGGCTTATCTGGGCGGTGCTTCGGGGTGGGATGCATTTTCGGATGATACAAACCCCGTGCAGGCGTGGCTGCTTATGCACGATGGAGAGCTTTTTCCCGTTTGCACCGACTGCAACTGGGAGCAGCCGTCACCCGGGCTTGTATTTCCGTTAAAGGAAAAGCTGGAAAAAAGTGACCGTTCGGTTGTGTCGCTCCCGTCCATGCAGGGGGGGTATGCCCTTGGTGGCATTGCGGGTGGTGCGGATATTTTTGTTTCAACCCAGCGCACCCCCATAGAAGCCGATGCCCTGCGGGCCATGGTTTTCCAGATTGCGGCCCTGCTGTTCCTGCTGGCTGCGGGGCTGGTGGGCGTTACGCTCGCGGCCAATATCGTGCTTGTCTGGCCTTTGCGGCGGCTGACCTATTCCGTTCGTAAATGGCAGATGGAAGGGGTGTTTGACGGGCGCGTTACACGCACCATGCCGCTTGAGCTGCAAAGGCTGGGGCAGGCTTTTACGCGTGCAACACAGCGCCTCTCCCGGCATGAAGCGCGGCTGAAGAAGGCCATGGCGCATCAGGAACTCCTGATGAAGGAGATTCACCACCGGGTTAAAAACAACCTCCAGATCGTGGCGTCCCTGCTCAATCTTCAGGCCAACCAGATTGCCCACCCTGAGGTCCGGGCCGAGTTTGCTCTGGCGCGCGACCGAATCCGGGCGCTGGCAACGCTGCACCGCACCCTTTACGCCGAGGATTCACTGACCAGCCTGAACATGGCCGTTTTTTTAAAAGACCTGTGCGAGCAGACCTTCCATATCGCAGGAGAGGCGGATGCAGGGCGTATTCGCCTACAGGTGGATTCAGACAGTTTCTGGATGGACCCGGATCAGGCCGTGCCTCTGGCGCTGATCGTGACCGAGGTTGTGACAAACTCGATCAAATACGCATTCCCCGATGGCCGGATGGGCGTTATTCATGTGCGGCTGACAAAAAATGGCAATCTGGTCACGCTGAATGTTGGTGATAACGGGATTGGCTGTTCCTTCGACCCCGCATCCGGCACGCAGGGGATCGGGCTCAAGCTCATTCATGGTTTTGCCAGACAGCTAAAGGCATCTTTGAGCTATAGCGGCAAGGATGGTGTGCAGTTCACACTGGTCCTGCATCTGGAGAAAGCGGAAAACCCGTAAAATTAGGTAGCCCGCAGAGCGTTGGCATGCCTTAAGCGCAGCAGGGAGTGGCGATCTAAACTGTTGCGTCCTTGGCAGAGCAGTATAAACGCTGTCTGTCATGAGGAACGAGAAAGCAGCAATACGTAACTGGACGCGCCTCCAGTCGCGTCTTGGTCGTCAGGCAGCGCGATCAGTGGTTGGGTCCGGGCTGCTCTCCAGTCTTGCCGGTATTGGGCAGGCATGGTGTGTGGCTGTTGTTCTTGGGCATGCCCTTGTGGCGTGGCAGGCAGGCGGGCAGGGGGCTGCTTTTCCAGCGTGGCCCTTTATGCTGTTCCCGGCTCTGGCCATGTTGCGTGCCCTGTGCATGATCAAGGCGGATGTGGCGGCTGCTCAAGCCGGTATTGTGGCGCGCAGGCGTTTGCGGGGGGAGGTCATGGCCTCCATTCTTGCCGGTGGTCCTGCATTGCTGCGCCGCACGCATAGCGGTGTGCTGGCCTCCATTGTTGTGGACCGGATAGAAGCGCTGGATGGCTTTTTTGGCCGCTGGGTGCCTGCCTCCGTACTGTGGATGGTGGCGCCCGTACTGATTTTGCTGCCCGTGGGCATTATGCAGCCGCGTGCGGCTGTCATTCTGGGGCTGTGCGGGGTGGCCGTTCCTGTTGGGCAGGCCGTGTTTGGTATTGGTGCGGCTGTGGCATCACGCAACCAGTTTTTGGCCATGACCCGCCTTCAGGCACGTTTTCTGGACCGTATCAAAGGGATTGCCACCATTGTTCTGGCTGGCCGGACCGAGGACGAAACCCGCCGTTTGGGGGATGCCGCCGAAGAACTGCGCGTGCGTACCATGAAGGTGCTGCGGGTGGCATTCCTTTCCTCCGCATCCATTGACTGCGCCATGGTCATTGCGTTCATCCTGCTTGCAGTGCTCGATGGGCGGCAGGCACTGGCCATGCAGGCCAGTGGTCCATCCCCCGCATTGCAGCACACCGTGGTTGCCAGCCTGTTTGCCCTGCTGGCAGTGCCGGAGTTTTTTGCTCCCCTGCGCGGCCTTGCACTGGCGTATCAGGACCGTGCACACGCCCAAGGGGCAGCTACCGCCATACTGGACCTGCCCGAAGTAACAGAGCGGCCGGTGCTGGAAGGGGCCAGAACCGTTAACGCCAACGGCGTGATGGTGGCTTTTGATGATGTCGGCTTTACATGGGACCCCGCTCGCGGGCCTGCGCTGGAGCATGTTACCTTTACCGTGCCGGCGGGGGAGACGCTGGTGCTGGCTGGTCCATCCGGTGCAGGCAAGTCCACGATCATGGAGCTGCTGCTGGGGTTTATTACCCCCCAGAACGGGCGGGTGTTGTTTAATGGCGCGCCTTTGCAGAGCATAGTCCCCGATGCCCTGTCTCGCGTTGTGTCATGGATCGGGCAGAAACCTGTGCTGTTTGCGGGTTCACTGCGGGATAATATCCTGTTCGCCAAACCTGATGCAGACGAGCGTGAACTGGCAAATGCCCTGCGTTCCGCCGCCGTGGATGAGTTCCTGCCGACCCTGCCCAACGGGCTGGATACACAGATCGGTGAAGGTGGGTTTGGTTTGTCTGGTGGGCAGGCGCAACGTATTGCCATTGCGCGCGCTTACCTCAAAAACGCTCCGGTTCTGCTGCTGGATGAACCCACAGCGCATCTGGACCCTGCTACCGAAAAAAGTGTTTTTGAAAGCCTGCAACGGCTGGCCGTTGGCCGCACGGTTATTCTGGCTACGCACTCGGCTGCGGCTCATATGTTCAAGGGGCGGCGGATAGACCTGCAAAACGGGCGTGTTATCAATCGGCAGGGGGCTGCGTAACATGGCAATGCAAGATCAGACATCAGCCGTGCAGCCGACCGCAAGGCTGCATGATGTGCCCGTGCAGCCCACAGCCAGATTTACGGACTGGCAGGCTGTATGCGTTATATTCGGCCTGTGGCGCAGGCAGGGAGTGCGGCTGATTGTGGGCGTGCTGCTGGCACTGGCTGCGCTGGCCTGTGGTCTTGCGCTTATGCAGGTGTCCGGCTTGCGGCTGGCTGGGTGTGTGCTGGGCGAAGTGGTGGTGACAACCGCACTGCTGCGCTGGGTAGGCGTGGGGCGCGTGACGCTGCGCTATGCAGAGCGCCTGTTTGCGCACGATGCCATGTTCCGTGCGCTGGCGGATCTGCGGGTCTGGTTTTTTCATTCCCTTGCCCACGGTGCAGCGGCAGGGCTGGGCTTCCGCCGGGCGGGGGATATGCTGTCCCGTCTGGTATCCGATATTGGCGCGCTGGACGGGTTATACCTGCGGATTGTTGTGCCGCTGGTTTGTGCGGGACTGACCTTTCCGGCCTTGCTGGTTATTGTGGGCCGGCAGAGCCTTGTGCTTGGGGTGGCTGTTGGCGTGCTGTTTGCCTGCGCATCTTTTCTGGTGCCGTGGCTGATCGCGCGGTCGGGGCAGAAGGCGGCTGATCAGGCTGCCCATCTGCTGGCGCATTTGCGTATTTCCGTGCTGGACCTGGTAGGTGGCCTGCGCGAAATCCGGGCATTCGGCGCAGAAGGGCGAATGCTGGCCCGTGTGCAGGCTGCGGATGCCGCATTGTTGCAAGGGCAGATGGCTGTGGCCCGCCGTGCGGCCTTTGCCAATGCTCTGGCCTTTTTGTTTGGGCAGATCGCCGTGTTCATGGTGCTGCTGGGCATTGGCGGTATTCTGCTACCCAAGGTGGGTGCCCTTGAAGGGGTGAGCATACTGTTTTTGACCGTTGCTGTATTTGAAAGTGCAGTCACCCTTACGCGTGCCGGTTTGCAGGCGGGCATTATGGGGGTTTCTGCCCGCAGGGTGGTGGAAATGGCAGTACAGCCTGCCGCTGCCAATGCGCAGGTTACGCATGAGCATGCCCCTGTGGATACCAGCATCCGCCTGAACAATGTACGCTTCCGGTGGGCGGATGATCGGCCGTGGGTTTTAAAAGGGCTTACGCTGGATATTCCCGCAGGGGCGCGGGTGGCTATTCTGGGGCCGTCTGGCACGGGTAAGTCTAGCCTTGCGGCTTTGCTGTTACGGGCTGCTAGCCCGCAGGAAGGCCAGATTTGTCTGGGGGGGGAGGATATTACCACCATACGCCCCGATGCCGTGCGCAGCAAAATGGCCTGGCTTTCGCAGGCAACACACCTGTTTGACGATACCATTCGTGCCAATCTGCTGCTCGGCCGGCCTGATGCTTCCGAAGATGATCTGTGGAATGCTCTTGATCAGGCCGCGGTGTCCGATGTTGTGCGGTCTCTGCCCGAAGGGCTGGATACCTGGGTAGGTGAGGGGGGTATTCGTCTCTCCGGTGGGCAGGGGCGGCGTATTGCGCTGGCGCGTACGCTACTGGCACCTGCTCCCATTCTTATTCTGGATGAACCCGCAACAGGGCTGGATGCGCAGACGGAGCAGGACTTCCTCCGGACTCTGAACACCGTAACCGAGGGGCGCACGGTTATACTGATAGCCCACCGCCTGACCGGGGTGGAAAAGCTGGACCGCATCTGGCGCCTGTCCGATGGTGTGGCAAAAGCTGCTGCGGCCTAGGCCTGCTGGAATCGTTGTTGACGCCAGCAGCCCGGAGGGGCACCAAATAAAACGGTTTTGTTTTGATAATTCAGGAATGATCATTATGCGCCGCTTATTTTCAGTCGCCTGCCTGAGCCTTCTGGCTGCATGCGCCAGTCAGGCCCCTCGCAAATATGTTGTCTTTTTTTCCAACCAGTCGGCCGAGCTTGATCAGGCCGGGCAGGAAGTGGTTGCGCAGGTCGCGCAGGAAGCAGACAAGCACCCCTCCCGCATTGTTCGGGTTGAAGGGTATGCCGGGGCTGGCAAGGACCTGTCTGCCGATGCACTGGTGGCAATCCAGCGGGCCAAGGCCGTAACGGCCAAGTTGCAGGCCGATGGCGTGCGCAGTGACCGTATTGTGGAAACACCGCGCGCCCCTTCCAACCTTGAAGGGATGGTTGTTGGCTCCCGCCGTGTAGAGATCGAACTGACAAGCCCCTGATTGCCATGGAGGAAAGAGAGCCTGCATATGCCGACATTCCCCCCTATGAGCCACCATTAGGCTTGCCGGAGGAAAGGGTACCGGGAGTGCCCCCGCGTGACCGGTTTTGTAACCGGTCCGTGCAGGAGGTGCTGCAGGCTGTCTTTGGGTTCCCCGGGTTCAGGAGCTTGCAGGCGCAGGCTGTAGAATGCGCCATGCAGGGGCAGGATGCCCTTGTGCTCATGCCCACGGGCGGGGGCAAAAGCGTATGTTACCAGATTCCAGCCCTGTGCCGGCCCGGCATGGGGTTGGTTATCTCCCCCCTCATCGCGCTTATGGACGATCAGGTGGCAGGGCTCAGGCAGCTTGGGGTTAATGCCGCTGCCCTGCATTCCGAGCTGGACGAAAACGAATCAGCCCAGATCAGGTCTGATCTGGCCAATGGCCGTGTGGACCTGCTCTATATTTCGCCTGAACGCCTTTTGTCGTCAGGCACGCTGGACCGCCTGACGCGCATACCACTATCCATTATTGCCATAGACGAAGCGCATTGCATTTCGGCCTGGGGGCATGAGTTCCGGCCCGAATACAGGGCCCTGACCGCGCTGCCGCGGCATTTTCCCAATGTGCCACGGCTTGCCCTGACCGCCACGGCGGACGAACGCACGCGGGACGATATTCTGGCGGCATTGGATATGCCGCACGCGCAGGTTCTGGTTTCAAGCTTTCATCGGCCCAACCTCAATATTGCCGTGCAGCCCAAAGGTTCGGAACTGAAGCAACTGCTTGTAGCCCTTGAGCGCTACAGGGAAGACGCGTCCATTGTCTATTGTGGCAGCCGTGCCAGAACCGAGCGTATAGCGGCCTCCCTGCGGGAGCGTGGCTGGCCTGCGCTGGCGTATCATGCGGGGTTGTCTCCGGTGGAAAAGCGCGCGGCATTGTTGCGTTTTCGCTCGGGGGAACCGCTGGTGATTGTGGCCACGGTGGCTTTTGGCATGGGCATAGACCGCCCGGATGTGCGCGCAGTTGTGCATCTGGATATGCCCTCCTCGCCCGAGGCGTATTACCAGCAGATTGGCCGGGCCGGGCGCGATGGCCTGCCGTCTGATACGGTGCTGCTCTACGGGGGGGAGGATATAGCCCGTGCTCGTTACTGGCTGGACCAGTCCGCGGCTCCAGATAACGAAAAACGGATCATGCGCAGCCGTCTGGAGGCCATGATCGCGTTTACTGAAACCACAGGGTGCCGCACGCAGGCATTGCTGCACTGTTTTGGCGAGGAGCTGGAACAGCCCTGCGGGCATTGCGATAACTGCCGCCACCCGGTGCTGACATTTGATGGAACGGAAGCTGCCCGCAAGCTGCTGTCCGCTGTGTATCGCACGGGGGAAAGTTTTGGCGCGCTGCACGTTATTGCCGTTTTACGGGCCAAGAGGACCGACGGCATAAGCCGTAACGGGCACGACAAACTTTCGGTCTGGGGGATTGGTCAGGACAGAAGCGAGTCGTTCTGGCGTGGTGTGGTCCGCCAGCTTATTGCGCGGGGCGCCCTGCGGATAGAAGGGCAGTATGGTGGGTTGCGACTGAACCCCGACATCGCCCGCCCGATCCTGCGGGGGGAGGAAAACGTTGCCTTGCGGGCCGACCCAGTTGTGGAACACACCGGCAATGTGGGGGGCTCTCGGGGGCAGAGGCAATCTGCTGCTCTGGACCTGCCTGAAGACCGTCTGGCCCTGTTTGAAGCTCTGCGCAAATGGCGGCGGGAAGAAGCCAAGGAGCAGGAAATTCCGCCGTATGTCATTTTCCATGATTCGGTTCTGAAAGACATAGCGCTCGAAAAACCTGATGATCTGGATACGCTGGGTGAGATCAAGGGCGTAGGCCGCTCCAAGCTGGAGCGTTATGGGGAGGCTGTGCTGGCGGTTATTGAGGCAGAACCGGCATGAGCAATGCGCTGGAAAAACGACGCAGGCATATTCTGCGGCTGGTCAACCAGCACGGGTATGTTGCCAGCGAGGAACTGGCGCGCGAGCTGGGCGTAACCGTGCAGACCGTAAGGCGGGACGTTAACATTATGGCCGGGCAGGGGCTGCTTGCCCGCCACCATGGAGGGGCCAGCAGCCTTTCCCCCGCCGAGAACATTGCTTATTCAGACCGGCAGATCCTGAACCTGCAAGCCAAGGACGCCATAGGGCGGGAAGCGGCAAAGGCCATACCGGACGGGGCCTCCCTGTTCATTAACATCGGCACCACAACGGAAGCTTTTGCCCGGTCGCTGCGCACCCATAGAAACCTGCGGGTTATTACCAATAATATCCATGTCGCAACTCTGCTGGCTCCCGCTCCTGAATGTAGCCTGATCATTACAGGTGGCAGCGTACGCCTGCGCGATGGTGGCATTGTTGGCCCGGCGGCAGCAGCCATGATCGAGCAGTATCGGGCGGATTTTGGCGTTATCGGCATTTCCGGCATTGATGCGGATGGCACGTTGTTGGATTTTGATGCGGACGAAATTAACGCGGCGCAGGCGATCATACGCAACGCCAGAACGGTGTTCCTGCTGGCGGACCACACCAAGTTCTTGCGCAGGCCCATGGCGCGTGTGGGGCATATATCCCAGATCAATGCGTTTTTTACGGACCAGCCTCCTCCGCCGGGTATTCGGGCCATTTTGCGCGAGCATGATGTGCAGCTCCATGTTACTGGCGCGCAGGAGTGTTCGTAAAAGAACATCATGGCTCAAAAAAACGCATCCATCGGGGACGATAACCATAGTTCTTGCGTTCTGTTTTCGAAATCGAATAAAACGAACAAAGCCTTCGTATAGATGGAACCGATAAAAACCATGTCAGCAGCAGAAACATCCGAGCGTATTTATGACCTTCTCGTTATCGGGGGGGGCGTTAACGGCACCGGCATTGCGCGTGACGCCTGCGGGCGTGGTGCATCCGTCCTGCTGGTGGAGCAGGATGATCTGGCAAGCTATACCTCGTCTTCCAGCACCAAGCTGATCCATGGTGGCCTGCGCTATCTGGAATACTATGAGTTCCGCCTTGTCCGTGAAGCGCTGATGGAGCGTGAACGCCTGCTGACCATGGCCCCCCATATCATGTGGCCGCTGCGCTTTGTGCTGCCGCATTCCAAGCTGGTGCGTCCGGCGTGGATGCTTAAGGCCGGGCTGTTCCTGTACGATCATCTGGCATCCAACATGACGCTGCCTAAATCCATTGGCGTGGATTTTCGCAAGCATTCTTCGGGGCGTGCGCTCAAGCCTGAATACACCAAGGGCTTCATCTATTCCGATGGCTGGGTGCAGGACAGCCGCCTTGTTGTGCTGAACGCCATGGACGCGGCCGAGCGTGGGGCCGATGTGCGCGTGCGCACCTGCCTGACTGCCGCGCAGCGCGTGAACGGGCAGTGGGTGGCAACTCTGGAAGACCGCATAACCGGCCAGACCCAGACCGTGCGTGCCAAGGCCATGGTGAACGCTGCTGGCCCGTGGGTTGCCCGCCTGCTGGCCGATACGCTTAAAATCCCCAATTCCAAATCGGTACGTCTGGTCAAGGGCAGCCATATTATTGTCCCGCGTGTGTACGAGGGGCCGCAGGCTTACATTTTTCAGAACCCTGACAAGCGGATTGTGTTCGCCATTCCGTACGAGCAGAAGTTCACCCTGATCGGCACCACGGACATTCCGTGGAAGGATGAGCCGGGTAAGGTGGGCATAGCACCCGATGAAGTAACGTATCTGTGCGAAAGCGTGAACCGCTACCTGAACGTGCAGATCCGTGAGAGCGATGTGGTGTGGAGCTACGCAGGGCTGCGTCCGTTGTATGACGATGCCTCTGCCAACGCCTCTGCCGTTACCCGCGATTATGTTCTGGACTTGGACACGCAGGATGGTGCGCCCCTGCTTTCCATTTTTGGTGGCAAAATCACGACCTACCGCAAGCTGGCCGAACATGCGCTGGAAAAACTGGCCCCTGTGCTGCCCGTAGTTGGTGGCCAGAGCTGGACCGCAAGCGAAGTGCTGCCCGGTGGGGATATTGGTGAAGGTGGCTTTGACGGTGCCCTTGCCCGCTTGCGCCGCGTAGCTCCCTGGTTGCCAGAAGAACTGGCATGGCGTCTGATGCGTAATTACGGCAGCCGCACATACGAAATTATCGGACAGGCCAACAGCATGGACGATATGGGGGAACTGCTGGGTGGGGACCTGAGCACGCGTGAAGTAGATTACCTGATGGCGCGTGAATGGGCCCGTACGGCAGAAGATGTGCTCTGGCGGCGCAGCAAGTTGGGCCTGCATCTGAATGACGCGGAAAAAGCCCGCGTTGAAACCTATGTTCAGAAGAAAGCTGTCTGATCTGTAAAACACCGCTTTCCGAACAAAAAAAACAAAAAGAGGAAAGATATGGATAAGGTAAAAAATAGTCTCTGGGGCGAGTTGATAGCCGAATGTCTGGCGGTGCTGATCATTATTCTGGTCGGTGATTCCGTTGCAGCCATGTACTCGCTATATGACCCAAGCCCCTACCAGCTCTCCTACTGGGGAGTTGCCATTACGTGGGGGCTGGGTGTGACTCTGGCCATTTACGTGACCGGTGCTGTTTCTGGCACACATGCCAACCCTGCGGTTACGCTGGCGCTTGCCTGCTACCGTGGGTTCGCATGGCGCAAGGTGCTGCCATACTGGGTGGCGCAGGTGGCGGGTGGCTTTTTGGGAGCCTGTCTGGTTTATGCCCTGTATGGCTCGGTTATCGTGCATTATGCGGTGTCCCATCATCTGGATTTTGCCAATGATGGCGCCGCCTCAGGCGTGTTCTTTACCCATCCGGGTGATTTTGTAACGCCCCTGCATGCGCTGCTGAACGAAACAATCCTGACGGCATTTCTGGTCCTTGGTATTTTTGCAGTGACCTGCCAGTACAATACGGCTGCCCCACAGGCTAACTCGGGTGCATTGATCATTGGCCTGCTGGTTGCCATTATCGGCGCATCTTCGGGGTATCTGGAAGGGTGGGCCATTAACCCTGCGCGCGATTTTGGGCCTCGCCTGTTCTGCTTTGTGGCAGGGTGGGGGCGTACGGCTCTTCCTTCTCCCCAGAATTACTGGTGGGTGCCTGTTGTAGGCCCACTTATGGGTGGGCTTATCGGGGCCACGATTTACCAGACGCTGCTGCGTCCGTTCATGCCCGCACTGGGCCGTCACTCCACTCCTGCGGCAGACTGACTGCTCAGAATAAGAAGGGATATTCCCCATGACCAAAAAAGATTGTGTTCTGGCGATTGATCAGGGAACAACATCAACCCGCAGCATCGTTTTTGATCGTGACGCCAACGAACTGGCTGCGGCCCGTCAGGAGTTCCCGCAGCATTATCCCAACGCCGGGTGGGTGGAGCATTGCCCAGAAGACATCTGGACCGATGTGCTCAACACAGCACGCGCGGCACTGGAGCAGAGCGGGGCTGCGGACCGCGTTGCCGGTATTGGCATTACCAACCAGCGCGAAACCATTGTGGTGTGGGAGCGCAGCACGGGCAAGCCGATCCACCGCGCCATTGTCTGGCAGGACCGGCGGACGGCCAGTGTCTGCCAGAAACTGCGTGATGAAGGGGCCGAGGCTCTGGTGCGTGAACGCACGGGCCTGCTGCTGGACCCCTATTTTTCCGCCACCAAACTGGCATGGCTGCTCGACAACGTGACCGATGCCCGCGCCCGCGCTGAAAAAGGTGAGCTGGCATTTGGCACCATTGATTCGTTTATCCTGTGGCGGCTGACGGGTGGTAAGATCCACGCAACCGATGCAACCAATGCTTCGCGCACCATGCTGTTTGATATTCATCGCCAGCAGTGGGATCAGGACCTCCTGAAGCTGTTCCGTATTCCCGCCAGCCTGCTGCCCGAAGTCAAGGACAGCAGCACTCTGTATGGGGAAACAGACCCAGCCCTGTTTGGGCGGGCCATTCCCATTGCCGGGATTGCAGGCGACCAGCAGGCAGCCGTTGTGGGGCAGGCCTGCTTTACGCCGGGCATGGCCAAGGCCACCTACGGTACGGGGTGCTTTTTGCTGCTGAACACGGGGGACAAGCCCGTGGAATCACGCAACCGGATGTTGACCACGGTTGCTTACCGGCTCAATGGCAAACCAACATACGCCCTTGAAGGCTCCATTTTTGTGGCTGGTGCAGCCATTAAATGGCTGCGTGATGGCTTGCACCTGATCACCCATGCGTCCCAGACGGATGATATGGCAACCCGCGTGCCACACAGCCATGGCGTGTACATGGTGCCAGGGTTTGTTGGCTTGGGCGCGCCTCATTGGGACCCGGATGCACGCGGCCTGATCTGTGGCCTGACGCTGGATGCCACTGCGGCCCATATTGCCCGTGCGGCTCTGGAATCCGTGGCGTACCAGACGCTGGATCTGGTGAGTGCCATGGTGCAGGACGGTGGTGGCACTACGGAGAGCATCCGTGTGGATGGTGGCATGTCCGCCAATGACTGGTACTGCCAGTTCCTTGCCGACATGCTGCAAGCCAAGGTTGAGCGCCCACGCAATGTTGAAACAACGGCTCTGGGCGCTGGCTTCCTTGCCGGTATGGCAACTGGTGTCTGGGAAAATGAAGCAAACGTAGCGGCAGAATGGGCGCGGGGTTCCCTGTTTGAACCCAAAATGGACAGCACCCAGCGCCGCACCATGATTGCTGGCTGGCATCAGGCTGTTAAGCGTACGCTCAGCACCTATACCGGCGGCTAAGAGACGGGGCCCAAAAAAGTGGCCGGAGCGTGCTCCGGCTCTTTTGGTTCCTGTTCCTGCACTACCGGGCGGCGGAAGTAACCGGTGCAGACACGGTTTTGCTGGACCCGCCCAGAAACTGGAATGTAACCGGCACATTGGGCTGGGTGAGCACCTGTGCAACAGGGCCAACGCACAGCATGTGGTAGCCAGCACTGGCAAATACCAGTGTTGTAACTTCTGGCAGCGCCAGATGCTGGAACAGGTGGCGGGTGCCGGGGGTGTTTTCCTGATCAGTGTGGTAGCCAACCAGTGTGCTGCAGGCGGGGGAGACAACGCCGGTCAGCAAATGGGTTGTGTGGCTGTTATTGGTAAGGCTAAAATACAGCTCCGTCTGCCCTTGCCCCTGTGTGGCAGGCTGGTGGAGTGAAATATCGGTAATGGAGATGTCTTTCTGGGCATCAGCCTGTCCGGGAACAGATTGCCCGTTATTGTGTTCTTGTGCCTGTGCGGGGCCGAGTGCCAGCAGGCTGATCAGAGCGCTGGCCAGTATTGCTTGGTAACGAGGTTTCATGGTGTCTCCGTGCGCCTTGGGGCATGAGCAGTATGGACGAACCCGGTTAAAACAAATATCTGATTGTCACCTAGCGCTCTTTGAACAGCACAATGCCGTCGGATACGCGCCTGAGGGAAGGTTGGTACCATCATGCGTTGCCCTTTTTGCGGGAACCCGGATAGTCAGGTCAAGGACAGTCGCCCGAATGAAGAAGGGTCGGCTATTCGCCGCCGCAGGGCTTGCCTGTCCTGCGGGCAGCGCTTTACCACGGTAGAGCGCGTGCAACTGCGTGAGCTGGTGGTGGTCAAGCAGGATGGGCGGCGAGCGCCGTTTGATCGGGATAAAATTTCCCGCTCCATCCGTATTGCTCTGCGCAAGCGCCCGGTATCGGATGAGCAGATGGAGCAGATTGTAACCGGGGTCGTGCGCCAGCTTGAAGCGTCGGGGGATACGGAAGTTGCCTCCGCCCGCATTGGTGAGCTTGCCATGGACGCGCTCAAGGAAGTGGACGGCGTGGGGTATGTGCGTTTTGCCAGCGTATACCGCGACTTTACGGAGGCCCGCGATTTTTCCGAGATTCTGACGCTCATGGAAAGCAAAACCCAGCAGAGCGAACAAAAAGACTAGACCTTTATGTGTAAAAACGCCACAAAACGCGGCTTCGCATAAAAGCGGAGCAGGAGAGAACGATGACTGAACTACAGGACCAACCCAAGCTCAAAGCCGCACAACGCCCGCGCACAGCCGCGCGTGTTGCCGCCGTGCAGGCCCTGTTCCAGATTGAGCAGAATGGGGATCGTCCGGATTCCGTTATTGAGCAGTTTCTGGTCCATCGGTTTGGCACCACCCTGAGCGGTGAATCCTACGAGGATGGGCGTATTCCCGAAGCGGATGTGGCTCTGTTTACCGCCATTGTAAAAGGGGCCGTTTCCAACCGCACGGCGATTGAGGGTGATATTGCCCAGACCCTGCCATCCACCTGGCCGATCGAGCGGCTGGACCCGGTCCTGCGCGCTCTTTTTATGGCGGCTATTGCGGAGTTTCGCCACGAAGACGCACCTGCTGCGGTCCTGATCAACGAGTATATGGACGTAGCACATGGCTTCTTTTTTGGGGATGAGCCGCGTCTGGTGAATGGTGTGCTGGATACGCTTTTCAAAACCCCCGCACCGGTTGAAGATCATGACAGCACCGCCGTCCCCCCAACCGAAGACTGATCTGCCGCCTGAGTTTGCGTTTATACGGCGGCATTTTTTAGCGCTGGCTGGCCCTGCCGCCCTGAACCTGCAGGATGATGCCGCGGTGTTCTCGCCCCCTCAGGGGCGAGAAATGGTGATGGCGGTAGATGCCATGGTAGAAAATGTGCATTTTCTACCAATCGACCCCCCCGATACAATTGGCCGCAAGCTGTTGCGGTGCAACCTGTCCGACCTTGCCGCCATGGGGAGCAGGCCGGAAGGCTGGTTGCTGGCGTTTGCGCGCCCCCCCCATATTACGGATGCGTGGGTGGAGCAGTTCTGCGCTGGTCTGGCGCAGGATCAGGCCCGCTTTGGGCTGAGCCTGATGGGGGGCGATACAACCTCCACCTCCGGACCACTTGTTCTCTCATTGACCATTGTTGGCTCGGTCCTGCCCGGTCAGGCTGTCCAGCGGTGTGGAGCCCGGGCGGGGGATGGACTGTGGGTGAGTGGGACCATAGGGGATGGAGCGCTGGGCCTGCGTGTGCTGCAGGGGTTAGAACCTCCTCTAGCTGACCCCACGGGCCATCTGGCGGAACGCTACCGCCTGCCGCAGCCGCGGATAGGGCTGCCCCTGCATGGTCTGGCATCCGCCGCGATGGATGTGTCTGACGGGCTGGTACAGGATGCTGGCCACCTGGCGCGGGAAAACGCTTTACATGTGCGCATACAGGCCGATCAGGTTCCGCTCTCGGCCGCAGCACGCGCATTAGGGCCTGCGTGGCAGGAAGTCTGCCTGACGGGCGGAGATGATTATGAAATCCTGTTTGCTGTGCCGCCTGAGCGGGAGCGTCAGCTACTATCCTGCCCACGTCTGCCCACCCCATATGGAGTGGTGCCTGTAACCCGGATAGGTCAGTTTGAGGCAGGCGTGCCGGGTGTGTCCGTTATGGATGGTGCAGGACAGCCCATGCACTTCAGGGCCAAGGGCTGGAGCCACCTGTAAACGGGGGCTGGGCTCTGGCCTAAAGGCTGAGCGCCGCGTTGTGGCGCTTGCCTGTTGTTGCGGAAGAATTCAGGCTTCTGGCTGAGCCAGAATTTTTTCGTACATACGGTGGGTTTTGTACGGTGTGGGCACAATACGCTCAATAAGGTTGCGCAACCCTGTATGCGTTTCCAGCACCCAGCCCAGTTCAATGGTTCGGTAGGGCAGGACATGCCCGCGCTTCATCAGTTCATCAATAATCAGTACAGGCAGCATGGCGCGCAGGGCGGTGCCCATATATTTTTTGCGCACGCCAAGGAGCACAACCCGGGCGGAATGAAAGTCATGCCGGAGAATGCGCGAGCCAAGCTTGAGCCAGCCCAGAGGGGAGGGCGCGCCGCCCAGATCCCCGCTGATGTCAAACATATTGGGTATAACCAGCGCTATGGCCGCCGGTTCGCCTTCAACCTCGGCCAGTACATACTGCTCAGGCCGCAGGATGGGCTTGATCGCCTTGAGCAGGGATTCAACCTCGTTAGAGGTCAGGGGCACGTTGCCCCATGTGTCGGCCCAGGCATCATTATAGATTTCGCGCAGGATCGTGGCGTCTTCTGGAATGTGTTTCAAGCGCAGGCCGCGCATGGTAATCTTGCCAAGACGCTGGCGCAGGTTGGCGGGAATCTGGTTGGCACGCTCGGCCTGTGGCCCTGTTTCCATGCTGTAGGAGAGCAGGTCCATCGCTTTTTCAAAGCCCGCTTCCTCAACGGCAGGGCCGAGGGTTGCGGGGTGCCATGGGGTGCCGATCATGGGCATTTCATTCTGCCCTGCAATCATCACACCGGACTGGCCGTTGCTGTTCAGTGTCCATGGACCGCGGATGCGTTCAACACCACGTGTTTCAAGCCATTTGGTGGCGGCTTCAAGCAGGAGGGGAACACAGGCGGGTTCAGCTGTATCCAGCGCTCCAAAAAAGCCGGTTCTGGGGCCGGGCTGCTTGAGCACAAGGGAGTCTATCTGGGCAGATATGCGGCCAATCGGTTTGCCATTACGCCATGCCAGAAAGTAACAGGCAAAGCCGTGGTCGAAAAAACGCGATTTTTTGGGGGAGAGCATATCGCGCTCTTCCATGTCCAAAGGGGCAACATATCCGGGCAAGCCATCGTAAATCTGGCGTGGAAGCTTTATAAAGAGAGAAAGCTGACGTGAGCCCGAAACAGGGGAAACGGTAATCTGAGTCGGGAAAGACATTGCCCCTCCATGGAACGGAACATGAAAAACTCCACGGGTGATGCCTCATTCTCTCTCAATGGGAAAGGAAAAAATGTGAAATCTGATGCATCGGGGGAAGGCGTTCTGCGTTCCGTGCTGATTACAGGGGCTACGGGCGGCATTGGTGCGGAGCTTGCGCACCATTATGCGGCACCCGGCCGGACCCTGATTTTGTGGGGTAGAAATGCCCAGCGGCTGAGCCAGCTGGCCATGGAATGCTGCTCCAGTGGGGCCGTAGTGCATACACGCCAGATAGACCTGTGCGATGGAGCCGCCGCCCTGAAGGCCTTTGAGGAAGATGATGCAGCCCACAAGCCCGACTGTGTGGTGCTTGGTGCAGGCCTGTCTGACATCCAGTCTCTGGACGATAAAACGGAAGACCCGCAGAAGGTGCTCCAGCTTGGGCTGGTCAATTATGCAACGCCGGTTACGCTGGCCACGGCAGCAGCCAAGAGCATGGTGGAGCGGCGCAGTGGGCATATTGCGCTCATAGGCTCTGTTGCCGGGTTTTACGAAATGCCCTTTTCTGCCGCCTATAGCAGCTCCAAATCCGGACTGGCATTTTTTGCCAAGTCTGCCGGGCTTGCCTGGCGGCAATATGGCGTGCAGCTAACATTGATCGTGCCCGGTTTTGTGGACACCCCCATGAGCCAGCGGCTCGAAGGCCCACGTCCTTTTCTGGTTCCAGCTAAAAAAGCAGCCCGCCTGATTGCCCGCGCCATTGCGCAGGGGCGGCGGGAATATATTTTTCCGTGGCCGTTCCGCGTTCTGCGTGTGGTTGAACGCCTGCTCCCCCAGAAACTGCGCGAGCATATTCTGCTGCGTCTGGCTGTGGGGCAAACTGAACGATAATTTGGGGGTAAGCACACAAAAGGCCCGGCAGAACTGCCGGGCCTTTTGCATGGTTGGGCCGTAAGCCGCCGGTTAATGCGGCTTACAGTCCTGCTCCGCCGTTTGATTAGAACGGTGCGTCAATATCCACCACGTCAATCAGCTTGTGATTGACAAATTCCTTAATGCCGAGGCCGATCAGCTCGCGGCCAAAGCCGGAGCGGGCCACGCCACCAAACGGCAGGTCGGCTTTTACCATTGTCGGGTGGTTGATGTAGACCATGCCGGTGTAAATGCGGCGGGCTACTTCCACCCCAAGCTTGGTGTTCTGCGTAAACACAGAGCCACCCAGACCGTAGGGAGAGTCATTGGCAATGCGAATGGCATCTTCGGTGTCTTTTGCGCGGTAAAGCTGGGTAACCGGGCCAAAGAACTCCCACAGGCGGGCGGGATTGTTTTCCAGGTTGGTGAGCAGCACCGGACGGAAAAAAGCACCTTTTTCGGGCACAGGAGCGCCAATAACTTCGGCTTTGGCGCCCAGCTTGCAGGCTTCATCAACCTGTGTGCGCAGGTCGTCCGCTGCTTTTTGGGAGGAGAGCGGGGCCAGCGTGGTAGCCGGGTCCATCGGGTCCCCTGCCTTCAGTTCGGCAACGCCTTTTTTGTAGAGTTCTACAAAGCGGTCATAAATGGCGTCGGCCACGATCAACCGCTTGGAAGAAACGCAAACCTGCCCTGCATTCCAGTGGCGGCCAAAGACAGCCCATTTGACTGCTTTTTCCAGATCAGCGTCTTCGAGCACAACAAATGCGTCCGAACCACCAAGTTCCATGGTTGCTTTTTTGAGCGCCTTGCCTGCAACGGATGCCACAATGGCACCAGCGCCTTCGGAGCCGGTCAGGGCCACGCCGCATACGCGCGGGTCGTTCAGCACGGTTTCGGTGTGATGGCGGGCAAGGTACAGGTTGCGGAATGCACCTTCCGGCAGGCCAGCCTTGCGCATCAGGTCATCAAAGGCTGCGGCACACTGCGGCACGTTGGAAGCGTGCTTGAGGATGACCGTATTCCCGGCGGAAAGCTGGGGCGCAATGATGCGGGCGATCTGGTAGTAGGGGAAGTTCCACGGCTCAATGGCAAACACGATGCCCTGAGGTTCATGGACCAGCATGGCCTGACCTTCTTCAGGGTTTTTAACCGGCAGGGCTTCGGCGGCCAGCAGGCGCTCGGCGTGTTCTGCGTAGTATTCAAAAATTTCGGCCGAGAGCGTGACTTCGGCTTTGGCTTCGCCAAAAACCTTGCCCATTTCCAGCGTCAGCAGAGCGGCGTAATCGTCCATGTTGTCGCGCAGGATCTGTGCTGCGGCAGACATAACCTTTGCGCGGTCGGCAAAGGATGCATCACGCCAGGACTGGAATGCGGTATAGGCTGCGTCCAGCGCGGTCTGCACTTCCTGGTCGGTCGCATCGGCAAAAGTTTTGACGACTTCGCCCGTGTAGGGGTTTGTTGTGGCGTAAGCCATAAGCCTGTTCTTCCTTGGCTGTGTGATCAGTGATGCCACAATGGGACGGAAGAGGGCGAGGGGGATAGAGCAATTCTCCCCACTTCTTGCCTGATTCTCTCTGTCGGGCTATTTGCCTGCTGTTTCAGGCAAGGCATGGGCGTGGCTGATTGCCTTATTCTGCTCTATCTGGAATGGTGCTGGCTGCCCAGTCCTTTAGGGGCAGGTATGGCATAGCGTAATAAAGAGGCAGGTATGGTTGGTAATCTGGCGGAATTGCAGAAGCTGGTGCTCAGGCACTGTGCCCATTCCACGGTAACAACCGCTATCCCCGAGCTCACGCTCTACCGGGCCGAGGTTGTGAGCGAGCCCATTCCCTTTGTGTTTGAACCCCGCGTGTACGTTATTGTGCAGGGCAAAAAGCAGGTCATGCTCCGCGACCGTGTGTTTGATTATGATGACAGCCACTACCTTGTTACGGCTGTGGACCTGCCTGTAGCCGGCTGCATTACACAGGCCACGCCAGAGCGCCCTTACCTGGCCCTGTGTCTGGCGCTGGACCCGGCCCTGATTGCGGAACTGCTGCTGGTGGTGAACGACCAGCAGGTGGACCCCAATCAGGCATGCATTATGGGTATGGGGCTAAGCCCGCTTAATTCGGCCATTACCGAGCCACTCTTGCGGTTGATGAAGCTGCTGGACCAGCCAGAGGATATTCCCATCCTCAAACCCCTGATCGTGCGTGAACTGCTTTACCGGCTGTTGCAGGGGGATCAGGGGTGTGCACTAAGGCAGATTGCAACGGCTGGGAGCAACCTTTCCCACATCAACAGGGCCATCCACTGGATTGCCCAGCATTATGCGGAGCCGTTTGATATTGGCCGGGCGGCCCGTGTGGCAGGTATGGGGCTTTCCACCTTCCATCGGCATTTCCGCGCAGCGACCAACATGAGCCCCTTGCAATACCGGACCCAGTTGCGCCTGCAGGAAGCACGCAGACGTATGGTCAGCGAGAATGTGGATGCCGCAGAGGCCGCCTTTGCCGTGGGGTATGAGAGTCCATCCCAGTTCAGTCGGGAATACCGGCGCATGTTCGGGCGGCCCCCGGCAACGGATGCGCTCTGCGTAAGGGCTGACCAGCTTCTGGAGCGCAATGGTGCCAGAGCGTTATACGCCCATCAGGCCCATTGCGCCTAGCACGGCCGGGAGCCTTACGCAGGAGCGGAGGACACAACCCGGTGCTGGACAACCTGACCCACAATAATCAGGGCAGGGCTGGTTATGTGGTTCTCCGCAACCTGTTGGGGTAGCGTGCTGAGAGTGCCGCTTAATACCCGCTGGTGTGGCAGGGTGCCCCCTTCCACAATGGCTGCGGGCCAGTCTGCTGGCAGGCCATGTTCCACCAGCCGGGCGCAGAGCTGTGCAACCAGCGTAAGGCCCATGTAAATAACAATGGTCTGGCTGCGCAGGGCTATGGTTTCCCACGCCAGATTCAGGGTGCCATCGGCCCGGGCATGGCCGGTAATAAACAGGCAGGCCTGTGCGCAGTCACGGTGTGTGAGCGGTATGCCCGCATAGGCAGCGCACCCGTTGGCGGCCGAAATGCCGGGGATAATGCGGAATGGCACGCCTGCGGCCATCAGTGCCTCTATTTCCTCCCCGCCACGGCCAAAAATAAACGGGTCGCCTCCTTTAAGCCGGAGCACACGTTCCCCCGCTTTGGCGCGGCGGATAAGCTCGGCATTAATGCCATCTTGGGGGAGTGTGTGGTTATTGGTCTGCTTGCCAACAAACACCCGCTCGGCATCGCGGCGCACGTAGTTCAGAATATCCGGCCCAACCAGATTGTCGTATAAAACGCTATCTGCATCCTGCATAAGCCGCAGTGCCGCGAGCGTCAGCAGGTCCGGGTTGCCCGGGCCTGCGCCAACAAGCCACACTTCCCCTGTTCTGGCATGGCCCTGGTCCAGAATGCGGTCGAGTTCATTTTGGGCGGCCTGCGTGTTGCCCGCCATGGCCAGAGCGCCGCCTGTTCCATCCAGAAAATCTTCCCATACACGGCGGCGTATGGCGGAATCCGGTACGCGGGTGCGCAGGGCCAGACGGCTTTGCTGCATGAATGCCGCCAGCCTGTGCAGGCCTGCGGGCATGATCTCTTCAATTTTCGCGCGGAGCCTGCGGGCCAGCACAGGGGCGGCCCCACCGGTGGAAACCGCAATCTGTACAGCGCCGCGTGTGGTCATGGCCGGGGTAATAAAGCTGGAAACTTCAGGAGCATCCACCGCGCATACGGGTATGTTCATACTCTGGCACAGCGCGCTGAGTTCGGCATTGAGCGCACGGTTGCTGGTGGCCAGATAAACCATGCGGCAGCCGGGCAGGCGGGCTGTCAGGCTTTCTACCGTGGCGTCATGGCGTGTGACCTCCGCCTTGCCGTCCGCCACAAGGCGTTCGAGTTCGGGGCAGAGTGTGGGGGAGAGAATTTCCACCCGCGCACCTGTAGGCACAAGAAGCTGCACCTTGTTGGCCGCGACATTGCCGCCGCCTGCCACAAGAACACGTGCCCCTTCCAGATGGAGCATGATGGGAAACCAGCTGGTTTGCTCAAATGAAGCTTGCATGAGTCATGCTGCAAGCAGGGTTTTGCCCGCGATGCAAGAGGAAGCTGCGTCAAAGGGCATAAAAGTGGATGCCTGCCGTGCCATGGAGCGCTTTGACAAGTCTATATCGGGCGGCCTAACACGAACGCGGACCAGCCCCTGCATGTTGTGTGCAAGGGGCGGAACAGGGGCGAGTATCCGGCGTTCTGGCTGGATGGCTCTGTTCCACCATGGGGGCGGGTGTGGTGCCATAGCCCTTGTCGTTTTTACAGGACGCCGCGTGCCGGCATGGCGGGGAGCGATCTTCTCGGTTCAGGCGCTCAGGTGGCCGATCAGACGGGAGTAACCGGGGTGTATGGCGGTTTTGCTCAACCGGAAGTCAAAGGGTGGTGCCCAGGTCTTTTTGCACCCATGGAGGCAGCAGATGGCTGGCTTGTGCGTGTGCGGCCTACGCTGGGGCGGCTGGAAGCTGCTCAGGCATTTTTGCTGGCGGATGTGGCCCAAAGGCAGGGGAATGGCCGTATAGGGCTAACCAATAGGGCCAGCCTGCAACTCCGTGGGTTTGGGGCCGATGCTGCACGCCGGTTCCCTGAAATTGCGGTGGCTGCGGGGCTTGGTCTGTCCGATGCGGGTATGGAGCGGCGGCAGGCCATGCTTGTTTCCCCCCTGGCGGGGGATGACCCGAGCTGTGCGGCACAGACCGTGGCCTGTGCGGAGTCCCTGCGTACTGCGCTGATCGGTGCGGAAGAGCTAACGGCCCTGCCGGGCAAATTCGGTTTTGCGGTGGATGGTGGTGGGCTTTACCCCACGGGGCTGTTGCAGGCAGATATTACCCTACGCACCACGGAAGGTGGGCTGTGGTCCGTTGTGTGCGGCGCCATGTGTGCGGCTCCCACTACTTATACGCTCGCAGTTGGGCAGGCCGTTGCTTTGGCACGTGCTTTTGTAACATCGCACCAAAGCGTGCGCCCCCAGCGGGACCGAGCTGTGGGGCAGGTGCTGTTCCAGATTCTGGGGCTGGCGGGGCAGGTGCTGGCACCCAAACCTACGCAGGCCGAGGTTTGCTGTGGCCGTGTAGGGCCACTGGGGCACGGATTGTTTGCCCTGTCTGCCCCTATGGGGTGCATGACTGCGACCATGCTGCATGACTGCGCAACTGTTGCCGCAACGCAGGGGGATGGCATTTTGCGCCTGACCCCGTGGCATACTCTGGTGCTGGGCGGTATGGAGCAGGCGCCTGTTGTGGCCGGTATGGTAACAGACCCCCATTCCCCCCTCTTGCGTATCTGGGCCTGTAGCGGCGCCAGTGCTTGCGCGCAGGCTGCCGGGGAGACGGAAAATCTGGCGCGTAATCTGGCTCCGCTGCTGCCAGCAGGGGCCAGCCTGCATGTTTCGGGCTGCCGCAAAGGGTGCGCTCACCCGGGTTCTGCCGATTATACTCTGGTGGCAGGTGATCAGGGTTACGGGCTGGTGCGCAATGGTTCGGCTTCGGGGGATGTGGAAAGCCTGTTCGTAGGCGAACAGGCTGTTTATACAGCATTTGAGTCATTCAAAAAGGAAGGAGCGGTGGATGCCGGCCTATGAGTATATTCGGGATGGGGCGGCCATCTACCAGCGTTCTTTTGCAACCATTCGGGCAGAGGCGGACCTAAGCGCCTTTACGCCGGAACAGGCCACCGTAGTTGTACGCATCATTCACGCCTGCGGTATGGTGGATGTGGCGCAATCGGTTGCCATGAGCGCGGATCTTGTGCCGCGCGCCCGGCAGGCTTTGCGTGGTGGCTGTGCCATTTTGTGCGATGCGGAAATGGTGGCAAGGGGGGTAACCCGCACCCGTCTGCCAGCCGATAATGAGGTAATCTGCACATTGCGTGACCCGCGCACACCGCCGCAGGCCTTGGCCATTGGCAATACCCGCTCCGCCGCCGCGCTGGATTTTTGGGGGGACAAACTTGCTGGGGCCGTTGTGGCCATAGGCAATGCCCCTACCGCTCTGTTCCATCTGCTGGAAATGCTGGATGCCGGCGCCCCCCGGCCTGCCGCGGTGCTGGGTGTGCCGGTGGGCTTTGTCGGGGCGGCTGAATCCAAGGAGGCGCTGACCAAAAGGCATGACGTGCCATGGCTGGTCGTGCACGGTCGGCTTGGGGGGAGCGCCATGGCTGCGGCCGCCCTTAACGCCCTTGCCTGCGAGGTTGAATAATGGCGGGCACACTCAGCATTGTTGGCGTAGGGCCGGGTGACCCGGAACTGATAACCCTGCGCGCCGCACGCCTGATTGGGTCTGCTCCGGTGGTTGCGTATTTCTGCCGCGAAAAACACCCCAGTCAGGCACGGACCATTGCACAGGCCCATATTGGCCCTGCTACGCGGGAAATGCGGCTGATTTACCCGTTTACAACCGAGGTTTCAGTCAACGACCCGGCATACCACCAGAATATGTCCGCATTTTATGACCAGAGCGCTGAACGGCTGGCTGAAGAACTGGCAACGGGTAACGATGTGACGCTCCTGTGTGAGGGCGACCCGTTTTTGTATGGCTCGGCCATGTATGTGTTTGACCGGCTGCGAACACGCTGCCAGACGCAGGTCGTGCCCGGCATTATGGCCATGAACGGCTGCTGGGCTCAGGCTCATGCCCCCATGACCCATGGGGATGATGTGCTGTGCGTGTTGCCCGCAACCTTGCCCGAGGCCGAACTGGCAGGCTGGCTGGAGCGTGCTGATGCTGCCGTGATCATGAAGATCGGGCGGAATATGCCCCATGTCCGTCAGGCCATAACCCGTAGTGGACGTATGGACGAAGCCGTCTATGTGGAGCGCGGTACGCAGGGCGCGCAGGTGATTGCCCCCATGGCGGAGCAGGATGGCAAAGCGCCGTATTTTTCCCTTGTGCTCCTGCCCGGAAGGAAGCGTGTACGATGAGCGGTGGTTCTCTGGTCATTGTGGGGCTTGGCCCCGGTAATCCGGAGCAGTTGACCCCGCAGGCACGCCATGCTCTGGCCCGCGCAACGGATTTGGTCGGCTACGCCCCCTACGTCAAACGGGTGGAGGCAGGGCCAGAGGTTGTGCGCCATATTTCAGACAACCGGGAGGAAATCTCCCGCGCCCGGCACGCGCTGGAAATGGCTCTGAACGGGCGGCATGTGGCCGTGGTTTCAGGCGGGGATGCCGGGGTGTTCGGCATGGCAAGTGCTGTGTTCGAAGCGGTGGAAAATGGTCCCGCCATTTGGCGTAGCCTCCCTATTCAAGTCATTCCCGGTGTGAGTGCCGTGCTGGCTGCGGCTGCCCGGCTTGGGGCACCGCTGGGGGGGGATTTTTGCGTTATTTCCCTCTCCGATAACCTCAAGCCGTGGCCGGTTGTGCTGGAGCGTTTGCGTCTGGCGGCTCAGGCGGGGTTTGTTATTGCGCTGTACAACCCACGCTCGCATGCGCGGCCGTGGCAGCTTGCGGCCGCGTTTGAACACCTGCGGCAAAGCATGGGGGGGGATGAACCCGTTGCATTTGCCCGTGCCATCGGGCGACCTGATGAGGCCGTTCGCCTGTCCACCATTGCGCAGGCCAATGCGGACTGGGCAGATATGAGCACACTGGTGCTGATTGGCTGCCCCGCAACACGGCTTGTCAGCCGCCCGGATGGGCAGGAACCCTGGCTTTATACAGCGCGCAAGGTTGAAGCAGCACATTGATGCAGCCATGCCAGAGCAGCCGCCGCGTCTTTAGCATGCGGGGTATCCTGCGCAGGAGGGCGGGAGACCATCAGCACAGGTACACCGAGTATGCGCGCAGCTTCGAGCTTGGCATGGGTTGCAGTGCCACCGGAGTTTTTGGTGACCAGCACGGTAATCTGGTGTTCACGCATGAGTTTAAGTTCGGCCTCCAGATCAAACGGCCCGCGTGCACAGATCACACTGGTCTGTGGGGGCAGGTCAGCCGGGTGGGGTGGTTCAATGGAGCGGAACAGATAGTGGTGTTGGGGAGCTGCCAGAAAAGGCCGGGTTTCCTTGCGTCCGGTCGTCAGGAACACGGACTGGGGTTTGGTACTCCATCTGCTGGACCGGGCAAGTGCGCTGGCGGCTTCGGCAATACTGGGCACCATAAACCACGTGTCCTGCGGGGTGGCGGTCCAGCCCGGTCGTTCCAGCCGCAGGAGAGGCCGTTGTGTGGCGGCGCAGGCCATGACGGCATGCTGGCTCATTTGCGCGGCAAATGGGTGGGTCGCATCCACAACGGCATCTATGGCATGCTCACGCAGCCAGTTGGTCAGCCCCGCTACGCCGCCAAAGCCCCCGATGCGAGTGCTCATATCGGGCAGGTGTGGCTGGCTGGTTGCTCCGGCAAGGGAGAGCACGGCATGGCAGGTCGGCCATGTTGTGCCCAGCATGCGGCACAGGCTACTGGCTTCCGTTGTGCCTCCCAATACCAACACACGCAGGCTGGGCGGCATGGTGTTCCCTGTGTTGGTGCAGGGGGTGGGGGGCGCTGGAAGCATGCAAAAACCTTGGCGGCGAATGATAGCAGCCGATCTATATCCGCTTGCTACAGGCATGGGCAAGCACGGGCAGTTTTGGTGCGCTGTATGTCGGAAGGGGTAAGCAATGCCAGAACCGCATAACCCTGAGGCCACGCCGTGGCTGAGTGTGATCGGGGTGGGAGAAAACGGTCTGGACGGGCTAAGCAGCACGGCCAGAACCCTGATAGCGCAAGCCGAGTATGTTTTTGGCGGTGCACGCCATTTGGGACTGGTGGCTCCTCTGCCACAAGGCCGGTGTGTGGCATGGCCTACACCTTTTAGTGCCGGGGTGCAGCAGGTTCTGGCCTTGCGTGGGCACTCTGTTGTTGTACTGGCCTCGGGCGATCCGTTTTTTTACGGGGTGGGTGGTGTGCTGGCCCGCAGTCTGGAGGCGGGGGAAATGCTTTGCCTGCCTGCTCCATCATCCGTGGCGCTGGCCTGTGCGCGGCTTGGCTGGGCGCAGGAGCAGTGCCATGTTGTCTCTGTCTGCGGTAGGCCTATGGCGCGGCTACGGCCATTTTTGCAGCCACGGGCGCGCTTGATTGTCCTTTCCGCCGATGCGCAAACACCGCGCGAACTGGCTCGGTGGTTGGTGGAACTGGGGCTGGGGACTGTCCGCTGCTCCGTTATGGAAGCACTCGGCGGACCTAACGAGCGGTGCCGTAGCTTTATGGCCAAAGATGGCCCGCCGGATGATGTTGCCAGCCTTAACCTGCTGGCGCTGGATGTGCCCGCAGAGGTTACAGAGGCCTGTCTGCCCCGGTGCAGCGGCCTGCCCGATACCTGTTTTGAGCATGATGGGCAGCTAACACGGCAGGAAATAAGGGCTGTAACCCTTTCTGCCTTAGCCCCGCGTGCAGGGGAACTGCTGTGGGATATTGGAGGGGGTGCGGGCTCTGTTTCCATCGAATGGATGCTGGCAGCCCAAGGGTGCCGCGCCATAACGCTTGAAAGTGTGCCAGAGCGTGCTGCCCGCATTGCCCGCAATGCACAGGCACTGGGGGTGCCCGACCTGCACGTGGTGCAGGCCCGTGCCCCGGATGGTCTGGGCGGGCTGGACACGCCGGATGCCGTGTTTGTGGGGGGCGGTGCCAGCAGGCCGGGTGTGTTGGAGCAGGCCTGGGCGGCGCTGCGTCCGGGTGGGCGTATGGTGGTCAATGCCGTGGTGGTGGAAACAGAAGCACGCCTTGTACAGGCCATGCAGGAGTGGGGGGGGCGGCTTACCCGCCTTTCTGTCGCACGGCTGGACGGGGTAGGGGGCTTCCATGCTTTTCGACCCGCCATGACCGTCACCCAATGGGTGGCCAGCAAGCCCCATAGCGCATGATCGTAGTGGGCATGGGCTGGCAGAGTGCCGCACTGGCGGAGCATGCGCTGGAACTGGTTGCGCAAAGCCTGCACATGCTTGGGGCCAGCGTGCCTGATTATATTGCGGTCCCAGATTTTAAAAACGCGGATACCCTGCCCCAGAGTGTTGCGCGCAGGTGGGGGGCTGGGGTGTTGTGGATTACACGCACACAACTCCAGCAGGTGCAGGCTGCCTGCCATACGGCGTCCTCCACGGTTATGCGGCATGTGGGGGTTGCATCTGTTGCGGAGGCATGTGCTCTTGCCGGTGCGGGGGATGGAGCGCAGTTGTGCCTGACCCGTCAGGTATTGTGTGGTGTAACCTGCGCGGTGGCAGAAGGAGATAGAAAGTGACTGTTCATTTTATTGGGGCCGGCCCGGGGGCTGCGGACCTGTTGACCATTCGGGGGCGGGATATTCTGGCATCCTGCCCGGTCTGCCTTTACGCCGGGTCCATTGTGCCGCCTGATATGCTCCAGTATTGCCCCGACAATGCCCGGCTGGTGGATACAGCTCCCATGTCTCTGGACGAGATTGAGGCCGAATATGTGCGCGCCCATAAAGCAGGGCAGGATGTTGCGCGCCTGCATTCGGGGGATCTGTCCATTTACAGCGCGGTGGCCGAGCAGATACGCAGGCTGGAGCGCAATGCAATCCCATGGACCATGACCCCGGGTGTGCCTGCGTTTGCGGCTGCGGCATCTGTTCTGGGGCGGGAGCTGACTGTACCGGGTGTGGCGCAAAGCCTTGTGCTGACCCGTGTTAATGGCCGCGCCTCGGCCATGCCCGAGCGTGAAAAACTGGAATCCTTTGCTGCAACAGGGGCCACGCTGGCCATACACCTTGCCGTGCATGCCTTGGGGCGTATTGTTGCCGAGTTAACGCCGTTTTACGGCCTGCAATGCCCTGTAGCTATTGTTGCCCGTGCATCCTGGCCCGACCAGATTGTGCTGCATGGCACGCTGGAAAGCATTGAAAAAGAACTCGAACAGAACCCGATCGAGCGCACGGCACTCGTGCTGGTTGGCCCAGCCCTTGCTGGCATTGCCGGGCGGGAGAGTGCTCTGTATGACCCCGATTACCGCCGCCGGTTCCGCAGCTAAGGGGTAAAAGGCCCATCAGCCTTGCCGACCAGTGTGCCCGAGCGGTCAAATACTAGGACATCCAACAGCACAGGGGCCGGGCTGAGGGTTTTGTGGGCCACTGCCCAAGCCGCATGTGCAATGACCTCGCCCAAGGGGAAGTTGTGACTGCGGGCCAGCAGAAAAGCCTCCGCCACCGTGGGGCTGGTGCGTATCAACTCTGGCAGGGTGTCTGGCGCACCATGTTGTGCGGCCAGTTGGGCCAGTGCGGGCATGTCTGCCCGGCTGCGGCTGGAATGCAGGTCCAGACAGTCCTGTCCAAGTTTGGTCATCTTGGCAATGCCGCCAGCAAGGCTCAGGCGGGGGACAGGGTGGTGGCGGATATATTTGAGCAGCCCGCCCGCAAAATCCCCCATTTCAATCAGGGCCATATCTGGTAGGCCGTACAGGGCCTGCCCTGCTTTTTCCGACACATTGCCCGTAGCGCCCAGCACATGGGGCAGGTTTTCCGCCCGCGCCACGTCAATCCCGCGGTGAATGCTCTGTATCCATGCCGAGCATGAAAACGGCATGACAATGCCCGTTGTGCCCAGAACGGACAGCCCCCCCACAATACCCAGCCGTGCATTGAGTGTGCGTTTTGCCAGTTCCTGCCCGTGATCAATGCTGATTGTAACTTCCGCGTCCGGGAGTGTGCCGTTATTGGCCTGTGTCAGGGCTGTGCGGATCATGGCGCGGGGGACGGGGTTAATTGCCGGTTCACCCGGTGGCAGCGGCAGGCCGGGGCGCGTAATGGTGCCAACACCCGGCCCGGCCTTGAACACAAGACCCGCCCCGGTAGCCAGAGCGCGCACCGTGCAGCGGATCATGGCGCCATGTGTAATATCGGGGTCATCCCCTGCGTCTTTTATTACGGCAGCGCAGGGCGCGTCGGGCGTGCCGCCATACTGGCATAGGCTGAAAGCAACGTCCTGCCCTGATGGCAGGGTAATGGTTACACTGGCAGGGGGCTCATGCCCCAGCAGCACCAGCCATGCGGCTTTGGCCGCAGCCGTTGCGCAACTGCCCGTGGTCCAGCCACGGCGGAGGGGAGGGGCGCTCTGCTTCATGCCCTGTCCGTGTCTCATATTATGCGGGGAGGATGCAAATATGAATGGGGCAGGGGCGGAGCAGGGCAGGTATAAAGCTGTCTAGCCCGCGTTGAGCAGGGTGGCTTTTATCAACTGCTGTTCGCGCCATGCACGGGGGGAAAGGCCACTCCATTTGCGGAATGCCCGGCTGAAAGCGCTTGTCTCGGTATAGCCAAGGGCGAGGGCGATTTCCCCCATATCCGGGCCAGCCTGCCCAAGCTGGCGGCAGGCTTCAGCGTAGCGGACTTCTTCAAGCAATGTGCCGAAGGACAGGTTGAACTGGGCCAGCCTGCGTTGCAGCGTCCATGCTGGCATGTTCATGCGCTGGGCAATGTCCGAGAGTGTGCAGCAGCGCTCGGCCAGCCCTGCGCGGATCATGGAGGCAATCTGCTCCTTGAGCGATGGGGCCGAGGCACTCTGCCCGTTGCTGTGGTGGTTGCGGGAGAGGGAAATCAGCGATGCCCGCATGATTTCGAGCATGTTTGCGTTGGCCTTGGGCATGGGGCGTTCCAGCCCGGCCTTGCGGAACAGCAGGGCATTTGTCACATGGCCAAAGCGAATATCGGCCTGAAACGCATCCCTGTGTTCGTGGGCCTGCTCGGGTTGATGGTGTTCAAACAGAACGGCTTCGGGCACCCAGTCCTCCCCCATGGCGTGGCGGAGCACATTGCAGAACATGCCCATGGTCAGCTCGGCATCATGCCTGCGCTGGGTAATGCTGGGGTCCTGAATAGCGTATTCCAGCCGGAGTAGCCCGTTTTCCTGCTCGATCAGCTGCGTGTGTGTGTTGCACTGGTGGTAGCCAAAATGGCTGGCCAGATTGCGCACGGCATCCTCCGCTGTGGCGGACAGGAGCGCAATATACCCTACAAGGCCCAGCATTTCCGGCTGGAACTGCTGCCCGAACCAGAGGCCCAGATTGCCATCCTGTGTCTCACGCGCGGCTTCTTCAAACAGGCGGCAGTATGCCGTCAGGTCCAGCATGTCTGTGGGCAGGGCGAACTGGCCGGTAGACAGGCCCGAACGCCCGGCAATCCGGTCAATATCCCCCCCGCGGGAGGTAATGAAGTCTTCAACACCGGTTGCGGCGGCGGCCAGCACACCAGATGTCGGGCTTTGCATCGGGTCAGACATGGCAGGATACGTCTATGTAAGGGTGCAGTTTGTTTTGAATGATCAATAAATTGTTCCCTCCAGTCAAGTCTCAAGCGGGTGATGCTGCTATTGTAACGGTATCGAACTAAACTGCGAGGTGCCCCGCTCCGGCCCCTTGCAGTGGGATTGTGCTGGGGCAGGAGGCTGGCCTTAATGGGATATCGTCATGGACTGGGGTGGGAGACTTACCACTTCCCCGATCTCAAAACCCTTCTGGCGGTTGCCTCATCCGTGCGCTCGGGGGACCAGTTGGCCGGTTTGGCTGCCCAGTCCGATGCCCAGAGAATGGCCGCCCGTTATGCCTTGGCCGATGTTCCGTTGCGCAGTTTTATCCAGACCGCACTTGTTCCGTACGAAGAAGACGAAGTGACACGCCTGATCGTGGATACCCATGATCATAAAGCCTTTGCACTCATAGCGCATATGACGGTGGGAGAGTTCCGTGACTGGCTGCTCTCGCACGAGGCGGATACGGCAGCCCTTGCACGGATTGCGCCGGGCATTACACCAGAAATGGCTGCCGCTGTAAGCAAGCTCATGCGGAACCAGGACCTGATAAGCGTTGCGCGCAAAATCCGGGTCATTACCAGCTTCCGCAATACAATCGGCCTGCCCGGTTGCCTGTCCTCACGCCTGCAGCCGAACCATCCGACAGATGACCTCAAAGGCATTGCGGCCTCTACGCTGGATGGCCTGCTTTACGGCATGGGGGATGCCGTTATTGGCATTAACCCGGCAACCGATAGTGTGGCCAATGGTCTGGCCCTGCTGGATATGCTCGATCAGGCCCGCCAGCTTTATGACATTCCAACCCAGACCTGCGTGCTGACCCACGTTACCAATACGCTGGAAATCATGAACCGTGGCGGCGCGGTGGACCTTGTGTTCCAGTCCGTGGCGGGCACGCAAAAAGCGAATGAGGGGTTTGGGGTCAACCTTGCCATTCTGCAGGAGGCGTATGATGCGGCGCTGGCACTCGGCCGTGGCACTGTCGGGCAGAATGTCATGTATTTTGAAACCGGGCAGGGGGCGGCCCTGTCCGCAGGGGCACATCACGGCATTGACCAGCAGACGGTAGAGGCCCGGGCCTATGCCGTGGCGCGGGCGTTCAATCCCTTGCTGGTGAACACGGTGGTCGGCTTTATTGGCCCCGAATATCTGTATGACGGCAAACAGGTCATACGCGCAGGGCTGGAAGACCATTTTTGCGCCAAGCTTATGGGTGTGCCCATGGGGTGTGACGCCTGCTACACAAACCACGCCGAAGTTGATCAGGACGATATGGACAACCTGATGACCCTGCTGGGCGTGGCGGGCATTACCTTCCTGATCGGGGTGCCCGGTGCGGATGACATCATGCTCAATTACCAGAGCCTGTCCTTCCACGATATTCTGACCCTGCGGCACATGCTTGGCGCACGCCCGGCCCCCGAATTTGCCGCATGGCTGGAGCGTATGGGGCTGTATGACAGCCTGACCAACCACATGCGCCCGCTGGAACTCGGGCAGACGCAACTGGCCAGGCTGGTGGGTGCAGCATGACGGAATACGGCAAACCCCAGACCCAGCCCGGTGCGGTAGCAGATGCGTGGCAGCCCCTGCGGGGCCTTACCCGTGCGCGCATTGGTCTGGGCCGTAGTGGCAATGCACAGCGTACAACGGACGTTCTGGCTTTTCAGGCCGCTCACGCTCAGGCGCGCGATGCCGTACATGCACCGCTGAACGTGCAGGCCATGGAGCAGCAGTTACGTGGCGCCCCCTGCCTGCATGTGCAGAGCCGGGCCACGGACCGCGCCACTTATCTGCGTCGCCCGGATCTGGGCCGCAGGCTTTCGGAAAACTCTTTGCATATGCTGCGCAAAGAGGCGTGGGACGTTGTTTTTGTAGCAGCGGATGGTCTTTCCTCCGTCGCGACCCAGACAAACGCCATACCTGTTTTTCAGGCCATGCAGCCTCTTTTGCACGGGTGGCGGATTGCTCCTTTGGTGATTGCAACGCAAAGCCGCGTTGCTTTGGGGGATGAGATTGCACAGGCCATGGGGGCCAGCATGGTCGTCATGATGATTGGCGAGCGCCCCGGCCTGAGCGTTGCGGACAGCCTTGGCATTTACCTGACATACGCACCGTATGTGGGGTGCCCGGATTCCTCACGGAACTGCCTGTCCAACATCCATGCACACGGCATGACGATACCTGCTGGCACAAGCAAGCTGGCATGGCTGATGCAGGAGGCCAGACGGCTTGGCCTGACAGGTGTCGGTTTGAAAGACGCTGCCCCGGACCAACTGGCAGGCAGCAACACACTATCTTTACATGATAAGGACACAGACGCATGAGTGAGAGCAGCGGGACCAAGCTCAGCCAGTCTCTCGGTGCCTTCCATTTGTGGGGGATTGCCGTTGGACTTGTCATTTCTGGCGAGTATTTTGGCTGGAGTTACGGGTGGGGAACCGCCGGAACGCTCGGGTTTTTGGTGGCCACCGTTTTTGTGGCTTTGATGTACACGGCCTTTATCTTCAGTTTTACAGAACTGACGTGCTCTATCCCGCATGCAGGTGGTCCTTTTGCCTACAGCTTTCGGGCGCTGGGCCGCTGGGGCGGGCTTATTGCCGGCCTTGCAACCCTGATCGAGTTCATTTTTGCGCCACCAGCCATTGCGCTGGCTATTGGCGCTTACCTGAACGTGCAGTTTCCCGGGCTTTCTCCCAAGGTGGCAGCTCTGGGTGCGTATCTGGTGTTCATGACGCTCAACATCGTAGGCGTGCATATTGCAGCAACCTTTGAGCTGTTTATTACCATTGCTGCCATTGTTGAGCTGCTGGTCTTTATGGGTGTTGTGGCACCTGCCTTTACATGGGACCATTTTCTGTCAGACGGCTGGGGTGGGGCTCCCCATTTTGGCTGGCAGGCATTGGGCGGTATTTTTGCAGCCATGCCTTTTGCCATCTGGTTTTTTCTGGCCGTGGAAGGTGTCGCCATGGCTGCGGAAGAAGCGCGCGAACCCCGCCGCTCCATTCCCATTGCGTATATTGCCGGTATTCTTACCCTTGTAACGCTTGCTTTTGGTGTCATGATTTTTGCCGGTGGTGTGGGTGACTGGCATACCCTGTCCAACCTGAACGATCCCTTGCCTCAAGCCATGAAGCAGGTTGTAGGCGCGCATAGTGGCTGGCTGCACATGCTGGTCTGGCTGGGTCTGTTTGGGCTTGTGGCCTCCTTGCACGGGATTATCATGGGGTATGCACGCCAGATGTTCGCCCTTGCCCGTGCAGGGTTCCTGCCGGAAGTGCTGGGGCGGTTGCATCCGCGCTTTAAAACCCCGTATGTGGCAACGCTGGCGGGTGGTGCCATCGGTATTGCCGCTATTTTCTCCGATGATCTGGTCAGCATTCAGGGGCAGTCACTGACCGCCACACTGGTCACCATGTCCGTCTTTGGTGCGCTGACCATGTATATGCTCAGCATGATCAGCCTGTTCCGTCTGCGCCGGACCGAACCCACGCTAGTGCGTAGCTACAAGGCCCCACTTTACCCCGTTCTGCCGGGCTTTGCCCTTGTCGCGGCGCTGATCGCCCTCGCTGTCGTAATTTATTACAACATCGAAATATTTTTTATCTATTCAACTATCATGCTGGTTTGTACAGTATTCTTCATGAGTAAATTCAAAAAAGAATGAGCCGTAGCCACAAGATATAGTTTCTTTCTTGGATTGGGATTGTTGAGATGCGTAAAAACTTTGTTCAGGAAGTTCACTTCCTCCTTGCGGCGTGTGTATCTGGCGGCTCGTTGCTTGCGTCGTATGCCCATGCAGCAGAAACTACAGTTGCTCCTGTGTCCCTGAACTCTGCTCAGGTGGTGAATGCGCCCATCAGCGCGCCGCCTGAAGCGGAAAAAGCCGCAGGCACGCCTTCTGATGGTGAGGAAGTGCCCGCTGCTGTAAGCAGCGAAGATGATGCGATGAAGCCCACCGTGGGCAATCTCTTTCACCCCAAAGCCGGGCAGGCTCCCAATTACTGGCAGGGGCTGGAGGCGCATGTGTCGGTTGAAGGGGGTGTAACCGGCAACCCCTGGACACGTTCGGGCCGCAACTTTGCGCAGTACTATACCGACCGCGCCAACACCGCGACCCTTAACCAGATTATGGGCTCCATCTCCCATCCGGTCACGTCCGTTGGCAAAGGCTATGGTCTGGGGTTTGTGTTTGAAGCCATGTATGGCTCGGATGCACGCTTTGACCCGACCATTGGTATGGGTTCTGGTTCCTTGCATGGTCTGTACCAGTGGGCGCCTACGCAGGCGCATATTGATGCTCACCTGCCGTGGATTTTCAAGCGCGGGATTGATGTTCAGGTCGGCCAGATGTACGGGATCATGGGGGCGGAAGGCACGCCCGCACAGGCCCGTCCGTTCTACACCTTCAACTATGCGTCCGACTATATCGTACCGTTTGAAACAGTAGGTATTCTGGCCACCATGCACCTGACCCAGCATATGGACTGGATCCTTGGGGTGGATGCGGGGAACTCCACAACCTTTGGCGCTTCGGGGAACAACAACAAGCCCAAAGGGTATTTTGGTTTTGCATGGAACAAGCTGCTTGATGGCAAGCTGGATATGCACGCCATCGGCCATTTTGGCCCTCAGGGCAACAATGGCCGTCAGGTACAGTCCGCCGAAGGCTGGCTGAGCTCTGGTCTGGGTAAGCCTGCCAACAGCCTGATGCAGTATAACGGGGACTTCATGGCAACTTATCATGTGAATGATAAGATGACAGTTTCCGTCAACGGCACCTATCTGCATGATGATGCCCTGCGTGACGATGTTTATGGTGTCAGCACGTACTTCTCATACGCTTTCCACCCGTGGCTGACCCTGAATGCCCGTGGCGAAATTTTCCGCGATAATTCGGGTATGGTGATTGCGGAATATTCCAGCTTCAACTCCTTCACGCAGTATCTGACCAACAAGCCGTATCCTTACTACAGCGCCATGCCTACAACTTATGGTGAACTCACAGTTGGTGTAACGTATAAGCCGGAGTTCATTAATAAAAAGCTGGCTCTGGGTGGCTTTATTATCCGGCCTGAAGTCCGTCTGGATAAATCGCTCAACGGCACACACCCCTTCAACCAGGCAGGCACTGTTGCTAACCCGATCGTTAACAATGGTACAAACAACATGTTCTGGTTCAGCTGTGATGCAACTTGGGCGTTCTAAGGTATTCCGCAGGATTGCCGCTGAATAAGTAACCAAAAAAGGCCTGTGGAGATTTCCACAGGCCTTTTTTGCTATGGGGTGTATAAAATAATTTTTATTCTGGAAGGCCGGATAGTCTCAGGCGCCAGAGCCCAGAGCGTGTATCAATCCCGGTATTTGCGGTCGGGTTGAGTGCTGCATAACGTCAAGAGTTCAGAACGAATCAATCTTGAAATAAAGGCGTGAAATCTGGCCAGAAAGATGTGCACCATGGGTGTTGCCGGAGAACGACATATCCACACCCTTGGCATTTTCCATCACAATGCCAGCCGGGCCGGAGCCAATGGCAACGTCTCCACCAACGGTCCAGTACGTGCCTTCAAAATCCACCAGCCGGGAGAGGTTCCTAACGCAGCCAGAGCCTGTAACCGTTGCGCTACCAAGGGCCAGAGCGCCACCACCCTTGACCGATATGGGGTAACGCTGGCCGCCATATGTTAGCGTTCCATGCCCCCACATATAGCCAATGGCTGCGCCAACTTCCTTCATGGAAATTTCAATCTGCCCATCGGATGCGGTATCGCACGCGGTCTTGGCCATGGCCTGACCACATAGGGTCGAGGCCACAATAAGGGAAACAACACCGGAGCGAAAAAAGGACATGAACAGGACTGCCAGACGTCTGGAAAGTGAAGAAAATGACATGTCATGGAAAGAGCAAAAGGGCAATGCCGAAACGTTGTGACAATCCCGTATTTTAACGGCAACCTGGGCAACGGGGGAGGGGTATCGCATCAAGGTTTTTGACGACCGGACAACTCTTTCCTATTAGGAGCCTCTTTGTCGCGGAAGTTTACAGTCAAAACGGGAGAGGAATTACGCCGATGGCAGCTGCCACGCAGTTCGGAAATACCAGACGGCGGACATACGCCATCCTTGTGGCTCTCGTTTTGGGTATTGTAAGCGGGCTGTCCATCCATGTCTGGGCACCTGCTTACATTGGTGCGGCTGAGCAGACGTCAACATTGCTGACCGGGCTGTTCCTCAGATTGATTCGTATGGTCATCGCGCCGCTTGTGTTTGCTACGCTGGTCAGCGGCATAGGCAAGCTGGGGGATGATACGCTGGTCCTGCGTGTTGGTGGCAAGGTTATCCTCTGGTTTTTGGGCATGTCCTTTATCTCGCTCACCATCGGGTTGCTGGCGGCCAACATCTTGCAGCCGGGGGCGGGGTTCTCCGCACCACTTCCGGCGGACATCGGTTCCCTTCGGCATGCCTTCCAGCCCGTCGATTTTGTCCTGCATATCGTGCCCACCAGTATTCTGGATGCGATGTCGCGGAACGATATTCTCCAGATTGTTGTTTTTTCGGTCCTGTTCGGGGTGTCTTTGCCTGCGGCAGGCAAGGCCGGCAAAACCATGCTCTCATGGTCCGAAGAACTGGCCCATATCATGTTGCGCATGACCGATATGGTCATGGTGCTGGCCCCGATTGCCGTCTTTGGCTCCATCATGGGTAGTCTTGCCCATAGTGGTCCGGAAATGATGATGCACTTCGGGCGCTTCCTGTTCCAGTTCTATGGAACAATCATGACCCTCTGGATGGTGCTGACCTTTATTACCTTCTGCGTCATAGGCCCCAGGATCAAGGTCCTGATTCAGGAGCTTGTGCAGCCTGTTATCCTTGGCTTTGCAACGGCCAGTAGTGAGTCCGTTTACCCACTGCTGCTGGAGCGGCTGGAAAGTTTCGGCGTACCGTCCCGGATTGCAGGGTTCGTCCTGCCTTTGGGCTATAGCTTCAATCTGGATGGTTCTATTCTATTTCAGTCTTTTGGGGCCATCTTTATCGCGCAGGCTTACGGCATCCACCTGCCTTGGACCCAGCAGGCGTTGATGGTGCTTGTCATGATGCTGAGCAGTAAAGGCATTGCCGGGGTGCCTCGGGCATCTCTTGTCACGCTGGTTGCCGTCCTGCCGCAGTTCGGTCTGCCTGAAGCGGGTATTGCCCTTATTCTAGGGATTGATCATTTCCTCGACATGCTGCGCACGGCTACCAATGTGCTGGGGAATGGCTACGCAGCAGCTGTGTCCGCCAAATGGGAAGGAGTTTTGTCCGAAGGCCCAACCGAAGACGTTATCTGAGAGCTAGACGACAACGTGTGGAGAGATAGGAGCGGGCTATGAGGCCCGCTTTTATTTTGGTTTAGGAACGTTAATTTTCAGGATTGGCGGTTTTCTGGGGTTTTTTGTTTAGGTTAT
>NZ_JOPD01000015.1:0-447 GCF_002153575.1 Acetobacter sp. DsW_54
GGCGTCCCTGCTCAAAAAGGGGCTTTTCCCCGCCATATCGGACGGACAAAAGGCGGCCTGAACTCAAAACTTCATGCCGTGTGCGATGATCAGGGCCGACCTGTCCGCCTCCATCTGACTGCTGGACAGGTCAGTGACTTCAGAGGCGCAGACGTGCTTCTGGCAGACCTCCCCGATGAGACAGAAGAAGTCATCGGGGACAGAGGCTACGACAGCAACCAGATCAGGTTATCGCTTGCAGACCGGAACATCACAGCCTGTATTCCGCCGAAGAAGAACCGGAAATCAAAGCCACCTTACAATTGGCATCTGTATAAAAAGCGCCATCTGATCGAAAACATGTTCGCAAAGCTGAAAGACTGGCGACGTGTTGCGACCCTATATGACCGCTGCGCGCATACATTCATGTCCGCAATCCACATCGCAGCAAGCGTCATCTTCTACCTC
>NZ_JOPD01000016.1:0-64129 GCF_002153575.1 Acetobacter sp. DsW_54
ACCATAGGGTTCATCCTCCGAGAGTTTTACTCTCCGGTAAAACCGGGGCAGTTCAGGTTGTAGACGCCATGGCAACAGCAGGTCTGCAGGCGGGGCTGACACAACGTGAAATTGAAAAGACCATCGCGTCTGCCCTCCGGGCAAGGGTGGGTGTATGACCGAAACAACCAATATTGAGGACGTGGTGCGCCAGGGCATACGGCAGGCCCAGAATGTGCCCGGCAGCAACAATTATGCGCTGCTGACCGAACACGGCATGGCAGCAGCCTTTACCGAGCGGTACAAGGATGAACTCCGCTATGACCACAAGGCCGGGCGCTGGTTTCTCTGGACCGGTACACACTGGAAAGAGGACAGTACCTACCGCGCCTTCAGCTATGCACGTGAACTGGTAGCCGAGGCCAACCGGAACAGTGAGTTCAAGGAGCAGGCCATTACCGGCAAGGCCTCCTTTTGTGGTGGAGTAGAACGGTTTGCCCGCACAGACCCAGTGCATGCCGTGGTGCCGGAGGATTGGGACAAAGACCCTTACCTGCTCGCAACCCCCGGCGGCACGGTTGACCTGCGCCGCGGCACGCTCCGGCCTGCATCCCCCAACGACATGATGACCCGCGTGACTGCCGTAGCCCCAAATGAGGCACCGTGCCCGAAGTGGCTCCAGTTCCTGCAGGAAGCCACCAACAGGGATGAGGAGCTGATGACCTTCCTCAAGCGCTGGTGCGGGTACTGCCTGACCGGGGACACACGCGAACATGCTCTGGTATTTGGTTATGGCCCCGGTGGAAACGGCAAGAGTGTTTTCCTCAACGTCCTCTCCAAGATCATGGGGGATTACGCCACGGTCGCAGCCATGGACACATTCACCGCCAGCCATGGGGACCGGCATTCAACCGACCTTGCCATGCTCCGGGGTGCCCGTCTGGTTACCGCGTCCGAGACTGAGGAGGGCAGGGCATGGGCGGAAAGCCGGATCAAGCAGATGACCGGTGGCGACCCTATTACTGCACGCTTCATGCGGCAGGATAACTTTACCTTCCAGCCCCAGTTCAAACTGACCATCGTAGGGAATCATAAGCCAGTGCTCAAGAATGTGGATGAGGCCGCCCGCAGGCGCTTCAACATTGTTCCGTTCATTCACAAGCCCAATAGCCCCGACAAGGATCTAGAACTCAAGCTACAGGAAGAATGGCCGGGCATCCTGCACTGGATGATACAGGGGTGTCTGGAATGGCAGCGTGAAAGCATGCCCCGCCCGGCAGTCGTGAGAGAAGCAACGGCTGAGTATTTCGAGGCACAGGATACATTTGGCCAGTGGCTGGCCGAAAGGTGCATTCTAGACCCCGGTCTGGAAACAAAGCCCAGCATGCTGCTCAAGGATTTTCAGGAATGGTGCCGTAACAACGGAGAGCCTGAGAGCGATAACAAACGGTTACGTGGGATGTTGGAGCGGACAAACGGTATTCGCTATGTAAAATCACGAGGGTATCCGACTGTGCGTGGTGTAGGCCTCAAACCGTTACTTTCAGAGCAAACCCGATGGATGGATTAAATACTGGGGGAAGGGTGGGGAAGGGTTATCTGATTTGGCACCATACGCGCGCGTACATGAGGAATAACGGGTTTACCTATCCCCACCCTTCCCCCTTTCAATTCTTGTCATAAAATTTCAGGTTCTATTTTCCATTTATCCGGATTTTCTGAAGGCGTGATTGATGGGTGTTTTAGGGGGTGCGAGGATATGCCCGAAAAAATCTCCCCCTATGGTCAGCCTCCCTCCGCCGCTGCGCTGGCGCATCAGGCTCGGACGATTGTCCCAAAAGGCAAGCCTTTCAGGACAGGAAAAAATTGGGACAAAATGACGGAATGTCCTAGTCCTAAAAATTACCATTTGACTTTTAGGACAAGCAAGGAATAACCTCTTAGGAGTTTTAGGACATGAGGTCAGCCATGAAGATCGGATACGCTCGCGTTTCAACCGTAGATCAGGACGCCGGACTGGAAGCGCAGATACGTGACCTGACAGCAGCAGGATGCGAGAAGATTTTTTCCGAGAAGGTTAGTGGCACGGACAGCAAGCGCCCAGCCCTGCTGGAAGCTCTGGAGTATGTGCGCCCGGGTGACGTGCTGGTTGTGACCAAGCCCGACCGTTTGGCCCGCTCTACGGCTGATCTTTTGGGGTATGTGCAAACCGCCCAGGCAAAGGAATGCGGACTGATCGTTCTCTCCATGAACGGCACAACACTGGACACGACAAGCCCCACCTCCAAGCTGATGCTGACCATGCTGGCTGCCGTAGCCGAGTTTGAACGTGACCTGATGCTTGAACGCCAGCGGGAAGGCATTGCAAAAGCCAAGGCAGAAGGCCGCCCTATGGGTCGCCCCCGCACAGTCCTGTCCAGGACAGAAAGCATCCGGAAAATGAAGGAAAAGGGCATGTCAGCCACCGCTATTGCAAAGGCTCTAGGCATCGCCAGATCTGGGGTATATCGGGCATTGGAATCTGCAAAACCATAACACCCACTTGTAACAATTCGTGATGTGTCCTTTTTGAACTGTCTCCCTGTGTATCTCTCCGCATCTGTGTGACGCATAATTTTGGAAACATCCATTGTATATCATTGGTGTTTCATTTTTATTGTTTGAATGACGTAAAATACCCCTGATATAAACGGGGTATGAAAAAGATAGGCCCCTACTCGAGACCAGATAGTCTCAATAAACTGGACGGAAGGTGCAAAGAAGCGCGGCTTCTTAAAAACGTGCGTTCTGCACTGGTCGAACACCTAGGCGGTAACCCCTCAATCACACAGCTTGTTCTGATCGACCGGGCAGCTTGGCTTACGCTGCATATGGGCCTGATGGACAGCCATATGCTCGAAGGTGGTACACCTGCTGAACGGGACTCACGGCAGTATCTGGCATGGGCAAACACCCTTACCCGCACCATGCGGTCTCTGGGTCTGGACAAAGCACCTGCCCCAACACGTGGCATGGACGCTCTTCTGGCTGAACGGAGGGAGCGGACATGAGCTTGACCGTTCTGCAGGCCATGCACGACCCTTTCCTTTTTGGGGCAGAGTTCGGCAACCCGACATGGACCGCGTGGGAAGCCTTCCTTGCTGCCCTTCTTGGCGAGGAAATGACGGATGAGCAGAAAGCCATATGCGCCACCCACACGGGCCGGACTGATTTACCTCTAGAAACATTCCGTCGTGCAGCTCTTATCTGTGGCCGCCGGGCCGGGAAAAGCCGTGTTCTGGCCTTGCTGGGTACCTGTCTGGCTACATTGAAGGATTATCGCCCTTTTCTCTCTGCGGGCGAGGTAGCAACAGTCGGCATCATTGCAGCAGATCGGAAACAGGCCCGTACCATCTTCCGTTATGTGCGCGGACTGATTTCTCTGGTTCCAGAGATGGAAGAGGAAGTCACGCGCGAGACTGACGAAATCATAGAGATGACAGGCCGCAGGGTGGTGATCGAGATCGGCACCGCCAGCTTCCGCGCCACGCGTGGTTACACATATGCAGCCGTCCTGTGCGATGAAATTGCCTTCTGGCGTGACGACAGCAGCGCAAACCCGGATGAGGAAATTCTGAGGGCACTGCGCCCCGGCCTTGCAACCATACCGGGTTCCATGCTGCTTCTGGCTTCCAGCCCCTATGCCCGCCGTGGCGTATTATGGAAAACTTTCAAGCGCTATTATGGCCAGGAAGGTGCCAATACGCTCGTGTGGAAAGCCGCCACACGGGACATGAACCCCGAATTTGACGAGCAGGAAGAGCGGGACGCCTACGAGGAAGACCCCGCCGCTGCGGCTGCGGAATACGGGGCTGAGTTCCGTAGCGACATAGCCTCGTTCGTCGCACCCGAAGTGCTGGAAGCCTGCACAGTGCAGGGACGGCATGAGCTACCTCGTGACAGTCGGGTGCGTTACGTGGCGTTTGTTGATCCTTCTGGCGGGTCATCCGACAGCATGACATTAGCCATTGCTCACCATGAAAACGACTGTGCCGTTCTGGATCTGGTGCGTGAACGCAAGGCACCATTCAGTCCAGAAGCCACTGTGTCAGATTTTGCAAGTGTTCTGAAATCTTATGGTTTAAGCAGCGTCACGGGGGATCGCTACGGCGGTGAATGGCCGCGAGAGCAGTTCCGCAAGCATGGTATCGCCTACAACCTGTCCGACAAACCTCGGTCTGACCTCTACCGGGATCTGCTGCCCCTTCTGAATTCAGGAAAAGCAGAGCTTCTCGATATTCCAGTGCTTTCACGCCAGCTTTGCGGACTTGAGAGACGGACCGGACGCAGCGGTAAGGATAATATCGACCATGCCCCCGGTGGCCATGATGACGTGGCCAACGCGGTTGCGGGGGCTCTCCTCATGCAAAGCGCACGCCGGATGCCAAAATTCACACCAGCAATGGTTCAAAAAATCGCCGAACAAGGCAAAAGGGAAAGCTTTTCAGTATGGGCAAGATAGAACAGGCCATTGACCGGGCCATCAAACGAGAACGCATCAGGCTGCAAGAAGCAGAAACAGCCCGACAGATGGTCGCCCCTCTGGTTGGAAACATTGCTGGCATGGACAGCGCCATTGAAATTTACAGCAACGCCCTTAAGCAAAACGGAATTGCGCCGGGATCTGCCAATATTTCCGGAATGCAGGCCATGGTCCGAATGCTGCTCAATACCACTGGCAACTCATCTTCCGACACTATGAGCATCGCAACCGATGCAACACCCGATGAAGACAGCATTCTGTCTGGCGTCAACGCTCCCCGCAAGCTGTAAGGTTCTAATGAAATGACACCACTATCCGAAAATACTCTTCGGCAGGAACTGGACGCCGCAATTAAAAAACGTAATGCACTGGGGGCTGAGTTTTTTGGAATTCAGGCTGCACAGGAAAAAATTGCTTCGTGTATTTCAGAGTTACGAAAAAATCTTCGTAGTGCAGAAGCTGCATTTGAAGAGGCAAAACAGGAAAGTGTTTCCAACCTAGTGCATGAAGCCATGGGAGAAGCACAAACTGACCAACCTTCCATGCGGCAGCTTCGTGCCAATATGGCATCAGTGGAAGATGAGCTTGAAGCGGCATTGGAAGCTCAGAAAGAATTGGCGGACTGGCGGAAGCAAATTGATAGCCGCCTAGGGTTGGCCAAAATGGCTACACGCCGTGCATTTGATGACGTCATTAAAAACAGCCCAGAGGTCAACCATCTCATCGAAGAAGCAAAAGCACTCGAAGAGCAGATTATCGAGCGCATCAGCCAGATTACCTACCTCGTTGGGTGTGGCCATTTACCCCATGGGATTTATGAAACACTTGCCTTGCAGCCAACCAATCTTGGCAAGGGGCTGGCGACGACACCACAAACCGCATGGGCGATCCTCTCTGAGAAAGCTGGCAAAAGTATTCCTTCTGCATGGCAGGCTGCTGTGGCTGGATTGGATAAGGATGCATCATTCCCGTTGCCAGGGGATGACGTAAGCCCCCCTAAAAAGGGCCCACTCCGCAAGCTGATGGGAGGGGCATGAGATGAAGAAGTCCCAAGTCGAACGGCTGACCGGATTCCTTCAGGAGCGCTTGCCCCCCGATGCATGGGGAGAGGTGGCCGACATGCTTGATGAGCTACAAGCGCGTTATGATAATGCGGGGCCGGATGACACCGAAGTTGCCATGCGCACCGTGGATCTGATCGATTTCCTCAACAGCCGCCTCCCCCTTGATGAAATGGAGCGCGTCCGAAAAATCATTTTTGGAACAGATGACCAAGGCAACCCGCTTGCTGCAGATGCAGCACTCCGCGTTCGGTGCGGCTTACGCGCTCACAACTACGCTCGCCAGAGAGTTGCCTGGGCAACGGGGGTGGACACCATGGCATGTGACAGTGCGGCCGATGCTTACCGGCTGGGCTTAACAGCTCTTGGCCACGATGCCTCCCATATTGCTGATGATGCGGCTCGATCTGTTTTTGAGGGCTTCATGAGTCAGAGGCGAGCTCAATCCTCTTCCGCTGCAGACATGGCGACACGCTTCGGTGTCACCACTCCCCGGAAATTGGGATGAAAAAAATGCGTCATCATCAATCGTTCAGGAATTCCAAGCACGCAGGCGCTCCAGCATCGAAAAAAGGCTTCCAAAAATGGCGGAAGCAGAAGCCCACACCAGCACGAATCGCCCGGTTTGAGGCCTTGAGAGCTCGGGTCATGGGAAACACTCTATCTCCAAAGGAGATAAAAAATGTCTGACGGAAGCTTTGTTAAGCGCAGGATCGATGTAGTTTTCAACATCGTGCAGGGCGGCTTTGACGGTAGCGATAATGAGCAGATCACCCTCTCAGGTCACCGGATATCGTGCCAGATACTGAGTGCAGGAATGGAAACTGGCGTTATGTGCGCCCTGCGTATTGAGGGCATGCAGCTTAGCCAGATGAACCGGCTTTCAGTTGCACAAGTTGGCCTCGTTGATCAAAGCAAGAACACCGTAACTGTCATGGCTGGAAATGATGGAAACGCTCTATCTGCTATATTCTCTGGTGGCATTATAGAGGGATATGTAGATTTTTCTGATGCACCAAATGTTGCTTTTGAAGTGCGCGCCATGTCGACCGCCATCCCTGCAGGAATGCCAATTACTACAACCTCATTTAATTCTGGGGTTTCGGTTCCAACGATTATGGAAGCAATAGCTAAAAAAGCAGAACTTGGTTTCATAAATAATGGAGTCACTGCAACATTCTCTGGCCCTGTCTATTATTGGGGAGCCGCATCAGACCAGATAAATTCCTGCGCTCGAGCCGCAGGAATTTACTACACCATATCCATGAATGTCCTACACATCTGGCCCAAAGCCTTCACCGCAGAGGCCAGCGGGGCTATAGAAATTTCATCTGAAAACGGCTTAATGGGCTACCCAAATTACAGCCAAGGGGGCGTTGGCTTGCAATGCCTGTTTAATCCCAGCATCGGCTTTCGTTCAACGATCAAACTGAAGAGCAAATACTCACCCGCTGCGTGGGTGAACGATAGCGGGCAGTTGCGATCTTTGGCTGGAACAGGGTCAATTTACCCCCCATCTAATGGTCTTTGGGTAGTGCAGCGTGTCCAGCATCAACTGCAAACAGAAGAACCAAATGGTTCATGGGTAACCATATTGGAAGCAGGTCGGCCCGAATTCACAGGCAATGCAACCGGATTTGCCCGCTAGCAATTCTGGCAAGTTGGTATTTTCGTAAGGGGGGTTTTAAGAGGGGTACAGCTTCCAAGCTCTAACAAAAACATTTATTTTTCAGAGGTTTAGGAAGAAGAACTGGTGGAGCCAAGCGGAATCGAACCGCCGACCTCTTGAATGCCATTCAAGCGCTCTCCCAACTGAGCTATGGCCCCACTGTTCTGTCACACACTGCCCTGTTCTGTTTTGCAACAGTCCTGCGGTGTGTGTTGAGCCTCTTACAACCTACTTAAAATGCTGACAAGCCCTAATTTTTAATCTGGGAGCACTTTCATCTCACGCAGTGCCGCAACAAGGGGGAGGAGCGGCAAACCCTGAATGGCAAAAGCATCTCCTTCTATTGCAGCAAACAACTGTATGCCCGGACCTTCCAGCCGGTAAGAGCCAACACAGCCGAGGCAGGCCTCTCCCTCCAGTGCCAAATACTGTTCCACAAATGCGTGTGAAAAGACACGCATGCTCAACTTTGGGCAGGCAACATGCCGCCAGAGAATATGCCCATTCCGGCACAGCACGACCGCAGTATGTAAGGTGTGTGTTTTTCCCCTCAGCTCAAGCAACTGCTGGCGGGCCCCTGCCAGTCCCTCCGGCTTGTCATACCATGTGCCATCACAGCTCAGCATCTGATCCGCCCCGATCACAAGCCGATCGGTTTTTTGAATCGAGAGCGCTTTTGCTTCAGCAAGCCGAAGGGCTACCGTATCGGCAGACCAGTTCTGCTGTAAGCCTTCGTGCTTGATATGCGCCTCATCCACATCAGAAACTTCAACATCAAAGGCCAATCCGGCATTTTCCAGAATACGCCGCCTGGCAGCAGAACCACTGGCCAGAAGCAGTTTGTACGCTCTGTTCTGTATTAGAGTCGGCGTTAGTACTAAATCAGTCACGGAAGCGAGTCTCTTTCAGGTACTGGTGAAAAATGGGGCTGTGAGTACTTCCCTTAGTACCGGGGTACATGTGGATTGTACGGAGTTCAGAACATGGCCGTACCGAGTACCGGGCACAACCTGCAACTCTCATGAACCGGTGAGTTGTACACAGGGGTGGTTGGATGTTTTCTGGATAACTCCAAAAAGCCTTTATTTTGCAAGGGCCTTCAATCTGTACACAGTGTGGGAAAGATGGGGTACATTTTTGGAATGCCGGGTACCCCGTTATCAACAGTACCCTCATATCTCATCAAATCTTTTTCTTTCTTTTTTTATAGGAAGAGGGGCGTGGACAGCGCGGACAAAGACGTGCAGGACTTCTGCTCATGACAACGCAAACACACATTCCCGCCGCCAAACGTCTGCTCAGAACTCTGAACGGGGAGGCACTGTGGCCCCCTCCGATGTGGTTGATGCGCCAGGCTGGCAGGTTTCTGCCCGAATTCCGCGCCATGCGGACACAGGCGGATTTTCTGACCCGTTGCATGACCCCTGATATTGCAACGGAGCTGACCTTGCAGCCTATCCGCCGCTTTGGCATGGATGGGGCCATCCTGTTCTCGGATATTCTGATCCTGCCATGGGCTATGGGTCAGTCCCTTGAATTTGTGGAAGGCACAGGCCCGGTTCTTGGTGCTATCCGCTCCGAACAGGACCTTAATGCACTGGACCCCGCACGCATTGCAGAGGCAACCGCCCCTGTGCTGGAAACCCTGTCCCGCCTGCGCAAGGCCGTGGATGGACCAGAAAGCATTGGGGTTGCCAAACCTGGTGCAACCACGTTGCTCGGCTTTACGGGCGCTCCATTTACCGTGGCCTGTTATATGGTTGAAGGCCGTGGCTCGCGCGAGTTTTCTGTAACGCGGAACATGGCTTTTTCTGAACCTGCACTTTTTGACCGGCTTATGGCCCTGCTGACCGAGACAACAGCAACCTATCTTTGCGCCCAGATTGAAGCCGGGGCAGAAGCCGTTATGCTGTTTGATTCATGGGCCGGGCTTTTGCCTCCTTCGGAATTTCGCCGTCACGTTATCCAGCCTAGCCGGCAGATCGTGCAGACCATCAAGGCCCGTTACCCGCACGTCAAAGTTGTTGGGTTCCCACGCCTTGCTGGTGTGATGGCCGCAGAATACGCGCGTGAGACAGGTGTGGATGTTCTGGCACTCGATACCGGGGCCGATATGGCAACCGTGCGCAATATGGTGCCAGACACTTTGGGCCTACAGGGTAATCTGGACCCGGTTGCCGTGCTGGCCGGAGGGGAAGCCATGCGGCGTGAAGCCCTGCAGGTGCGTGAAGCCGGGCGGGGGCGTGCCCATGTGTTTAACCTAGGCCACGGTGTTCTGCCGCAAACGCCTGTGGAGCATGTGGCTGATCTTGTTCAAACCGTGCGGGAAACGCCCTGATGACTCTGGCTCTCTCTCAGGTTTTTCGCGGGCCGCTTAAACTGGTCATTTTTGACTGTGATGGTGTGCTGGTTGATAGCGAGGAAACCTGTTGCCGCCTGTGTGCGCAGGCGGCGCGGGAGGCCGGATGGAACGTGCCCGATGCTCTGGCTGTGCAGACATTTTCTGGCATGTCCCTGGCGACCATTCAGCCCATGATCGAGCGCAATGCAGGCAAAAAGCTGGGCGCTGAGTGGGAGCCAACAATGCAGCAGCGCTTTGTTGCCGCCATGAAGGAAGGCGTGGAACCAGTTAGCGGTGTGCACGCCATGCTTGATGCGGTGCAAAAGCTGGGTGTTCCCGTGCGTGTTGCGTCCAATTCCTCCTGCGAGGAAATGGACGTAAAGTTTGAAAAAACCAGCCTTTCCCCTTATTTTGACGGGCGTATTCATTCTGCGCGGGATATGGGTGTGCCCAAGCCCAGACCCGATGTGTATCTGAAAGCAGCCGAGGCAGAAGGTGTTCTGCCGTGCGAATGCGTGGTGCTTGAAGATAGTGACCCCGGTGCTAAGGCGGCAGTTGATGCAGGTATGGCCTGCGTTATGCTCCGTGCACCGGAAAAAGCACTTCCGGATTGGAAAGGGATCGAAAGAATAGAGAAATTATCTGATTTCCCGCATATTCTTTCCGAACTGATCAAGGTTGTATCATAATGGTTTTTGACGTGCTTCTTCCATGGGTCAGGTGGTTTGTCGCGTTTCACATCATGTCTGTCATGGCATGGATGGCGGGGTTGTTTTATTTGCCCCGGCTGTTTGTGTATCACTGTCAGGTCAAGGCCGGGACTGCGGAAAGCACGCGGTTCAAAACCATGGAGCGCCGGTTGATCAAGGCCATTATGGTGCCGGCCATGTGCTCCAGTCTGCTCTTTGGTGTCTTGCTGGTTTTAACACCCGGCTCGGTGGACTGGGGAGCTGGCTGGTGGCATTTAAAATTGCTGTGTGTGCTGCTTATGTTCGGTTTTCAGGGCCTGTGCGGTCGTTGGTACCGTGGGTTTGCACAGGATAATAACCAGCATTCGGAAAAGTTTTACAGACTGGCCAATGAAGTGCCAACTGTGCTGATGATGGTTATTGTTATTATGGTTGTTGTTAGGCCATTTTAAAAAATATGATATAATATAATAGTATTTCTTATATTATATCATGCAGCATGTTGCCATTACCCCGCACAAAAAGAGCGGGGTAATGGCTTTGACTTTCCTGTACAAGACACAGATTTGCGTTTTATGTAAATCCTTGTAACCTGACATCAAGGTTTAAAAACCTATGGCAAAAACATGGATTATTTTTTGCCCATATGTTTGAATTGCTAAAATTTACAAAAATACAATATCGGGGAGAAGGCGTAATATGTCCTTAACTGTGCGTTCAGTTGCGGTGTTTTGTGGCTCCCGCATGGGGGATAAACCTGTTTATCGCCAGACAGCGGAACTGGCTGGTAAAACATTGGCCGAAAAAAACATTCGACTGATTTATGGCGGTGGTGCCAACGGGCTCATGGGCGTGGTGGCCGATGCTGTTATTAAATCCGGCGGGGCGGTAACGGGGGTTATCCCCGAGTTTTTGAAAACCCGTGAACGGATGCATGATCAGGTTTCCGAGCTGATTGTGACGGACTCCATGCATGCCCGCAAACAGATCATGTTTGCGCAGGCCGATGCATTCTGGATTCTTCCGGGCGGATTTGGCACATTTGATGAGACAATGGAAATTCTGACCTGGAAGCAGCTTGGCCAGCACAAAAAGCCTATTCTGCTGGTTAATGTGGACGGCTGGGGCGATGCCATGGTCGCCATGCTGGATACAGCAGTTAGCCAGGGGTTTGCCTCGGCAGAAGCGCGCGCGCTGTTTCAGGTCGTGCCGGATATATCGGCCGCTCTGGCGTGTTCTGTTGTATCTGATCAGGTGCATGATCTGCCTATGTCTGCCCTGTAAACCAGAGGGCTCATGCATTTCCTCTCTTGCTTATAAAGCAAGAGAGATGTATAGCGCATTCAGCCATAACGGAGTGTAGCTCAGCCTGGTAGAGCACTGTGTTCGGGACGCAGGGGCCGGAGGTTCGAATCCTCTCACTCCGACCATGGCTTTTCTGGAAAAATCAGTTTTCCTTGCAGGGTGCTTTTAGGCACTCTGTTTTTGCATGCCAAAGTATGCAACACCTGCAAAATCCAACGCATATAATATTCAGACAGCGTATTCCATTGTCCCATCATTTATAAAAATTATTGTTGTATTCAACAAAAAACCCCTCACGTTACTCAGGAGCGTGAGGGGTTTTTATGTGGCAGAAGTTCGGTTCAGGCCCGTTTGGCGACTGCTGTGTAATGGCTGTCCACAAGGGTATTGGCTGCAAACAGGGAGGGATGATGTGCATCCTGCATCTGCCCGACCAGCAGGTTTTCCCACCGGCGCATATCGGCCTGTCGGTCAGCCTGAATACCTTTGTTCAGCTCCTCAAACTGCAATGCGGCAAAAGAACCGAGCACAATGCTGGACACAAAAGCCGCACTGGCGACCAGACCGGGGAGTGAGAGCGCATAATCGGACCATTGCTCGGACTCCGGCAGGGATTGCCACAAGAACCGCGACAGGGCGGAATTATCTGTAAAATCCTGCCAGTGCACGGCCAAACCGGCATGAAAGACAGAAAATTTAAGTCCGCATGTCATAAAAATAAACGTGGAGCAGATAGCAAGGCTCAGGGCTGCGAGCCAGAGCGAGACGAATGTTGCTTTTTTCCATGCCATGTTGTCCGGCCTCCTAATTTGGGTTTGTTAGGGGGCAAAAGCGGAACGGTGTATAAAGACACCGCGCTTCCTCCGTTGTTTAAAACGTATATCAGGTATTCAATATATGCAAGGTAAATCGTGCAGGAGAGGCTCTTCTGGCATACTGAAAAAGATGGAATCCTGTGCTGGAAAGCCTTCCAGATCATGCCCATTATTAGAACATGATTTTTTTGTCTCCTGATCAGCAGACAAGAGTGGGGGCGTAGGAATGAAGCAGACACATACGGTAAAAATAGGTCTTCTGGCTTTGCTGCTGGCGGGGGTTCATCTTTCTTTCGGTCATGCTTATGCGCAGCATGGGGGGCACTTTGGCGGTGGCCCCGGTGGTGGTCATTTTGGCGGGCCCGGTGGTGGCTGGCATGGGGGGGGCCATGGCGGCTGGGGCGGCGGTTGGCGTGGCCCTGGTGGATGGGACAGAGGCCCCGGCTGGGGCGGTGGCTGGGGTGGCTATTACGGTGGTGGCTGGGGGTGGGGATACCCCTATTCTTATGGTGGTTATGGGGGATATGGCGGTTGGAGCCCGTATTGGGGCAACCCCTACTGGAGCCCTTACTGGGCGGGTTGGGGCTGGGGATGGTCCATGCCATATGCTTATGGCCGCACGGCTGATGTAGAAACATATAGCGGATCATATGCACCGCCAGAGCAGGTTCCTCCACAACCCGTGCCAGAGGGAACGCCACCACAGCAGGCAACGGGGCAGAGCTACTATGCGCCGCCATCCTATTATGCCAGTCCGGATTATGGGCAATATCCGGCAACACAAAGTATGCCCCCGCCCAGCCAGAATGTGGAGGGGAGTGATGGAACTGCGATGTTCAATTGTAAAAGTGGTTATTTTTACAACAACTTAACGCAAAACTGCGATAAGCGTTAAGGCCAGAGCCACAGGTTGCTACGCGAGAGCATTGGCAACCTGTGGGGCTGTTCAGGCCCGTTGAGGGAGTTCTACCCCTTCAAGTTCAAGTAGCCAGACCTTGTCATCCACGCCACCATCGCCCGAATATCCACCAAGCCCATTGCGCGCCAGTACGCGGTGGCACGGGATAAGAATGGGAATAGGGTTGCGCCCAACAGCCTGCCCTACAGACTGGGGGCTGCCGCCAGCCTTTTGCGCCAGCTCGCCATAGGTTGTGGTCGTCCCTGTGGGTATGGTCTGCAAAACGGCCCAGATTTTTTTCTGGTATGGTGTGCCATAGGGTTCGAGCGGAAAGGGGAAGGCGCCTAGGGCTGACGGGTCATCAAACCACTGGTCCAGCCAGTCCCGTGCCTGGCAGAGGAGTGGTGTTTCGGTCTGGTCCCGTCCCCAGCCCCAATCCAGGGAAATGATTTTTCCATCTTCTTCAGACAGGGTAAGTGGTCCCAGGGGAGAGTGGAGGGAAAGCTGAGGCATGGGTCTGGCACTTTCTGAATAACAACAGAGTGGGCGGGGCAAAAGCGGGCACGGTGTGGTGCTGCTGCGAGCACGTTCCATATAGGCCGCTTTTTATCATTTTTTAAATCTACGTTTGCGGACAAAACTGCACTAAAAACACGGTGTTGTCTTGAACAAAACAGTAAGGAACACAGTACGGTGGGATATCAGGGGGAAGACACTATTTTTGCTGTGTCTACAGGTGTAGAGCGCGCGGCTATTGCCGTTATGCGTGTGAGCGGCAAAGGGAGTGCGGATCTTCTGGTAAAGCTCTGTGGTGTGTTGCCTCCACCACGCAAGGCGGTTTTGCGCCGCATATGGCGGCAGGCGGATGTGCAGGACACCCTGTTGGACGAAGCCCTTGTCCTGTGGTTTCCCGGCCCCAAAAGCTATACGGGGGAGGATGGGTTTGAGCTGCACCTGCATGCGGGACCTGCCATAATTCAGGCTGTGGCCCATGCTTTGGTGGATGCAGGGGCACGTCCTGCGGAGCCGGGTGAATTTACGCGCAGGGCTTTTACCAATGGCCGGATGGATCTGGTAGAGGCCGAGGGCATAGCCGATCTGGTGGCCGCGGAAACCGAAAGCCAGCGCAGGCAGGCACTGGCGCAGGCCGATGGTGCGCTGAGCCGTGTTTATGAGGGATGGTCAGAGCGGCTGAAAAAGCTTCTGGCTTTTCAGGAAGCCCTGATAGACTTCCCTGACGAGGATATCCCCCCCGAAGTGGAGGAGGAAATCCGATCAGGAATCCGCCAGCTTATTGAGCAGATGCAGCAGCATATTGCTGATGGGCAGCGTGGGGAGCGTATTCGGCGTGGGGTGGTTTTTGCCATTACAGGCCCACCCAATGCAGGTAAGTCCAGTTTGTTAAACTGGCTGGCAGAACGGGATGCCGCCATTGTTTCCCCCATTGCAGGGACCACGCGGGACGCGCTGGAAATTGTGGGTAGTCTGGCGGGGATCAAGGTCACGTTTGTTGATACTGCTGGCCTGCGTGAAACCGAGGATGAAATAGAGGCCGAAGGTGTGCGTCGTGCTTTGTTTCACGTGAAACAGGCCGACTGTGTTGTGCAGATGTTTGCAGCCCCCGACGTGCCACAAAGTGTATTCCCCGGCGCGCTTGTGGTTGGGAACAAGCTTGACTTGGCCGACCTTCCGGCAGAGGTAGAGGGCGTTGGTGTTATTCCTGTCAGCCTGAAAACAGGCGAGGGGCTGGATGCGCTACGCCAGATTCTGGAGCAGAAGGTACTGGCGCTAACCGCATCGTCCACAGGGATACCGTTGTTAACCCGGGCCCGCCATAGCGCAGGCGTGCAGGATGCCTGCGCCAGTCTGGAAGAAGCACTCCGGCAGGAATGGCCCGAAGTGCGGGGTGAGGAACTCAGGCTGGCCATGCGGGCTCTGGGGCGGTTAACAGGACATGTAGGGGTTGAGGAACTGCTGGATGCCATTTTTGGGCAGTTCTGTATTGGCAAATAAGGGCATGGTGCGGGCGTGGTGATGATGGAGTCTTACGATGTGATTGTGGTTGGCGGTGGTCACGCCGGGTGCGAGGCAGCCGCCGCAGCCGCCCGGTGTGGAGCCAGAACGCTCCTGCTGACGCATAACAAACACACGGTTGGTGCCATGTCCTGCAACCCGGCAATCGGGGGCATAGGCAAGGGCCATCTGGTGCGGGAAATTGACGCACTGGATGGGCTTATGGGCCGTGCGGCTGACCGGGCTGGTATTCATTTCAAACTGCTTAATCGCTCCAAGGGGCCAGCCGTGCAGGGGCCGCGTGCGCAGGCGGACCGTATGCTGTACCGTCAGGCCATACAGGACCTGCTCGCCCAGACACCGGGGTTGGATATTGTGGAAGGCGCTGTGGCCGATCTGCTGTGCCAGAACGATGGACGCGTCTGTGGTGTTGTGTGCGAAGATGGCAGGCAATGGCAGGCCGGTGCGGTTGTGCTTACAACCGGTACGTTCCTGGATGGGGTTATCCATATCGGGCATCAGTCCCAGCCAGCAGGGCGTATAGGGGAGCAGCCGGCAAAAGCTCTTGCACAGCGCCTGCGGAGCATGAACCTGCGCATGGGGCGCCTGAAAACCGGCACACCGGCAAGGCTTGAACGCAGCAGCATAGATTGGTCCGCTCTGGCTGAAGACAAAGGGGACGTTATTCCCGAACCTTTCAGCCGCATGACGCAGGCTATTACCAACCCGCAAATGGTGTGCGGCATTACCGCGACTACACAGAAAACGCACGAGATCATTCGTGAACATCTGCATCTGTCTGCCGTCTATGGGGGAGGGATTTCGGGCCGTGGGCCAAGATACTGCCCATCTATTGAAGATAAAGTCGTGCGGTTTGCGGATAAGACAAGCCACCAGATTTTTCTCGAACCCGAAGCTCTGCCCGAGCATGAGGGAGGCAATCTGGTTTATCCCAACGGTATTTCCACCAGCCTGCCTGCCCATGTGCAGGATGCCATGATTCACTCCATTCCCGGCCTGGAACACGCGGTGATCGCGCAGTACGGATACGCAGTGGAGTATGATTATGTTGACCCGCGTGAGCTCACAACATCGCTTGAGCTACGCCAGTGCCCCGGCCTGTTTCTGGCAGGGCAGATTAACGGAACAACCGGGTATGAGGAGGCCGGGGCACAGGGCCTGCTGGCCGGGGTTAATGCCGCCCGTTGTGCCGGTGGGCAGGCAGGCGTGAGTCTGGACCGTGGCAAGGCCTATATTGGTGTTATGGTGGATGACCTGACAACGCAGGGGGTGAGCGAACCCTACCGTATGTTCACATCCCGGGCCGAATACAGGCTGACCCTGCGGGCAGATAATGCCGACATCCGCCTGACTCAGTTAGGCGTGGAGTGGGGGTGTGTTGGTGCCCAGCGGCAGGCCGCTTTTGCGCACGAACTGGGGCAGATCAATGCCGTAACGGCGCAGGCCGAAGCCGAAGGCTGGCAGCCACAGCAGCTTGCCAGTGTGGGCATGAAGGTTGCGCAGGATGGCCGACGCAGGAGCTTGCTGGAGGTTCTGGGCTATGGGGCCGATCCATCGGTTGTAGAGCAGATTGCTCCATGGTTTTTGCAGGTGCCGGAACGGGTGCGCCAGTATGTGACCACGCAGGCGCGCTATAGTGGGTACCTGACCCGCCAGAACAGGGAAATCAAGCAACTGGAAGCTGAAACGGAAATCCGTTTTCCGCCGAAGCTGGATTTTGCCAGCATTGGTGGGCTGAGCACGGAAATGAAGGAAAGGCTGGAGCAGGCAAAGCCAGAAAGTTTTAGTGCTGCACAGCGTATTCCCGGAATGACACCGTCGGCGCTTATGGCAATTCTGGCCTATTTGCGCAAAGGGCAGGAGCAGGTGCATGTTGCCTGAGTACGAGACTGTTTCACGTGAAACAGAAGAACGTCTGCACGCCTATATGGCTGTGCTCAAAAAGTGGAATGAGCGGATCAACCTTGTCTCCCCCAAGGATATGGATAACCTGTGGGAGCGGCATATTCTGGATAGTCTCCAGCTTGTACCTTTGGTAAAAGGGCGCGAGCGATTTGTGGATATGGGGTCAGGTGGTGGTTTTCCCGGTATTGTGCTGGGTATAGCGGCCAATATTCCGGGGGTGCTGATCGAATCCGATCAGCGTAAATCCGCGTTTTTGCGTGAAGCCGCCAGAATAACGGGTGCCCCCCTTACTGTCCTGCCCTGCCGGCTGGATAGTGTTGAGGTTGCTCCCGCACCAGTGGTTACGGCGCGTGCGCTGGCCCCGCTGGACAAATTGTTAACATGGGCGCGTCCATTACTGGAGCCCGGTGGTGTTGGCCTGTTTCTGAAGGGACGGCAGGCCGAGCAGGAAATTGAGGAGGCAGCTAGGACCTGGCGGTTTGATGTCCGGTCATGGCCCAGCAAAACAAGCCCCGATGGTGTTATTCTGGAAGTGAGTAATTTTAATCGTGCAGAAGGCTAAAAAAAACCGAAAAGACTGCTGCATTCTTGCAGTAGCAAACCAGAAAGGCGGCGTGGGCAAAACAACCACCGCCATCAATCTGGCCGCAGCTTTGGCAGCCGATGGCGCTCGCGTTGTGCTTCTGGATCTGGACCCGCAGGGCAATGCCTCTACCGGTGTTGGCGTTAGTTATGATGCCAGAAAAGGTGGTGCTTATGCTCTGCTCATGCACGAAAAATCTGCGCAGGATCTTTTGCAGCCGACCGAGATTGATAACCTGTCGGTTATCGCAGCCAACACGGAACTGGTCGGGGCAGAGATCGAACTGGTTGAAACGCAAGGCCGCGAATACAGGCTGCGCGAGGCACTGGAGCCACTGGCCCAGCAGGTGGACTATATTATCATAGACTGCCCCCCAAGCCTTGGTCTGCTGACCCTGAATGCTCTGGTTGCGGCCCACGGCGTGCTGGCCCCCTTGCAGTGCGAATTTTTTGCGCTCGAAGGCTTGGGGCATCTGGTCAAAACTATTGGGCATGTGACCAAGAACCTGAACCCCGGCCTTAAGGTCGCAGGCATTGTGCTGACCATGTATGACAAACGGAATAATCTGTCTGAACTGGTCGCAGCAGACGCACGCAGCTTTTTTGGCGATGATGTGCTTGAGACCCTTATCCCGAGGAATATCCGCATTTCCGAAGCGCAGAGCCACGGTCTGCCCGTCATGACCTATGACCCCCGCGCAACCGGAGCTACGGCCTATCAGGCGCTTGCCGCCGAAATCATGAGGAGAACGGCATGAGCGCGCCACCACGGAGCAAAGCTGCTGCCCGCCCAAAACTGGGCCGGGGGCTTGCCGCATTACTGGGGGATGCCGCCGGGGCAGGCATGAGTTCAAAAGGGAATGAATCTGAATACAAGGGTGGTGCTGTGAGCGTTCTTCCGGTTGAAGCCCTTGTTGCCGGGCCATTCCAGCCTCGGCAGATTATGGAACCGGCTGCCCTTGAGGAACTGGCAGACTCCATTCGCGAGCGGGGTATTTTGCAGCCTATTCTGGTACGCCCGGACCCAGATAAAAAAGGCCAGTACCAGATTATTGCTGGTGAGCGCCGGTGGCGGGCCGCTCAGTTAGCCCAGTGCCACGAAGTGCCCGTGCATGTGCGTGACCTGAGCGAAGCCGATGCCATGGCCGCGGCACTGGTGGAAAACCTCCAGCGTACGGACCTGAACCCGGTGGAAGAAGCCGAAGGCTTTAACCGCCTGATGGACGATTACAGCCTGACGCAGGAAGACCTTGCCAGAGCCATTGGCAAGTCCCGGCCCCATGTTGCCAACACGTTGCGCCTGCTCAAGCTGCCTGATGCCGTTCGGGCGGAGCTTAAAAAAGGCACGCTGTCTGCCGGTCATGCCCGGGCATTGCTGGCGCACCCCAACCCTGTGGCTGCTGCGGCTGAAGTGATTGCCCGTGGGTTGTCAGTGCGCCAGACTGAGGCATTGGTGCAGAAGGCATTGGAGCAGCAGGCCGGTAAGCCGGTGGTGAAGGAAAAAAAGATCCAGAACCCGGAAATTGCAGCCCTTGAGCGTGATCTTGCCAGCCGATTGGGGCTCAAAGTGGCCGTTAATTTTGATGGACGCAAAGGGGGCTCTCTAGAAATCCATTATAAAAGCCTCGATCAGCTGGATACTGTGCTGGCTTTGTTAAAATCCTGAATTTTCAGGCTTGTGCTTATCAAAAAGGGGTGGTAAAAGACCCCCACTTCAGCCCAATGGGCTGTAAGGGTGCATAGCTCAGTTGGTAGAGCAGCTGACTCTTAATCAGCGGGTCCAAGGTTCGAGTCCTTGTGCACCCACCAAGCTTTTCCTTAGCTTTTGGTGGTTTTCAGGTTTCAGGCTGGCAGGGTTCTCCTGCCTTCCGGAGTCAATCCGGAGTCATTTGAAACCGCGTTTTCTGAGCTGGCATGGGGCAGGGTTCTTTCCCGCCACAGATTTTCTCTCTCAAAAACCTGACAGCCTTGGCCCTCCGGCTACCTGTGTGTCTTTTTGTTTCAATTTCGCGGATGCAAAAATTTGCCCATGGCGCGGTCCGGGTGCTCATGGCCGCTAGAGATTGGATACCCCCATCCCCATGACAGTCACCAGCGTTTGAAAACTTGATTTTTTTCAAACAGCCGAAAAAATCCGTGCGTGAGCCTGATGCGGTTGCGGTGCCCAAGGGCATCCCGACTTTCCGATAGCCCCAGGCCTATGAGCCAAGGTTGAGATATGCGCTTTACGCATGACCTTGGCCGCGTCACACCTTCCCGTTCTTACCACCCCTACCCAAAAAAAGGTGTATCAGGTGTAACAGGTGTATCACTCTGGATAAGTGACTGATTTACTTATCTAAAAGTGATACACCTTTTTTGTTCTGGCTGTTACACCTGCCGAAAATAGGTGTATCACTTTGAAAGCATGAATGGCTGTTTTCTGCCATTTATAGGGATATTGCCGCTCTAAATGGCTGGTTTTCCCTGCTTTTTTCCCCTTAAAATACACATTTTTCGTTATGCTTTTGATGCATGGCTCGGCCTGTTTTAGCTCTGAAATACTCAAAAATCGGAAAAGAAACCCGCGCGCTGCCCGCGCACACCACGCACGCCATGCCCACGGCTCACGCAGGCTCGGCTGCATCCTTGCAGCGATAAACAGAGGCCCGGCTTATACCAAGACGGCTGGCAATCTCGGTGGCGCTCATACCCTGCTCCATAAGTGCCTGCACTTCGGTGGCCTGATTGCGGGCTGTAGGCTTTCGTCCTTTATAACGTCCGTCCGCTTTAGCCTTGGCTATGCCTTCCATCTGGCGTTCTCGGCGGAGGTTTGTCTCAAACTCGGCAAACACACCCAGCATATCCAGAAAGGCTTTGCCTGCTGCTGTGCTGGTGTCCACGGGCTGTTCTGTGCAGCGCAAGGCTGCACCCTTTGCCTTGAGTTCCATCATAATGGTTTGAAGGTCAGCAATAGACCGGGCCAGCCGGTCTATGCGTGTGACGACCAGCACATCGCCCCGCTGGAGGAAGGCAAGCAGGGTTTGCAGTTCTTTCCTGCCACTGGTGCTCGACCCTGAAACTTTTTCGGAGCGAATGACCGTGCACCCGGCTGCGGTAAGGGTCTGCTCCTGAATGGTCAGGTCTTGGTCAGTCGTGCTGACTCGCGCATATCCGTAAATGGTCATTCCGCGTCTCATTTGTCTCAATAGGGTTTAGACTTTCTCTTTTATCTGTCTCAAAATTAAAAATAAACCCATTTGAGACGCAGAAAACCGCCAATCCGCTGTCTCATAAATTTGTCTCTATGGGGTATGCCCTAATGAAACAATCTAAGCCATGTACCAGACGCATAGCGACACGAAACACCCCAGATACAGAAAAGGCCAGCACTGCGCTGGCCTCTGGCTGGAGTAATGAAGGTGTTAGTCAGGCAGCTTTGCGGAAAGTGATCTGTGCCTGCAATCCTGCTCTTGCGGCCATACTCAGAAGACTATCCAGAGAGAACCTGTCAAACTTCCGGCGCATCAGATCGGAAACACGAGGCTGGGTGACGCCAAAGGCATCCGCTGCCTGCACCTGTGTCATTTTGTTATCTTTCACAAAGCGTTCAAGGGCCGCCATAACTTCGGAACGAAGCTTCATCTGTTCAGCTTCTTCCCGTGTATCGCAGATTGCATCCCACACGCTATCGAAGGTCTGGGAAGCAGTGAACTCCTCTGTTTTCTTGGTCATTTCTGCTTCTCCTTTTTCTGCTTTGGCTTATTACTGCTCGCCCGCAATTCACGATAAAGCGCGCTAAGCCGTTTTGACGCCAGATCAATGTCTTTCTTAGGTGTTGTCTGTGACTTCTTCTGAAAGCAATGAAGAACGTAAACTTTGCTTCCTAGGCTAGCGACGTAAAGAGAGCGGTAAATACCATCCTCATCACTAACACGAATTTCCTTCACACCCGGACCGACAATAGCCATTGGCTTCCAGTCAGAGGGGGCATCCCCTTCCTGCACCAGCGCCAGTTCATACCCCATCTCTCGCATGACCTCCGGGGGAAACTCCCGCAAATCAGACAACGCTGTTCCTAAGAACTCGATGGGTTTACGTTCCGACGTCATAGGAACGATATACACCTACTTATATATTCTTCAAGGCAACAGAAGGGCAACAAGACACAAATAACCGCAATGTCATGCATTATGAGCGGAGGGCAGTCGCTTACCCTCCGGCCATAGCTCACTCATTGCCGCTAGAGAGTGCCAGAATGTTTCCGGCCACCACATAAAGCCGAATATTGCCAGCTTGCCCCGGTGGGCGGACAGATTGCGAGAATTTGCCCTCTTTATCCGGTATCAGCACACCACGCTCGGCCAGCACCTTGGTAGCATCCCGCAGGTTCAGGCCCGCCAGAGCTTCCCGCATCCCCGAGGACGTCAGCATATAACCCCAGCCCCATTGTCCCTCTTGCGTTTTGGCCCAGCGTCTCCAGCCTGCTTGGTTCTGTGTGCGGTATCTCTCTGGTGGTGGCTTGCCCTCATCCCATGACTGGGGGAGTTCTTCTGCCGTTCTGTCCACCCAATCCTGAAAGCGGGACGCACCATTGCGGGCAATGAAGTCGCGGAGCTGCTGCACGGCCTGTTCATCTTCCCTCCGGCCGGAGGTGCCACGCGCCCGTAACCAGTCACCAAAGCAGAGACCGACCAGAGCGTCTGCCGTATCGGCATCCCAGCCGGTCAGGCCAAAGGTGGTTGCCAGTTCGCCGCCCACAGCAATCATGGCAAAGCGCCGGGCAACGGAACGGACCTGTCCGGAGGCGCGGGGCCAGTTTTGCAGGTATCCTGTTGCTATGGCTTCCAGACGCTCCAGCAGGCGTTCGCGTAGCGGGCGTATGCCTTCCTCCGCCATGAGGGCGGTCAGACGTTCCAGAAAGGCCCGAAAGGCTGCGCCGTAAAACTGCCCGCAGGCATTGCCCAGATGGTCGGCAAACTCTCCAGCATTATCCAGATGGTGCGTGTTCTCAAACAGGCCCATACCGGCTCCTGCATCGGCTGGCACGTCACAGTAGCGCACCTCCATGCCTGCTTTGGTGGCCCGGCCTGCCTCGGAGTTTACATCGGAAAGTGTTTTTTCGCCCGTTGACAGGAATAGCACCCGCCAGCGCGCAACTGCCCGCGCAGAGCCGGTGCGGCTGGCACGGACCTTGCCTTGTCCGTTGCTCAACATGTAGGCCACATCGCCAATTTCTCGTGGGTCTAGCTGGCCTATTTCGTCCAGCGGTAGCAGGGCGTCACAACTTGCCAGCGCAACGCTTTCCAGTCCGTTGGAGGTAGAGCGCCAAGAACGGGCATAGCCTTTGGCCCCGGCATCTGACGTGCCACCGCATACGCTGGAGGCAACCAGCAATGCTGTGGACTTACCGGCCCGGCTGGCACCAAAGAGCGATATACCACCACCATCCAGTCCCAGCAGGCCGAGCAATGGTGCAGCGAATGAACTCGATACAGCCAGGACAAGGCGACTGTTGCCCCGGCACAGCAAACCTATGTGCTGCTGCCATTCTTCCACCGTGCCAGACATGCCAAACAGATCCGTTTCTGGCTCGGCTGTTTGCAGCACTACCCGTTCGTCCATGTTGCCGTAGGTGGCATCTGGCAGCACATAGGCTCGGCCAGATGGCAGTGTATGCCAGCCAATACGCCCGACCGACTGCGCCCGCTCTGGTGTGGAAATGCTGCTTAGCCAGTCCGCAAAGGCGGCCTTGGCTGCGGGGCTGGATGAGAGCGTAAGGCCGCCGTCTGCAAGCTGGCTCCGCAGTTCGCCACAATCGCCACTGAACAGGCTACGCGGAAAGGCTTGCTCATGCTGCTGTCCGTCCCGGTCAATCCAGCCCAGCAGGATGCCCCAACCTTTGCCATCTGGCCCGCGTGTTTCGGCTATGGCTTCAATAGGGCCGGACAGTTTCATATCCGCTTTGGTGCTGTCCGCTGCTTTTCGGAACAGGCCATGAGCGTCACAGAAAAAGCGCCCGTCCTCTGTTTCTGTCCGTCTAGCGGAGGGCTTGCTCTTGGTGTCTTTATCCTTACCGCTTTTCAGTTTGATAACCTTGGCACCCGACAAAGCTGCCCGCACACCTTCACGACCTGTTCCGGTCTGTGTCTGGTTCGTTTCGGAGGACATCGTTCCAGTCTCCATGTTCGATTTCTGGCACGGCGAGCCGAACCGTGCGGCCCTGCTGTGCAAATTGGTGAAGGGCAGCTTTCAGCGCCTTACGCGCAGCCGGATTTCCGGCATCGTTATCAGCCGCCACAATAATTTCGGTAATGGTGTCAGGCAGTTTGACGGCAGCCATGTTGCTTAGGCTGACAGAGGCCAGAACACGGTATTCCGGGCAGGCAATGGCACAACTCAGGGCTGTTTCTATGCCCTCCGCCAGAATGGTCACATCACCATCCGGAGCCATGCCAAGGGCTGCACCAGAGGCACCACGCCATAGGCGGATGCACCCACCTGCAAAACTGCCCAGCACCTTTTTAGCGTTTGCCAGTTCAGCTTTGCCCCATGCGCCGGAGGGTGCCTGTGCCAGCCATGTGCGGTGCACCGCAACCATCTTACCCGTTGGTCCACAGATAGCGCCCAGCATGGCAGGCAACGGGCGCTGCACCTCCGCACACCACACGGCGGGGTGGAATCGCAACGCACCCGGCGCACGGCCAAGCAGGCGCAGGTCTATGCCACGGCCTTGCAGGTAGTGTTCGACTGGAGAGCCAGCAATGCCGGGCGCTGCGTCCTGCCACAGCCGCCGGGCCTTGGCCCTGCGCTGCTGTGCTTCCTTGTCCAGTTCAGGACTATTCAGTTTTTCTTGAACCGGAGGGCGTTGGACGGGGGCATGTGGCGCGTTGTTCGCCAGCCCCAGCCATGTGTTGGCCCATGCCATTGCGTCTTTGCGGTTATGGCTGAACAGGCAGGCGGCCACAAGATCCAGAGCATCGCCACGCTCCCCACTGGAGAAGTCACACCACAGCCCCCGCCGTGCGCCTGTCAGACGCACAGCAAGGCTTTGCCCCGGCTCTCCAGCTAAAGACCCTACGCGCCATTCCGCTCCGTCCTTTTTGCCATGCGGCAGCAGTTCAGGTGCAAGGCGCGTAATGTGGTCCGCCAGAAGCCGGGCCAGTTCGGAGGCGTTAGGCCGCCTCATGTTGCACCTCTGGTGGATAGTCTTTTAGGGCAGGCATGGGGGCAATGGCTCCACCACGCATCCAAGTCTGCATATCTGCTTCAAAGCGGGACTCTGCTGCCTTTCGTGCGCGGGTATATTCAGGCATTTCCTCAATAGAAAAGGCAAAGCCAGTAGCGTGTCCTGCCAGAATTGCGCGTGTTGCTTTATCCCGAGCCGCCGCGTCCTTGATGATGTTCTCCCACCCAATAGCAGTGAGCCACTTTCTGGCTTCTATGGCGCGGTCGTCGTTTTCAAGACCCATCCAGAACCAGCGGAGGGCAGGTGCCAGTGGAATGAAGCGTTCTTTTGCCCCCTCCGTTTGGCTGCCTTCACACAACTCCTCAAAGCTTTGGTTGGCGATGGTCACTTTGCTTAGGTGCAACCATGCGTGCATAAGGCCATGAATGACGCCCTCCGAAGGTGGGGGCGAGAAGAAACGGCTATTCTCCGTCACAAGGTAGGTTACGTCAGGCCGCATCAGTGTGTTGTGCTGGTGCCAGTCAATTTTCCAGAAGAAATAAAGAAGGCTGAGCAGCAGGCCCGGTTTGCCTTCTGCGGTATCCCCGTTCCACAGCACGGTAGAGGTATCTTCAAAATCTGTGCCTTGGAGAGTGTCGTCCAGATCATAGGCGTCAGTCATGCCACACCCCCAAAGCGCGTGGTGGCGTCAGCCGTGGAACGAGCAGAGCGGTTGGCTACCCATACGCGGAGGGCTTCCACGCTGTAACCAATCCGGCGCTTTGTGAGTTGCACGAAAACCGGGCCAGAGCCGTCCAGCCGTTTGCTCTGCAAGGTGCGTGGAGCAAGGCCAATCATTGCGGCGGCTTTAGCCTCTGACACCACCAGCGGCGTTATGGCTTCCTTATGGTGGTGTGCAGGAAAGTGAGCAACAGTGCCCATCTGTCTTGCCTTGTCATTCTGAATTGGTGCCATTGTAGGCATTACGAAAAACTCCCCGTTTCATAGGCACCTTGCGGCATGTGTGGGCTGCTTGGTGCATGAAGGGATGGAAGCAAAAACCCAAATCGGAGGGGAATAGTCGGCAAATAGGAGGAATGCAGTTCGCCTCCTATTATTTGCCAACCCTTTGTTTTGTATTGCCTCTTCCACGCAGAGGAATATCCTGAGCTTTTGCGTGGCATTTAATTTGGGGCATTAGCTCGGTTCTCAAATAGTTCGCGGTTAATTTGGGCTTATATTTTTGGAGGAAGGTCAGCCGTTCCTTCATATCCAATAATTCCTCACCATTTTCCGCTCGTCTTTTGTCCTCACAAACAGCCAGTTCCACAAGCTTATTATCAGATGCTTGCAGAGCAGGCCTCTTGGTTTGTTCCGCAGTAGGTTTCTGCGGAGCAGATATTGGAGGTAGTGTAGCTTCTGGACGCCACTCTAATAGATCGGCCTGCTTACGGATGGCTAATGGTGAAAGAATACGAAACTCCACCCAACTGCCTTCAATATCGCGGATTGTGGACGCATCCATATCTATTGTTGGTTGATGCCAGACACCGGGTTCAATGGGGTTTTGGTCATAGACTGTAACTGCTCGTAGCAAGCCTTCTTTTAGGAGAGAAAAGACCTCCTGCTGTAATGCCTTAGTGACTTGGCGCAAATTGTTGCGGTGTGCTTTGTCACCACCGGCAACTACGTGGCGGAAAGTCACATAGCGTTTAACCAGATTAGGAGTGCCAAATGCTGACATGGCACAGCTAAACGGCAAACCCATTCTGCTGGCAGTGCGTATATCGAAGAAAGACAGCTTATCTATCGATAAGCGATTTTCCGAAAATTTTAACCTGCCTGAGTGACCAAAAAGCGAAATATCCATAACAGAAAATGGGTTGTCCGCAGCCTTTTTACGCCCACAAGCCTCTAGGTCACCATAGCAAAGCAGTTCACGAACGTAGCTGCACATTGCAGCATAAGTGATACAAAAATCGTGAAAAATATAAACCTTATCAGCGGGTTCCCTGTCTTTGGTTTTCGGCCACCAATATTCAGGGTTAAGCACCCACGCCTGAGGAACGTCATTTACGTAACAAGCGTATGCTTTGTGAGAAAGGTCTTTGTCCAACTCAGACAGTCGGGCGTCATAGCGTCCAAATACAGTCACAGAAGATGAGAGATGAATACCGTTTCGTAGCCTGTCTGCTACGAAGGGAGACACAATAGACCTCACTACAACCGCCCCACGCCGGTTACCCCCATGAGTATAGGAAGGGAGCGCGGCGGGCCTGTCATGGGGGGCAGGCGTTCGGCGGCCAAACCTAGCCGCGCTTGGCTCCACGATGGGGAACAAAACGGGAATTGGCAATAGGGAACCAGTGGAGGGCTGTTGCATGGCTATCATGCTGCCACCCCCAGCAGGTCACGGCAGAGCGACCACGCAAGGTATTCCGGAGCGCCGGGGCTGACTGTGCCGTTGCGGTTAAGGGGCATGGCGGTAAGGGCCAACCGGGCTTTGGCCTGTAGCCCAGACAACGTATGGGCTTGCAGGCTCCCGGCCTCATCCCATTTATCGGACAGGGCATCTGCTAGAGCGAGTTCCTGAGCTTCCACATGCGGCGGTATGTCAACTGTATGGCTCCATGCCTCGGATAGCTGGCAAAAGGCTGCATCGGCCTCCAGCCCGGCCTGAACCACCCGCAGCAATTCCGCATCATCTGGCGTGGCAGAGGCGGCCAGAGCGGGGGCAGCACTACCGGCAAGGGCCAGAACCCCGGCCAGTGCTGTGCGGCGGGATAGGCCGGTTTGTGTGGGGTGCGGCTTGCTCATGCTGCCAGCCCTCCGGCCAGATCATCCAGCAGGCTCAGGACCAGCCGGATTTCCTCACATTCTATGCCTAGGTCAAAGTCTGCAAAGGCAGTGGGGAGGATTGCCCGCAGGATGGCTGCCTTGCCCTGCTGGCCTGCCGTGGTGCGGGCTGGGGTGTTGGCAAGCTGGCTTAGAATATCCACTTCCTGCCCGTACAGCTTGGCTAGATCCGCCTCAAACCGTTTTTGCGCTGGCGAGCCGTAGGGCAATTCCGGGTCTGTATCCATTGCCCGAATGCGGCCATGCACCCGCCAGAACGCGGCACAGAGGGCCAGAGCGGCGCTATCCTCATTTGTGGTAGTAGCACAGGCCATAACGGGCATGGCGGCCACTGTGGCAGCTAATACGGAGGCAAGAGCACCACGGCGGGACAGGCCCGTGGGGGCAGTCTGAATCTGGTTCATTCTGCCATCTCCGGGCTGGGGAGCAGGCAGGCCATGTAAAGCTTGGCGGGTTTGCGTTGGGGCTGCGTGTGGTGTGCCTGTTGGCCGGAGGGGGCTTGCAGGTGTTCGGGGTGCAGAGCGCCAGACAGAGCCAGCACACAAAGGCCAGCCGCGCCAATGGCGGCCAGAGCATCGCCATGCAGGCGAGCAAGGGTAAGCACTGCCAAGCATTTGCCGGGCATGGTATAGGCGTGGTTAGCCATTACCGTCTCCTGATACGAGCGGTTGTGGTTAGGCCGGTCAGGGTGTTCCAGCACCTTTGATCGGCTGTTTTGATTGGCAAAATGCCAAACCTCAATTATTCTGATTTACGTCGAGAAAAACGTCAATCAAAAAGATAGAGGTTTCGTGGAGATTACTGCTGCTCAATGTCGTGGCGCGCGAGCAATGCTTGGCATCAGCCAAACAGAACTCGCCCAGCAAGCAAGCGTATCGCGGCAAACAGTCGTGGATTTTGAACGCGGAGCCCGCACACCATACACAAACAATCTGACAGCCATCCGCTCCGCACTAGAGGCCGCCGGGGTCGAGTTCATCCCCGAAAACGGCGGAGGGGCTGGAGTGAGGTTGAAACCGTAAATATTGGAGAAAAATGATGACAGGATGCCCGGGAGCGAAGCAGGCGACCAAAGCTAATCATGTTGATAAAGGTCGGAAATATTGCATGTGGTTGGATGAAAAGCCTGACAATGCTATTCCTGTTGAAATTATAACTTGGAAAAACCATGGCGTTCCATGTGAGGCACCAAGTCAAATGAAAGGGATGAACAAAAACGGGAATGATTATACAATTTCTGTTCGTATTCTTTCAAACGACTCTATTGTTACTATTAAGAATGACCCCAATGATGAAGGTGCCGTATTTTATGGCTCTCTGAGAGCTACGTTCCACGAAAGCTAATCAATCAAGGGAAAATCTAGGAAACTATCAAAAGCGAGATTTCCCGCTTTTGATAGTTTCCGTCACGCCTCAGATGAGGGGTCGGATTTTGTTAGCTGTTCAATGTAAAATGGCCCGTGCAGCTATTGGCTGGGGAGTGCGAGACCTTGCTAAAGAAGCAGGTGTTTCGCCTGATACCATTGCCCGCCTTGAACGAGGCGAAGAACTCAAAGCCACCACAATAGAAGCCATCCGCTCTGGACTAGAAGCCGCCGGGGTCGAGTTCATCTCTGAACATGGCGGAGGGGTAGGTGTTCGTTTAATACAAAGGAAGAAATTAAAATGAAAAGTTTTTTTAGCAATATTATTGGCCGCTTTGCAATTGGCTTGATTGTGATTTTCACTCTTATAGAGATACTTTACCATCCCGAAAAAGGACATGTAGATCATGTTTTATTATATGATATAATTATAGCATCTGTTTCAACTGTAGCATTTTTATTCCCGTACAAAGTATTTTTTAATATTATAATTATATACTTCAGAAATCACTTTAATACAAAAAATGCAACTCTGGAATTAAAAACAATAGAAACATTAAATGAAATAGATAAAATAAAAAAAGAAATAAAAAACATCCGAAAATCAGAAGATATAAATGAAATAAATCGTAAAATTCAGGAAATAACGAGTAGATGTGATCTTTTGAAGTATGAAAACAGGAAAAGAGACATTGAAAATAAGTTAGAAATAGAACTAAAATATGAAATAAAAAAGAACACATATAAAATAGTAGAGGAAAAATTCAGAAAGCAGTTGGAGGGGAAGACAAAAATATCAATAATAAAAGAGAATAAATCTTTAATAATAGATGGTATTTTTAAAACTATAAAATTCATGCAAGCAACAGCAATGAGAAATATTTTAATTGGATTATTTTTTTCTATTTTTGGATTAATTTTTATAATTGTATCAATAAGTAACCCTGATATTTTTGCAATAAACTATGTAACGTCGCATGATAATTTGAATATTGTAAGATATATTCAAAGATCATCTATTGTTCTATGTAGTGAAATTATAGCTTTTTTCTTTTTCAAAGGGTATCGGTCGTCATTAAATGAAATAAAATATTTTCAAAATGAAATAACAAATGTAACGATTATGTTTTCAGCTTTGGAAGTGGCAGTTTTTTCAAATGATTTGAATTTAATAAATAGTATTTGTGAAAAAATATCTAATGTTGAAAGGAATTTCATCCTTAAGAAAGGAGAAACAACTATTTCTCTGAAAGGTCAAGAGATTGATAACAAGGGAGACGAAAGAATATTTAAATTTGTGGAAAATTTATTTGATAAATTCCAAATGAAACAAAAAAATGAACGACAATAAGAAATGAAAGATACCTAATAGGTATCTAATCCGATTCTCCGTTAGGTGCCGTTTTTAACGTGTCAGCATCACTAGATTTCCTGCCGTGGGTTTGTCTCCTATTCCTGAAACCACACTCAGCATATGCTCGGCCCACGCATCCAGTGCCGCGGCCCGCTCTGTCAGGAACTCATGGCGCTGGTAAACGGCTGCAACGCCTTTAATGGTGCCCTCCGTGTGGTTCAGAACTCTATCGGCCACATGGGGGCCAATCCCTAGCCGGGCCATTACCGTCACGCCCGTGCGGCGGAGGTCATGTAATCGCCACCCCACCGTAGCTTGCAGGGTGGAGGGGCTTTTTTCCCGCTTTTTTTGCCCACTGGTGGCCTGCTCGGCTCGTTCGCGCATAATCAGGGCTTCCAGCCGCGCCACGGCAGCCGAGAAGCCGGAAATGGGCGTTCTGCCTGTGCAGGTAAACACCAAGGGCGATATGGTTCCGGTTTTTGGATCTGTCTGCCGGTGTAGCCCTGCCAGCACATGCCGGGCCGGTTCGGACAGGTGGACAATATGGGCTTTGCCGTTCTTGGCCCGCTCGGCCGGAATGGTCCAGGTTGAAAGGTCGGGGGCTATCTCGCTCCATTGCATCCCCGCCACCTCATTCCTGCGCTGGAGGGTCAGCACCAGCAGGCGAAAGAATGGGCCAAACGGGTAAGGCAGCAGGCCAGAAGCCCGCCAGAACTCCCCCAGCTCCGCATCGGACAATACCCGGTCGCGGGAGACTTCGCGGCCTTCCACAATCGCGGCAGAGAACGGGTTGTCTGGCACCAACCCGCGTTTGACCGCCCAGCCATACATGGCCCGGCCATAGGCATGGAGTCGGCGGGCTGTGGTCGGATGGTCCTCGGCTATTTCATCCAACCGGGCCTGCACCTCCGCTTGCGTAATGGCGTGGGCTGCACGGTCAAGCAGGTGGGGCAGGGCATAGCGTATGCGCTGTGGGGCATCGCGCCGGTAGCTGGCCGCCCGGTCACGCAATGCCCCGGCAAGCCAGCGGTCTATCAGCACATCCAGCGTTAAGGCATTGGCGGCAGCTTGTGCGGCCTGCTCGGCCACCTGCGCCTGATACTCCTGCACCTGAGCCTTTTTATCGCCAGCAGGGTCTCCGCCCGCCATAACGCGGCCCCGTGCCGCCTCGGCCAATTTGCGGGCCTGTGCCAGCGTTAAGGCTCCATACTGCCCCAGCACCAGCCGTTTGGGCTTACCGGCAAAACGGTAGTTGAACAGGAAAGTCTTGGTGCCGGTGGCGTTTACCCGCACGGCAAAGCCTTTCACCTCGCTATCGGTAAACATCACGTCCCGCTTATCCGGCGGGCAGGTGAGGGCGTCTATTCCCGATTTTGTCAGCTTCATGCGGCCCCTCCGGTGCATCTGTCACACCTGCTACACCTCACGGAATGGAGAGGTGTAGCAGTCTGAGAGCCAAAAAACCCAATAAAATCAATATAATATATATGAGTGTTACACCTGATACACCTATTACACCGCATTTGGTGTAACCCGGCCCGAATTTTTGGCACCTGTCCCCCTCCTGCACTCGCTGATGCCGTTTTCCGGAGTCAATCCGGAGTCATTTGAAAAGGTAATCCGTGCGGCTCGTTGCGTCACCCTGCATCATCGCTTTTTATAGACCCGCCAAAAACAGCCGTTTTTTCGTCTCCTTGCGGTTCCCTGCGTCTTAACGGTATCTCGGGGTCTGTGTCTCTTAATCAGCGGGTCCAAGGTTCGAGTCCTTGTGCACCCACCAAATTTTCCTAAATTTTGGTGGTTCAGATGTCAGGCTGGAAAAATAGTCCAGCCTGCCGGAGTCTATTCGGAATCATTTGAAACCATTTTTTCAAGCTGACCCGGCGCAAGCTTTATTCCGTTGCCGGCGTGTTCTCAGCACCAAGGCTGGGCTTTTTCCTCTCTTTTCCAAAAATCTGTCTGTTTTTGTGATTCTATGACCCAAAGGCCATCCGTGCGTTGAGCATATGATGTGCCACCAGGCTCAGCCTTGGTTATGTGTTTGCTGCATTGTGCGGAAGAGTGGAGGTGGGTTCTTATCAAGGAAGAACTCCTGCCTGAGGTCACGCGCCCTCCGTATGGCCATGTTTTTTATTACGGCGAACTAGGCAGGAAAAAAGCCGTGCAAAATGAAAGGGCAAACTGGCTGGACTACGGTAAACACCGTTCTTTTAGGGCGGCCCATGCACAGCCATAACGTGTATGGAGAAGGCACTATGCGTGGCTACTTCAGGCAATCTAGGGGGATTGGCTGAATGACTGCACAAGAAGTGCTCATCGTAGATAAAGGCAATGCGATCAGATGCACGCAACACGGTGGATGATTGCAGTATTTATGAATATCATAAGGGAGGTAAACAATGCGGCAGGATGAACATTTTTGCTATTCATCCAAGCTCCTGATTTTCTTAGGAAAATCTGGAGCGGGCGATGGGATTCGAACCCACGACCCCAACCTTGGCAAGGTTGTGCTCTACCCCTGAGCTACGCCCGCATTGGATGGCCTCCTTTTATGGGGGAGCGCTCAATTGTGCAAGAGGGAAAATGCAAAAAAGGTGCTTTTTTTGCATGCAACTGCACGCATCTGTCATGGAGCAGCGCTTTGCCAGCCCTTGGCGGTCGGTTTGCCTGCCTGCTAGACAGGACAGTGCTCCTCGCAGCAAGGAAGGAAAGCCGTGACCACGTCCTTATTCCGATCTCTGTACCATCAGGGATTTGTGCGCGTGGCGGCCTGCACGGCGCCCGTCACCCTTGCAGACCCGTACGCCAACAGGGACCAGATTCTGGCCACGGCCCGCACCTGCGCCCAGCAGGGTGCAGGCTTGTGCGTTTTCCCAGAACTCGGGCTGAGCGGCTATTCCATCGAGGACCTGCTCCAGCACAGCACGCTCCAGCGTGGGGTGGAAAACGCACTGGTGGAGCTGGCGCAGGCAACGGTGGATCTGCTGCCCGTGCTGGTGGTTGGGGCTCCTCTGGCCCACAGGAACAGCCTGTATAATTGCGCTGTGGTGCTGCACCGGGGCCGTATTCTTGGCGTGGTGCCTAAAAGTTACCTGCCCAATTACCGCGAGTTCTACGAAAAACGGCACTTTGCTCCGGGTGCTGCCGTGCTGGGGCAGAGTATGCGCCTCGGTGGGCAGGATGTTCCCTTTGGTGTGGACCTGCTGTTTACCGCCCAGGATGTGCCGGGTTTTTGCCTTGGCGTGGAAATCTGTGAGGATATGTGGGTCCCCAATCCGCCCTCCACAGCGCAGGCCATGGCCGGGGCCACCGTGCTGGCCAACCTGTCTGCAAGCGATATTACCGTGGGCAAGGCCCGTACCCGCAGTTTGCTCTGCCTCTCCCAGTCTGCGCGGTGTGTGGCGGCCTACCTGTATGCCGCGGCGGGCGAGGGCGAATCCACCACGGATCTGGCGTGGGATGGCCAGACCGCCATTTTTGAAAATGGTGTGCTGCTGGCCGAAAGTGAGCGTTTTCCCACAGGCGCACAGGCCGTTGTAGCGGATATTGACCTTACATTGCTCCGCCATGAGCGCGCACAGGTTGGCTCCTTTGCCGACTGCGCCGCCATGGCTGGCCCGCCCCAAGCCCTCTGGCGTTCCATAGGGTTTACGCTGGCTCCCCCGGTCTCAGACCTGGGTCTGCTGCGCCCGCTCTCGCGTTTTCCCTTTGTGCCAGCGGACCCGACGCGGCTGGAGCAGGATTGTTTTGAAGCCTTTACCATTCAGGTTTCGGCTCTCAAGCAGCGGCTTAAAAGCTGCCGGGCTGCGGGCATGGTTATTGGTGTATCTGGCGGGTTGGATTCCACCCATGCTCTGCTGGTGGCGGTACGCACGGCGGACGAACTGGGTTGGCACCGCACGGCCATACGGGGCTACACCATGCCCGGCTTTGGCACCACGGAGCAGACACTGGCCAGCGCGCATGCCTTGATGGAGCATCTGGGCATTACGCAGGCAACGTTGGACATCCGGCCTGCCGCAACCCTTATGCTCCAGACGATGGACCACCCCTTTGCCAGAGGGGAGCCTGTGCATGACATTACGTTTGAAAATGTGCAGGCCGGGCTGCGCACGGATTTTCTGTTCCGTCTGGCCAACCAGCACAACGGTATTGTTATTGGCACGGGTGATCTGTCGGAGCTGGCGCTGGGGTGGTGTACCTACGGCGTGGGGGACCAGATGGCGCATTACAACGTGAATGCTGGCCTGCCCAAAACCCTTATCCAGCACCTTATCCGCTGGTGCATTGCCTCGGGGCATTTCCCGGCGGATGTCTGCGCCGTGCTGCGTACCGTGCTGGCAACCGAGATTTCCCCCGAACTGATCCCCGCAACGGCGGGTGCCAGCCAGAGCACGGAAGACACAATCGGGCCATATGCCCTGCATGACTTCACGCTTTATTACGTGCTGCGCCACGGTTTTGGTCCCGCGCGCATTGCCTTTATGGCCGAACAGGTCTGGCGTGATGCCGGGCAAGGCGCCTGGCCGCCGGGCTTTATGTCGCATGACCACAAAAGCTACGGCCTGCCGGTTATTCGTAAATGGCTGAAGGTTTTTATGTTCCGGTTTTTTACCACCAGCCAGTTCAAGCGCTCGGCCATGCCCAATGGCCCCAAGGTCATGGCGGGGGGGAGCCTCTCCCCCCGTGGGGACTGGCGCGCCCCATCCGATGGCAACGCAACCCTGTGGCTGAAGGAGCTGGAAGAACATGTGCCCGAAGCCTGAAATACCGCCCAGTCGGTGGAATGGCATTGTGCCCGGTCTTGGGCTATAAGCTGGGACCATGACAACATCGCGCCACGCCACAGTTCACCGCGTTACCAGCGAAACCGATATTGCCATTGCCCTGACTCTGGACGGGACTGGCAAGGCTCGGGTTGAAACCGGTATCGGCTTTTTTGACCACATGCTGACCGCCCTGGCCAAGCATGGCCTGTTTGATCTGGATATAACGGTCAAGGGTGACCTGCATATAGATGGCCACCATACGGTGGAGGATACGGGCATTGCCCTGGGGCAGGCCATGCGGCAGGCACTGGGCGACAAGCGCGGCGTGCGCCGGTTTGGCTCAGCCCTTGTACCGCTGGACGAAGCGTTGTGTGAGGCAGTGGTCGATCTTTCTGGCCGTCCGTTCCTGACGTTTGAAGCCACCTTTGACCGGGACCGCATTGGCGAACTGGATACGGAACTGGTGGAAGAGTTTTTTCGGGCGTTTGCCATGTCCGCCATGCTCACCCTGCACCTGAACCAGCGGGCCGGTAAAAACTGCCACCATATTGCCGAGGCAGCGTTCAAGGCTCTTGCCCGCGCACTCCGTATGGCAGTAGAGCCGGACCCGCGCGCCCTTGGGGCCATTCCGTCGACCAAAGGCGTCCTGTAAACCAACCGGCGGCGGGTGTGATTCCGCCATGTTCTGGCCAGAGCATGGTCCCGCCCCAACAGACAACCAGCCGTGTTTTTTGCCCCGGTGCGGGGGAGTGGCACGGTTTTCCGCACGATCAGAACCAGGAGGGTTTTATGGCCCAGCCTCTCTCCATTGCTGTTGTCGATTACGAAGGGGGCAATCTGGCCTCTGCCGCCCGGGCTGCCCAGCGTGCTGCCGAGCTTTCCGGTCTTAACGCCTCAGTGATCATTACCAACGAACCGGGCGAGGTCCGGCGCGCGGACCGTATTATCCTGCCCGGTCAGGGCGCATTTGCGGACTGCGCGCAGGGGCTGGAGGCCATTGCGGGTTTAAAGGACGCCATTTTGCAGGCTGTGGCAAAAGGCACGCCGTTTTTGGGAATCTGCGTTGGCATGCAGCTTATGGCCGAACGCGGGCTTGAGCATGGTGTAACCGAAGGTTTTGGCTGGATCGCGGGGGAAATCGCCCCCATGGAAGCCCCCGGTCTGCGCCTGCCGCAAATGGGCTGGAATGAGCTGGAACTCCACCAGTCCCACCCGCTGACCCAAGGGCTGGGCCCAGCCCCGCACGGCTATTTTGTCCACTCCTATGCCCTGCGCAACACCACGGATGACGTGCTGCTGGCCAGTGCGGATTACGGCGGCAGAGTGCCAGCCATTGTCTGCCGCAATAACGTGGCAGGCACACAGTTTCACGTGGAAAAAAGCCAGACTGTGGGGCTGAAGATTCTTGCGAACTTTTTAGCATGGCAACCGGAAGCGACGTTCTGATGTCCCGCGTAACCCGCGTCCAGCGCATTCTGTCGCTGGAGGAAGATGACCTTCAGGCTTTGTGCGAGTCCGTGGATGCCGCCATTCTGGATGGCGGCGGGTTTGGCTGGTTGCAGCCACAGGGCCGGCAGGTGCTTGAGCGTTACTTCCGCGGTCTGCTGCTGGTGCCCGAGCGCATGCTGTTCGCCATCCGGCTGGATGGGGTTATTGTTGGCGGGGCCCAGCTTATTCGCGCCCCCCGCAATAACGAATTACAGGCCATGTGCATTACCCTTGCCCACCTGTTTGTTGCACCGTACGCGCGCAGGCAGGGGCTGGGGGCCGCCTTGTTGCAGGAGGTGGAAAACGCCGCACGCAACATGGGCTTCCGGGTGCTGAATGTGGATGTGTTGCAGACACAGACCGCAGCCATTGCTCTATTTGAAAAGACCGGGTTCCACATATGGGGCAAACACCCGTTTTATGCCCGGGTGGGGGATGAGCTTGTATCGGGGCTGTTCCTTACCAAATGCCTCGATGATACCCTGCCTTTACAGTCCACCAAGACCCGTAACGAACAAGAAGCCAGCCACACGCCATGACCACATCCACGCCCTCCCGCCCGCTGACCCTTTACCCCGCCATTGACCTGAAAGATGGCGCGTGTGTGCGCCTGCGGCGTGGGGAAATGGACGACGCAACCGTTTATTCCGACAACCCCGGCGCACAGGCCACCGCATGGCAGGATGCAGGGTTTGAATGGCTGCATGTGGTGGACCTGAACGGCGCATTTGCCGGGGCATCGGCCAATACACAGGCTGTACGCTCCATTCTGGACGCCGCCCATGTGCCGGTCCAGCTTGGCGGTGGCCTGCGGGACATGGCCGCCATTGCCGCATGGCTGGAGGCGGGGATTACCCGCGTTATTCTGGGTTCGGTCGCGGTCAAGAACCCCGCTCTGGTGCGCGAGGCCTGCCGTGCCTTCCCCGGCCGTATTGTGGCCGGGATTGACGCGCGCTCCGGTCTGGTGGCGACCGAGGGCTGGGCAGAAGTGTCGGACATGCAGGCAACCGACCTTGCCCTGCGGATGCAGGATGCAGGGGTTGGCGCAATCATCTTTACCGAAATCAGCCGGGACGGCATGCTCGAAGGGCTGGATATTGAGCAGACCGTAGCGCTGGCCAACACCGTATCCATTCCCGTTATTGCCAGCGGGGGTGTGGGCAGCCTTGACCACCTTGCAGCCCTGCGCGTGGCGGCCAACACCACACCGGGCATAGAAGGTGTTATTGTTGGCCGCGCGCTGTATGATGGCCGCGTATCACCCTCACAAGCCCTGCGAGTGCTGAGCGGATGCTGAAGCTACGCGTTATTCCCTGTCTGGACGTAAAAAATGGCCGGGTGGTCAAGGGCGTCAACTTTGTTGCCCTGCGTGATGCGGGCGACCCGGTTGAGCAGGCCGCGGTGTACGATGCTGCCGGGGCCGATGAACTGACTTTTCTGGACATTACCGCCAGCCACGAAAACCGGGATACCATTCTGGACGTGGTGAGCCGCACCGCAGAAAAAATCTTCCTGCCCCTGACCGTGGGCGGAGGGGTGCGCACCACGGATGACATGCGCCGCCTGCTGCTGGCCGGGGCAGACAAATGCGCCATGAACTCCGCCGCCGTGACCCGCCCCGAACTGATTAGCGAGGCCGCGCGCAAGTTTGGCAGCCAGTGTGTTGTGGTTGCGGTGGATGCCCGCCAGACCGCACCGGGCACGTGGGAGGTCTTTACCCATGGTGGCCGCACCCCAACGGGCATTAACGCCATAGACTGGTGCAAACAGGCTGCCGAGCGCGGCGCGGGTGAAATCCTGCTGACATCCATGGACCGTGATGGCACGGGCAGCGGGTTTGATCTGGACCTGCTGCGCGCGGCAACACAGGCTGTGCGCCTGCCTATTGTGGCCTCTGGTGGTGTTGGCACGCTCGACCATTTTGTGGAAGGTGCCCGGGCCGGGGCAACAGGGTTGCTGGCCGCCAGTGTTTTCCATTTTGGGCAGTTTACCGTCTCTCAGGTCAAACAGGCTTTGACCCAGGCCGGACTGCCGGTTCGCCCTTCCCCCGCTCCTTTTCAGGTCAGTCAGACGTCATGATCAAAAAAGCTCCGTCAAAAGCCACTGCCAAAGCCGAGACAAAAACCGTCAAGGCTAAAAAAACCAAGGTGGCAGAAACTCAGGAACTCCCCCCTCTGTCCGATGGGGCAGATGCTTCCGTGCTCAACCGGCTGTATGACGTTGTGCAAAGCCGCAAGAACGCGGACCCCGCAGTAAGCCATTCGGCCCGCCTGCTCTCACGCGGTACCTACAAGATCGCGCAGAAGTTTGGTGAGGAAGCGGTGGAATGCCTGATCGAAGCCGTGGCAGGCCGCACCAGTCTGCTGGTGGGGGAAAGTGCCGATGTGCTGTACCACCTGATTGTCATGTGGGTGAATGCAGGCATTACGCCAGATGAGGTCTGGGCCGAACTGGCCCGGCGTGAAGGCACAAGCGGCATTGCCGAAAAAGCCTCCCGCCCCAAAGTATCCCTGCCCCCATCCGGTGCAACCGCATCAGATGCAACAAAACAGGACTGACCGACTATGGCTGTGACCGGCAAAGGCCCTTACGACCAGCAGAACATTTTTGCGAAAATCCTGCGTGGTGAAATCCCGTGCAAACCCGTTTTTGAAAACGACTGGGTGCTGGCCTTTGAGGACATTGCCCCCAAAGCCCCCGTGCATGTGCTGATTATTCCCAAAAAGCCGTATGTTTCCTTCATGGATTTCAGCAAGACCGCTCCGGCGGAAGAAATTGCCGGGGTCATGCGCGCTGCCGGGCAGATTGCCCATACTCTGGGGCTGGAAGAAAACGGCTACCGGCTGATTACCAACGCAGGCACCAATTCGGGGCAGGAAGTCCCGCATTTTCATCTGCACCTCATGGGGGGTGGCCCGCTTCCGGCGTTCCCACAATAACTCGGCTTAACGCCCCCTTTTGCAACAAAGGCACCAGACCATGACGCCTATGGACATGCTTCTCTCCCGCGCCTCTACCGACCGGCTGCAGGACCCGGCTCCTTCGCCCGAGCAGTTGATGGCTATTCTGGGCACGGCCATGCGCGCACCCGACCATGGTCGGCTTCAGCCATGGCGTTATGTTGTGATCGAGGGGCAGGACCGCCCCGCTCTGGCCGAGCGCATTGTGGCCAGCATGGCGCGCGTGGAGCCAGAAGCCCCCGCTGCCAAAATTGAAAAACGTCGCACCCGTTTTGCCACCATGCCCATGATTATTGCTCTGGGCATGCACCTGCAGCCCGAGCATAAAATTCCGCTCTGGGAGCAGGAAATGTGCGTGGCCGCCGGGGCCATGAATATTCTTAACGCCCTGTATGCAACGGGCTTTGGTGGCGTATGGGTTTCCGGTGCACTGGTGGAGGACGCCGTTCTGGCGGCCGAGCTGGGGTTAAGCCGGCTGGCGGGCTTTTTGTTTGTGGGTACGCCGGACGGCGCACAGCATACACCCAAGCGGGCCGACCCCGCCCTGTTTACCGCGCGCTGGCACGGCCAGCCCGTAACCTTTGGCGCAGACAAGGACTAACCCATGTCCGACATACAGCAGACAGATGTTGCCGTTATTGGTGGTGGTCCGGTCGGGCTGGCCACGGCTCTTCTTATGGCGCGTGGTGGTCTTTCGGTAACCGTTCTGGAGCGCGCTCCGCTTGATACATGGTCCGAACCCGGCTTTGACGGGCGTGAAATTGCCCTGACCCACCACTCTGTCCGTCTGCTTGAACAGACCGGCGCGTGGGCCCACATTCCGCAGGCGGTTGTTTGCCCGCTCAAGGAAGCACGGATTGAAACTGGCAGTTTCCGGCACCCGCTCACGTTTGACACGCGGGGCGAAGGGGTGGATGCGCTGGGCTGGCTGGTTTCCAACAACCAGATCCGTCGCGGCCTGTTTGCTGCGGCACAGCATATGCCCAACATTACCCTCCAGCCCGGCACGGCGGTGCAGACCATCCGGCAGGGGCAGGACTACGCGGCGGTCCACCATACGGGCGGGCAGGTGAATGCAAAGCTGGTTGTCGGGGCGGACGGGCGTTTTTCTCCCACCCGGCAGCGCGCGGGCATTGGCGCAATTGTGCACGATTTTGGCAAGTCCATGATGGTCTGCCGCATGGCGCACGAATCCCCTCACCATAATGTTGCGCTCCAGTGGTTTGATGAGGGGCAGACAATCGCCCTGCTGCCCGTTAACGGCATGGCCTCCTCCCTTGTGCTGACCCTGCCCCCGCAGGAGATTGAGGCACTGGCCCATATGCCGCGTGAGGCGTTTAATGCCGAAATCATGCGCCGCGTGGGCAATCGCCTTGGGGCCATGCGGCTTGTCAGCACCCGGCACGTGTACCCGCTCAAAGGCGTTTACGCGCACAGGTTTACAGCCCGCAGGCTGGCACTGGTGGGCGATGCTGCGGTTGGCATGCACCCGATTACGGCACACGGGTTTAATCTGGGCCTGAAGGGGCAGGACATACTGGCCCGGCAGGTGCTGGCAGCCGTTGCGAATAATGGGGATGCAGGCAACCCCGCGGCCCTGCGCGCATTTGAGCGCCAGCACCGTAAGGCAACGGCGCTACTGTTTGCGGGCACAAACGGGATTGCCTCGCTCTACACCCATGACGGCCCACCCTTCCGCCAGATCCGTGAAGGGTGCCTGCGTATGGCAGACAGGTTCTCCCCTTTCAAAAAAGCGGTGACATCCCTGTTAATGGACCGTCAGCCCTCTACTCCCTGAGCAGGAGGGCGGGCAGGTTTACGGGTTTTGCGGGCTGGTTGTGGTGTGTCTGGCCGTGCCAGTTCCCCTGCCAGCCAGTGGGCCAGCACGCTGAGAATATAGTCCTGTTCCGCTTCATTCAGCTGGCGGCCGGATGGCAGCGCATGCCATTTGGCCAGACATGAGCGGCAGCATGTTCCCGTGGCATGCTGGGCTACAAAAACCGGGTGCCCCTTCCACGGTGTCTGCCGTCCATCTTTGAGCGGTGCGGCGGGTGCCAGGCGGCGGGCGATGAAGTCCTGCCCATGCTCGAGCACCAGCGGCAAACCTTTTTCCCGCAGATACGCCATATCCTGCGCATTGAGATGAAAACGTTGTCTGAACGTGGAGCGCGCCAGTTTTTCCCACAACTCTGGTGGCACCACAGCTTGTGGTGCCACAGTCCGGCGCGGGAAGAGGTCATCCTGAAAAAAAGTCATACCCTGCTTTATGGGGTTGGCTGGTCTGTTTTTCCAGCGGCAGGGCTATTGCAGCCGGGATGTTCGGGGTTGTTGGTCGCATAGGCGGTCCTGAGTGCTGCCAGAATGGGGGCAGATGGTTCACCCAGTGGCATCTGGTACAAGGCACCATTGGTGACAACGGACAGGAACCCCCATGCCTTATGGCCATCTGGAGTAAATACCACCTCCATCTGGTAGGCCGCACAGTCATGGGGTTTGCACAGGTGCCCCAGCAGGTAGGGCTTGCCATCAATGCTTGTTTTTTCAACCGGGACCGAGGTCGCCTTTAGCTCCGAAACCCACGGGGGCAGGGTGCTCATGGCATGGTATGCGGGTGCGAATGCAGGCTGTGCGGCAAATTCCGCAGTAACAGGGAGTTCTGCCGCCAGAGCCGGTGTTGCCAGACCAAGAGCCGACAGTAAAGGGAGGGAAAAACGCATGGTTGCACCTCATGAACTCTGTTTGCCACAATAACAGAACCGTATCCGTTCTGTATTTGGATTGTGGAGCAGACTATACCTGTATTATGATCAAACAAGGGCAATAAACGCACAGGCAGTGTGTAATAAAACCAGACCGAATTGCTCCCGTTAATATTAAATTAACTGCTACGGACTCCATCATTTACAAAATCTGGAATCCCCGGAAAGAACGGGAGGTCAGGTGTGTGGCCGAAAAAAAAAGACGTAGGCATCTGCTTGCATAACTGGCCATGCCACGGAACCTATGTGTAGGTAGTTTAAAAAATCCATTATTTAAAAACGGTATTTTCAAAAATAAGTCGTTATATGCAAATGCTGTGGCTCTCTGGTTGTTGTGTCAGGTCAGAGGTGTTGCTTTTATCCGCACAAGAAATGATCTGAGTCATTGAATATGTTCTGCAAATTGTCATGCTATTTATGGTTAGGAATTATGTAATAGCATAAGGGAGTTTTGTAACAGTTGGAGGGAATAGTGCGGGTTTTGCGGTCTGCACAGCCAGTACGCCGTGCCTGTAAGTGGATGGGAGGTGTGTGTCTGTAAAGACACAGATTCTGTTTCTGCTGTTCCCATCGGGAGGAATCGAAAAAAGATATATTTTTTATGTTGGTAATTTTTAAGAAATGTGACTACAAGCCGTTAAAGCCTTTTAGGCATATCCGTTCAATAATTGTCATGTACAAAATTCTGTCTGAAAGGGAGCCAGTAACTCTATGAGCAAGGCCTTTATTGCAGCAGTGATTCAGGATTCGATCAACTGCACAGGGGTTGCCGCCAATCAGGCTGCGAATGACCTTATTGATGCTATTGTTGTCGAACTCAAGCGTGAGGGTGGGTTTACCCTGCCGTCCTTTGGCACGTTTACAGTCCGTAAAACCAAGGCCCGCAAGGCGCTTAACCCCCGCACGGGCGAGCCGGTCAAGGTTAAGGCTGGTAAAACGGTACGGTTTAAAGCCAGCCCCAATCTTAAAAAAGCTGTCTGAACACCAAAGCCATACCGGCCTTTAGGGGCCGGTCATGCAAGGAGCCGCACCGGTCATTTGGTGCGGCTTTTTTTTATTGTTCGGGGTTTATACTGTATCGGTTGTAATATCTTCCAGCCTGTCCAGCTTGCGCAGGCCGGGGAACAGGCCCATCCATATGCCTGTTACAACCAGTGTGCCAACACCTCCCAGCACAACGGCGGCAACCGGGCCCATAACAGCCGCCAGCATCCCGCTTTCAAATTCACCCAACTGGTTGGATGACCCGATAAAAAGCATGTTCACGGCCGAGACGCGGCCGCGCATTTCGTCCGGTGTGCCAAGCTGGACCAGTGCGCCACGGACCATAACGCTCACCACATCCGCCCCGCCCAGAATGGCCAGCATAAGCACGGATACGGCTATGGAGTGGGAAAAACCGAACAGAATGGTCGCCACGCCAAAAACGGCTACGGAGGCAAACATCCACCGCCCGGCATGCCTGCCCAGCGGGTGGCGGGCCAGCACCGCAGCAACAAGCAAGGCACCAATGGCAGGGGCTGCCCGTAGCAATCCAAGCCCCCACGGCCCGGCATGCAGAATATCCGTGGCAAAAATGGGCAGCATGGCCGTGGCCCCGCCCAGGAGCACGGCAAACAGATCAAGCGAGATCGCACCCAGCATGGTGGGTTTGCGCCGCAAAAAGGCAATACCGCCAAAAACCGCGGCCAGAGTAGCCCGCTGCCGTGGCCGGGCCGGACTTGTTATGACCATGGACCAGGTCGCCAGCGCCGCTATGGCAAAGCTGATCGCGCAGAGCGAATAGCACACCCCCGCACCCAGACCGTACAAAAGCCCCCCCAGAGATGGCCCAGCAATGCTCGCGACCTGAAACAGGGAGGAAGAGAGCGCTGTGGCACGGGGGAAGAGTGCTGGCGGCACAATGGAGGGCAGGAAGGTCTGCTGGGCCGGCATTTCAAACGCCTTGCAGGTGCCAAATATGGCAACCAGCCCGTAAATCATGGTGGCGTTCAACTGGTGCGTAAAAGAGGCATAGGCCATGAACGCCGCAGCCAGAAGTTCTATGGTCTGGCAGGTGACAACAATACGCTGGCGGTTGTGCTGGTCTGCGGCATGCCCGGCCGGGAAGATAAACGCCACCATGGGCAGGAACTGTGCCAGCCCCACAAACCCCAAGGCCGCTGCACTATGGGTGAGCGCGTAAACCTGCCAGCCAACAGCTACGGCCTGCACCTGCCCGGCAAAAGCGGACAAGGCCCGTGCGCCAATAACAGCAACCAGACCGGGGTGGCGCAAAAGGGGGGATGGGGGAGCAGGGGCATCAGGCATGGCAAAAGCTGTATTGTATCCGGGAACAGAAAAAGTGGCGGGCTTAAAAAGCACTCTGTTCGGCCATGAATGCGCACGAACACCCGCAGGGCTAATCAAAACACCGTATTGGCAAAAACTGCTGTGTTATGGCCACCACCTGATGTGGAGACCATGATGGTGGAACAGTAAGATCACCACACCCTCCCACAAGACCGGGAGAAGCCGCAACCGTATGATTTATCGGAGGGGAAAAACAGGTTCTGGCTGGGGCGGGAGGATTCGAACCTCCGCATGGCGGAATCAAAATCCGCTGCCTTACCGCTTGGCTACGCCCCAATGGCCTGAACTGCCTGCGCCTCTTTTAAGCTAAACAGGGTTCGGTCGTAAAGGCCGGTTGTCGCAAAATTAGTCGCGCGGGGCGGATATTGTGCCCTGCGTAAAACCTGCATCCATGTCGGCCACATCGTTCAGGTCAGCCAGTCCGTCCGGCTGGGTATCTGCATCTGCGCCGGTGGGGAACAGGCCAAAGCGTCCGGCCTTGTCCAGTGCCTGATCCAGAGCTGCCATGGTGCTGCCCATGTCGGGGCTTTCGTCTTTTTCCCAGACGCGCAGGGTGTGGGTCCATACGGCCACCAGCATGTTCACGCGCACAAAGCCAAGCACGCCATTGGCGTTTACGCCTGCGGCATCGGCCATCCAGCGCATGCTCTCCACCGTAGCGCCCCCGAGCAGCAGGGTCAGGGCCGGGTCCATGGGCAGGGTGCGCAAAACGGACTGCAACCCACCGCGGTACTGCTGGAACACATCCAGCCTGCGCATAAGCAGGTCAAACAGCCGCTCGCGCACAGCGCCGCAGAGCATGTCGTCCGCCAGAGCCACATCATCGGCCAGGCGGCCAAGACGGAGCAGGATACTGGCCTTGAGAGGGAAGCGCCGCCGAGCTTCAGGCAGGGGCAGCCCCGCCTCGCGCGCCGCAGCCAGCACGGTTACGGAGCTCCAGCCCCGGTCCTGAGCCAGTGTTAGGGCAGCCGCAACAAGGGCTGTGTCAAAGTCGTCATTATCCATATCAAAGACCTGTCGCATGAGCGGTAAATGGCTTGGCGGAGTGGTGCTGGCAAAGCAGTACAGGCTAGCTGGCCAGCTCTTTGGCGCGGTGTACGGCAGCAGCAATGGCGGCAGAGGTGGTTGCAGGCCATGCCTGCGGGGCCATCATTACCTTTAGGGCTTCCGCCGTGGTGCCGCCGGGGCTGGTTACGTTGCGGCGCAGTTCTTCGGCATCGGTCGGCAGAGTATGCAGCATGCAGCCTGCGCCATACAGGGTGCCACGGGCCAGCTTGCGGGCAACATCGGCGGGCAAACCCTGCTCCACGCCTGCTTTTTCCAGCAGTTCTGCCATTAAAAATACATAGGCCGGACCACTGCCGGAAATGGCAGCAACGGAGTCGATCAGCCCTTCCTCGGCCACCCATACGGTTTCCCCCACAGCACAAAGCAGGGCATCGCAATAAGATTTCTGTTCCGCTGTGGCGTTGGGGGGGGCGTATAGCCCGCTCATACCTGCCCCCAGCGCACAGGGCGTGTTGGGCATGGAGCGGATAATAACCGGGTTGGCCTGCGGGTTGGCCTGCACATAGGTGTCGTGCAGGCTGGCAATGGTACGCCCCGCCATGACCGAAAGCAGCGTTGCCTGCCCAAAACGCTGGGCCAGTTCGGCCAGCACGGGGTTGGCCTTCTGCGGTTTAACCGCAACAATAATCACGTCCGGCGTAAAGCTGGCGGGAACATCCTGTATGCTCTGCACCACTTTGTGGGGGGCTGGCAGGTCTGCAAGGTGGCGGTCAATAATGACGGAGGGGGCCAGCCCGGCCTTGAGCCAGCCTTCAAGCATGGCACCACCCATTTTGCCGCACCCGACAAGCAGGATGGAGGGAAGGGGAAAATGCTCAGTCATATTCATGCCTCTCCATGGCAGTCCAGCATGGCCGAAGCCAGTGCATCTGCCGCACTCAGCCCACCGGTCAGGAAAAAGCGCAGGGCCGGATAAAACCGCTCGCACTCGGTCAGGGCGATGTCGATCATGTCTTCAAAAATGTCGGTTGCGGTTTCCGTACCACGCAGGAGCAGGGCGTGGCGGAACAGTAGCACCCCGTCTTCCGTATCGACGCTAAAATGGCCGACCCATACCTGCTCGTTGGCAAGACCGATCAGCTCGTACAGGGCCAGCCGCATGTCCGGGCTTACGCGCAGGTCAAAGGCGCAGGTAAACAGAATGGTGCCCAGCTCGGCCGACCACGAAAAAAACAATCCGTAGTCGCACCATCTGGCCGGGGCTTCGGCTGCCATTTCGGTCGGGGTGCAGCGGTCAAAGGTCCACCCATGCCCGGCAATGACCTGTTCCATCAGGTCCAGCGGGTTGGTGGGTGGGGTGGTGGAGCCGGTTGTCAGGGCTGGCATGGCATGACTCCCGTGCCTGCGGTCAAAAACAAAAACGGGACAAAGGGCGTGTGCGGCCTTTTAGTGTGCGCCGCCCTTGTGGCTGCTGGTCAGGTGCTGTTCCAGCGCTTCCACCCGTGCTTCCAGTGCGGCCAGGCGGCGTTCGGCCTCTTCCTGGCCAATGCGGGCCTGTGCGGCCAGTTCGCGCATGACTTCAAATTCTTCACGGCGGACAACCTGCAGGCTGGTCAGCACTTCGTCCACACGGCTGCGGACAATGGCGTTCATTTCTTCACGCACACCGGTCAGTGCGGACACGGCACCTCCGGCAACACCTGCAAGATCATCAAAAAAGCGCGGTTTGTCAGCCATGCGGGGGTCTCCAATCAATCCGTTATGAGCGACCAACAGCCTGCGGCTGTCTGGCGTAGCGCTCTTATGGTCCCGACTTTATAAAGAATAAAGGCTCAGCCGGACAGAGGCCATGCCCCGGTTTCCGTTTTTGTGGTGTAGTTTATCTGTTGGGCGCACATGTGGCTTTCGCTCTCCCTCCATTGACCGCTTGGGGGCGCGTTCCCATTATTAGGGATAACAGTTGCAAAAACGGTGCGCGCAACCAACACACTTTGGGCAGGCGTGCAGTGTGGTATGGAGACACAATTATAATGACAACAGTCTTGGCGGAGGCTTTTTGCACTCTCCGCCTGAATGCACGCCTTATGGCGGTGGCTGGCTGTGGGCGGCGCAGGATGCAGCCCGACAATGGTAACAGGATGGGGGAAGGGACGGCTGCATGAGTGATCGCGATCCGTATTCAGTATTAGGTATTGCCAAGACAGCCAGTCAGGATGACATCCGCAAGGCGTACCGCAAGCTGGCCAAAAAATATCATCCAGACCTGAACCCCGGCGACAAAAAGGCCGAGGAGGAGTTCAAGGCGCTCAATCAGGCCAATGACCTTTTGTCCGATGCGGACAAGCGCGCGCGCTTTGACCGGGGCGAGATTGATGCCTCCGGGCAGGAACGCCACCCTGGTTTTGGGGGCGGAGGTTTTGGCGGCGGCGGCTTTGGGGGTGGTTTTGGCGGTGCAGGCGGGTTCCGCCCCGGTGGCGCTGGCATGGGTGGTTTTCAGGAAGAAGACCTGAGCGACCTGTTCGGTGGCATGTTTGGCGGAGGTGCCCGCGCACGCCGTGCTGGCCCGCGCAAGGGGGCTGACCGGTCCTTTGCGCTGAATGTCAGTTTTCTGGATGCAGTGAATGGCGCTACGTCACGCGTGAACCTGCCAGATGGCGCAACGCTGGATGTGCGTATTCCCCCCGGTATGGAGGATGGCAAGGTCCTGCGCCTGCGTGGCAAGGGCATGCCCGGCGTGCAGGGTGGCCCCGCAGGGGATGCGCTGATTACAGTGACCGTACTGCCCGATGCCACCTTTACGCGGGAAGGCTCGGACCTGCGGGAAACCCTGCCCGTGGACCTGAAAACCGCAGTGCTGGGTGGCCCCATTATGGTGCCAACACCCACAGGCACGGTTAAAATGAACGTACCCGCAGGCTCCGATACCGGCACCGTGCTGCGCCTGCGCGGCAAGGGTGTGCAGGCTCATGGCGGCAAGGAAGCGGGGAATCTTTACGTGCGGCTGGAGGTCAAGGTTGGCAAGGCCGATGCCGCACTGGAGGCTTTTCTAAAGGACTGGACGCCAGAAAGCGCAGTAAACGCATAATGCGCGCCCCTCCCGCGCGTTAAATAACGTGCGGGAGGGGGGATCTGTCTGGCTCGCAGGCCAGTCAGTGGCTCAGGGGTCGTTGCGGTACAGGGGAACGTCCACCTTGTGACCGTTGGTATTGGTGATCAGGATATGCCCTGCGTTAGGGGAGATCAGGGTCATGGTCATGGTGGTGCCATGCTGTGTGCCAGACCAGGATGAACCGGATTTCTGGGCAAGGCTGAACCGGCTTTCACCAATATTGGCGGCATAGACTTCGGGTACATTGACCAAAAGCCGGGCGGCGGGGCCCATGGCCCGGTTGCCAGCAACCGTAAAGGCAGGCACTTCGGCCCGCACGGTCCAGGCACCCATAAAGGTGGCCATGGGGTAGGTGGCCTCTGCCGTGGCGGCTGCGGGTGCGGGGGTAGCCGTATGGGGGGCGGCCATTGCGGGAGCCGCTGCCAGCCCCAGCATGGCGGAACAAAGAAGAATATGTTTCATGTCTGCTTCCGTAGCAAAAAATCAGGTCCGGTCTATGTGGCGTGTTTGGTCAGGTCCCGTCCAGTGCTGGCACCGTGGGGCAGATACCCTGAACTGCTTGACGAACCCCCATGACAGGACCAAAAAAACAGGATCTTTTCCGGTCTGCATGACAACCACGTGGAGAACAGCATCATGAGTGAGCAGGAAACACAAAGCCGTGTTGACGGGGCCGCTTCTCTGCACGATGGGCAGGCACCCGTAGTACAGGCCCCGCAACAGGCGGATGAATCCCAGCCTGCCGCACCCAGCAACGCCGCAGTGCACACGCAAACGCACGAGGCATTGGCCGAGCCGGTGCATGTGCTGCCGGCCTCCAAGCCTGATAATCCTGCCCCGGTCCAGCACCCCGTTGCCCCGCCAGCCCATAATCCGGGCATGACGTTCAAGGAATTTTCCCAGATGGCGGGGGCAATGGTTTTTGTAGTCTGCTTTGTAGCCCTTGGGCTGCACGCAATTTACTACGCAGGCTACTAAAAGCGGCCCTGCTCCGGGCCGCTGCTCCGTCTATTCGTGGCGGAGGGTTACAACCAGCACATCGCGGTAAGCCGGGCGGCTGGGGTCCACGGGCTGTACGGGGGTTACGCCGTGGTAAACCCTGTTGTCGTTTACAACGGCTGTGTCCATGGGGTTGGTCAGGGTAAAGCTGCCAACCTGTTTGTGGCCAAGATCGTGGATGGATGTTTCCCCCTGCGCCACGTTTTCCCGCCGTACCATCACCACAAAAACCCAGTCCACGCCATCACGGTGCAGTCCTTCAGGCGTGGGGCGGCCAACGGCATCGGGCCGTGCCTCAATACGGAACTGGTGTATTTCCGTGTGCCATGCGTTGGGCCTGCGCTCTGCGGGGGTCAGGTCCGTTACCACGCGTAGGGCCAGCCGCAATATGGCCATGAGTGCCGGGTGCTCGCCAAGGGCGGGGAGTACGGGTTTAAACCAGCGTTCCACCCCCCCATTAAGGGTATTGTAATCCCGGCTCTGGTAATGGGGCTGGTGTGGTTTGCGCGTTATCGCGCCCTGGGTCAGCGAGAACGTGGCATAGCGCCTGCGCCGGTAGCGCCCGCCGTCGGCCATGTAGCGGTCCACGCCCAGATCGTTCCAGCTTGCGGCAAAATCCTCCCACCCCTGCAGGCCCTCGGCCTCCAGCGCGGTCTGCATGGCCTGCGCCTGAAGGAAGGCAAAGCCATCCTCCGCTAAAGGGGTTTCCAGAGTCTGGAGAATGGTGCCCGCAAGGGTGGTCGCAAAAATAGGCTCGGACATGGGATGGGCCTCTTATTCGTCGGCTTTGGGCGGTGCGGCCGGTGGCGTGTTTGCCGTAGGCTGCTGCGCGGGCGGTTGCTCGGTTCTGGCCGGGGCGGGGGCTGCTGGGCCACCTTGCGGCATGGGGGGCATGGCGTCGAGCGCCATATGCAGGGGCACGTTGGGGGGCGTGGTGGAGTAGCTGGTGGGGGTGTAGAACTTGACACCAGCAGCCGCCATACGCAGGGCAATACGGCGGTAGAACTCGCGCTGGACCTTCCACTTCATCATCGGTGCGGTTTTGATGATGCCAACCAGCACAGCACCGTTCCCATCCGAGCTATCCACACCCAGATCGGTATAATCAGAGAAGATCATGGGGCGGAAGGTGTCTTCCTTGCGCATGTCTTCAATGGTTTTCTGCATGATCTTGACGACCTTGCTCGTGTCTTCGCTCAGGTCCAGCGTCTGGCGCACAATAATCTGGTTAAAGCCGCGCGCCGTGTTGGCAATGGAGGTCACGGAGGAGAACGGGATAATATGAAGGTCCCCGTCAAACGACCGGACGCGCAGGGTGCGGATGGAAAGATGTTCAACCGTACCGGCAATGCCACCCGTTGTAACCCAGTCCCCCACCTGAATGGCGTCCTCTGCCAGCATGAAAAAGCCGGTGATCACGTCTTTGACAAGGCTTTGCGAACCAAAGGACAGGCCAACACCCAGAATACCCGCACCCGTAAGCAGCGGTGTGACGTTGATCCCGATTTGCGAGAGCGTGGTAACGGCCACAAAAATAATGATCACGGCCAGCAGCACCGTGCGGATAATGGGGAGCACGGTGCGCAGCCTTGCAGCCCGTGCCTCCTGCGCACTGGCTGAATAGCGCGAGATCTGCTTGTTCAGAATACTGTTCACCGTCTCCCATGCCACGGCGGCAATGGTCATGCCGATCAGCAGGCAGGCCGCAGCCCCGACCAGACGCAGCCCAAGGGCTGAGTGGAGGAAGAAGTCAAAGGTGGGAATGCTCCAGCTTTGTGCAACGCAGATCGCGGTGGTCAGGATAATGGCAATGGTGATGATCTTGCGCACGAACGGGTAGTAAAAATCCGCCCGTTTCTGCAGGTCAGGATACTGGGCCTGCAATTCCGGCCCAACGCGGAACAGCCGGTCCTGCAACCCGTAAACCAGCAGTGCAAGAACGCGGGAGACAATCAGGCACAGGAAGTTCAGCAATGTGCCATGCAGTATCCACTGGTATCCCCCCTTCAGGTGGGCTGCCCAGACAAACCACAACGCCATGTCCAGAAAAATAACCGGCACCCACCACAGCTTGGCCAGCGTGCCAGCAAACGCCCACAGGGCATTTTTGCGCAGCCCCGGAGAGGGCTGGAGTGCGCGGGCCACAATATGGCGGATACGCCAGATAAAGGCGGCAATCAGCAGGTGTTCGATCAGCACCACACCGCGCATCATGGCTTCCACCCCGCGCGTATCCAGATCAAACTCCCGCCCCAGAATGGACAGGCAGATCACAATGGACGGGGCTGCGACCAGCACGTTCCACCACCGGGTCAGCAGCCGGGCCGTGTCATCTGGCATGGGCAGCAGGCGGATGGCGGGCGAGCGCGGGACCAGAACGGTCTCAACAATCAGGTAAAGGCCGCGGGCAATGGCGTAGGCGTTAACCAGAGTCAGTGCCACGGTGCGGGCCTGATCGGTGGAGGTCAGGAACTCCGCGCCAAGGTAGCCAAGCAGCAGGCATACCCCAACCGGTAGCAGTTTGAGCAGGAAGTGCATGGCATTGTAGGGAATGCGCACAAGGTAGCGGAGCACTTCGTTCCCGCGGCGCTGGTCTTTTTCGCGCGTTTGGGTCGTGTCTGCATCTGTGGCGCTGTCCGCATCGGCCACGGCTGCGGTTTCGGTCGGTGTGTCGCGGTTTATGGTCTGGGCTTCTGCCTGCCGGGCTTCGCGCGCCTCGGCCATTTTTTTGACCGATGTCAGGGGCCGGCGCAGGCCAATGCTGGTTGCCCGCTCGGCCACAAGGGCCAGAGCAATAATCAGCAGGGCGCGGCCAAAGGAATCCAGCAGGGACTGGCGGGACTGCGGGTTCTGCACCTCATGGCGGAACCATGTGCCAACAGAACCCAGATCGGTAAACAGGCTGGTAAAGTTGTCCACGTACTCGGTGGCCGTGTTGCCCAGATCATCAAGTTCCGAGTGCACGGAATTGTCTATGACCGCAGGTGCGGCGCTGGAGGCGGCAGAAGCCTTGGAGGCAGCCCCGGCCGGGGCTGCGGGCAGCCCTTTGGCCATAAGAGAGAGCGTTTTGGAAAATTCGGCGCGCTTTTGCGGGTCGTTCAGCACGTTCAGCAGTTGCTGGGCATCCTGCTGGCTCAGCCCGCCTGCCTGCACGGCGGCAGGGCTGTCAGCCAGAGCGCGCGCGGTGGGGAGCAGGCCCCAGCCGAGCAGGAGAATAAGGCAACTTTTGAAGATCCAGGAGAAAAAGAAAAACCGGTCCCGGCTTTGTGCGGTCATGACCTGCCCTGTCCTTTGCTGAACGGTCTGGGGGTTTTGCGCTACGCGCCTGATATTGCCCGCAGGGTAGGAGGCAAATCAGGCGGTATCAAGACCGGCAACCGGTTCAACTGTTATTCGGGCAGTCGGGTGGGCTTAGTTGTGGGGTGGAAAAGGGGCAATCTGGGCGGGTTTTGTGTGCCGCAGGACCAGTGTGCCCGCCATCATGTCATGCAGCCCCTGCTTGCGCTGGGTGAACGCAACCATCAGCACCCCGATGTAAAGCAGGGGGAAGGACAGAAACGCCTTGATAACAAACCGCAGCAGCGCACGCGGATGCGAAATCTGTTCCCCCTGCAGCGTAACCACTTCCAGCCCGAACAGCCGCTTGCCCGGCGTTGCCCGGAACGAGGAGGCTTCGAACATGACACAGTACACCATGGGCAGCAGACTGAGCACAATGCCGAACGTATGCCATTCCGACCCCGCATGCAGGTGCGGGATCAGCACGGAAATGGGGTTTGCATGCGGGAGCGATGTTGTGGCGATGTTCACCACATCCACCGTCTGGCTGGAGGTATCGGGGATGGGCAGTTCTTCCCAGTCCACGTTAATTTTGGGGCCAAAAAACAGGCTGAGAATACCTTCAGCCGTGCTCAGGATGACCGCATCAATCAAAAATGCCCAGACACGCCACCAGAATCCTGCGTAAACCCATACATCGGGCTGCGGCTGTGGTGTGTTCCATGCTCCGGACCCGGCAGGTTGGGGTTGCGGTGTTGCGCCCCAGCCGGGCGGAGGCGTAATGCTGGCCATGGTCAGGCTCCCTGATGTGCCGCGAAAAGGCAGGTCATCTGTAAAAAACGGAACACTCAGCTACGGTACGAGCCGTTGATGTCGATATAGCCGTGTGTCAGGTCACAGCTCCATGTGCGGGCCGTGCCCTGGCCAAGCCCCAGGTCAACTGCAATATCAATTTCCTGCCCCTTCATGTGGGCGACCACGGGTGTTTCGTCATACCCTTCGGTTACGGTGCCATCCCGGGCAATGCAGACGCCGCCAATGGATACGCTCAGCGTGTCCCGGTCGGCAGGTTCGCCACATTTGCCAACGGCCATGACCACACGGCCCCAGTTGGCGTCTTCCCCCGCAATGGCGGTCTTGACCAGTGGGGAGTTGCCAATGGCCATGGCCACACGCCAGGCGGATTCGTCCGATACCGCTCCGCTGACCGTAATGGTCATGAGTTTGGTTGCACCCTCCCCATCACGGATGACCAGCAGGGCCAGTTCGCGCAGCAGGTCGTTCAGGGCGGTCCTGAAATCGGCCAGAGCGGGGTCGTGCAGGGCATCCACCGTGTCGGCCACAGGGGCATTGCCCGCCGCACCGGTAGCAAACAGCAGAACCATGTCCGATGTGGACGTATCGGAATCGACCGTAATGCAGTTGAAGGTGGTTTTAACCCCGGTGCCCAGCAGGGTTTGCAGCACGGAGGCTGGCAGGGCCGCATCCGTTGCAACAAAAGACAGCATGGTGGCCATGTCGGGCGCGACCATGCCACTGCCTTTGGCCATGCCCTGAATAACCACATCCGTGCCGTTGATCCGTGTTTTGCGGATGGCGGCCTTGGGGAAGGTATCCGTGGTCATGATCCCGCGTGCAGCAGCCTCCCACCCCGTTTCGGACAGGGCGGCATGCAGTGCGGGCAGGGCAGTGGTAATGCGCTCGGCGGGCAGAATTTCCCCAATAACCCCGGTGGAGGCCAGATAGACGGCATCGGGCGAGCAGCCTGTTACTTCGGCGGCGGCCTGTGCCGTGGCCTCGCATGTCTGGCGACCGGCGCGGCCGGTGAACACGTTAGCGTTACCAGCGTTGACCACCAGTGCGCGGGCCTGCCCGCTGGGCAGAATGGCGCGGCACCAGTCCACCGGCGCGCCGGGGCATTTGGATTTGGTAAACACGCCGGCAACCGTGGTGCCGGGTGCAAATTCGGCCAGCACCAGATCGGTCCGGCCCTTGTAGCGAATACCTGCCGCAATGGCGCCAAGCCTTACCCCACGAACAATGCCAAGCTCAGGCATTGGCTGGGCAAGGGGAGAAACGGGGAGAGACTGCGCCATCTGGCGGTATCCTTGGTAGATGTCAGCCCCGGTCCACCACAGAACATTCTGGGGCGGGCCGGGGCTGTTGTCGGTTGGAGTATCTTACTTTTTAGGTGCTGCGGGCGTATCGGCCAGCGGCTTGCCCGTGGTGGGGTCAAAACGCACGATCTTGACACCGGCTGTGGCTTTTTCCACGGCCTGACGCACGTATTTCTGGATCAGGGCCTGACGGATCTTGTCATGCACGGCGTCAAGCGTGGGGGTCGGGTCCGTGCGTGTGTCCAGCACCTGAATAACGTGGAAGCCATACTGGCTCTGCACGGGTTTGGTGCTGATTTCGCCCTTCTTCATAGCAAAAGCTGCATCGGAGAAGGCGGGGATCATGTCGCCCTTTTTAAACCAGCCAAGGTCACCACCGTTCTGGGCGGCACTGCCTTTGTCGGTCGAGACTTCGGCAGCCAGTTTACCAAAGTCCGCACCACCTTGCAGCTTCTTGATAACGTCGTTGGCTTCGGCTTCGGTCTTGACCAGAATGTGGCGTGCGTGAACTTCCTGCTCGGCAGGCTTGCCCACGTAGTTTTCGTTGTAATACTGCTTGATGGACTCATCAGACAGGTGAGGCATCACCTGCTGGGACAGCCATGCGTTCTGGAGTGCGTTGTCCGCTGCCGTCTGCATCAGCTTCTGGGTGTCGGGCTTTTTGTTCAGCCCTTCCTTCTGCGCTGCAATCAGGATGGCCTTCTGGTCTGCCAGCTGGTTGACCAGCATGGGGTAGATCAGGGTGGTGGGGAGCTGGCGCATCTGCGGTGGCATGGTGCCCATGGCGTTCTGCACATCGGCAACGGTGATTTTTTCACCATTAACGGTGGCCACAACCGTGTTCGGGTCTGTGGGCTGTGCAGGTGCCGTGGAGGCCGCCGGAGCTGGTGCTGCCGCAAAGGAGGGAGCGCACAGCATGGAGGAACCGAGCAGGGCAGTAGCTGCCAACCCGAACGCGTAGGGAATAAACCGCATAGGACAAAACCTTAAAGTCGGTAAAAAACAGTTCGATATGTATGAAGGAGGCTATCCGCCCCGGCAACCCCTGTTTCGTTCGGATATGGGGGCTGGACGGTAAGCTTGGTTGACCGAACCCCTGCCCGGTCCTATTTTGCAGGGCAAGCCACGCAAAACGCCTGTGTCTTTCGCCCTGTCCCGCATCATTTTTGCGGGATGATTGAGGGTGGGGGGCAAGGCCGCACTGTTCTGGAAAGGTGTTCATGCTTTCACGCTTCGTCCGCGCCCTGTTCGGCACAGCCAATGACCGGACGCTCAAGGCATTCCAGCGCCGTGTGTCGGAAATTAACGCACTGGAGCCTCAGATTCAGGCTCTGGATGATGCTGCCCTGGCAGCCAAAACCATAGAGTTCAGGGACCGGCTGGCCAAAGGTGCCACGCTGGATGACCTGCTGCCCGAGGCCTTTGCCGTCACGCGTGAGGCCTCGCGCCGCGTGCTGGGCATGCGCCATTTTGACGTGCAGCTGATCGGCGGCATGGTCCTGCACTCCGGCCGCATTGCGGAAATGCGCACGGGGGAAGGCAAAACGCTGGTGGCAACGCTGGCTGTGTATCTGAGCGCCCTTTCCGGCAAGGGTGTGCATGTGGTCACGGTCAATGATTATCTTGCCTCGCGCGATGCGGCGGAAATGGGGCAGCTCTATACATTTCTGGGGCTGACCACGGGCGTTATCGTGCCCAACATGCCTGATGAGCAGCGCCGCCAGGCCTACGCGGCAGACATTACCTACGGCACGAACAACGAGTTCGGGTTCGACTACCTGCGCGACAACATGAAGTACCAGCTGAACGAAATGGTTCAGCGGCCCTTCCACCACGCCATTGTGGACGAGGTGGACTCGATCCTGATTGACGAGGCGCGGACCCCGCTCATTATCTCCGGCCCGGCGGAAGACAGTTCCGACCTGTATCGCTCGGTGGATAGCGTTGTCGCCCGGTTGGTGCAGGACGAAACCGCATACGAAAAAGACGAAAAGTTCCGCACGGTCATCCTGACCGATGCCGGATCGGATGCGGTGGAACTGCTGCTGCGTGAAGAAGGCGTGCTGGATGAGGGCGGGCTGTACGACCTGCACCACGTGGCCGTTGTGCACCATGTCATGCAGTCCCTGCGCGCACATACCCTGTTTGCGCGTGATGTGGATTACATCGTGCGTGACGGCAAGGTTGTGATTATTGACGAGTTTACCGGCCGCATGATGGAAGGCCGCCGGTATTCCGATGGTCTGCACCAAGCACTCGAAGCCAAGGAACACGTGGAAGTCCAGCAGGAAAACCAGACGCTGGCCTCCATTACCTTCCAGAACTTCTTCCGTCTTTATCCCCGTCTTTCGGGCATGACCGGCACGGCCATGACCGAAGCCGATGAATTTGCCGAAATCTATAATCTGGATGTGGTGGCCATTCCCACCAACCGCCCCGTAGCCCGCAAGGATGAGGACGACGAGGTTTACCTGACAGAGGCGGAAAAATTTGCCGCCGTTGTCAAGCTGATCAACGAGGTGCACCAGCGCCAGCAGCCCATTCTGGTCGGCACCACCTCGATTGAGAAGAGCGAGGCTCTGTCTGCCCTGCTCAAGAGCGAGAACATTCCCCACCACGTGCTCAATGCCCGCTTCCATGAGATGGAGGCCAAGATTGTGGCGCAGGCTGGCGCACCGGGGTCCATTACCATTGCCACCAACATGGCTGGCCGCGGGACGGACATCAAACTCGGCGGCAATGTGGAAATGCTGATCGCCCAGCAGCTTGGCGATATGGAAGACACGCCCGAACGCGCCGCTGCGGAGCAGGAAATCCGCGACCGTGTAATCCGTGACCACGCGACGGTGCGTGAGGCCGGTGGGCTGTACGTCATCGGCACGGAACGGCATGAAAGCCGCCGGATCGACAACCAGCTGCGTGGCCGTGCGGGCCGACAGGGGGATCCGGGGAACTCCAAGTTCTTTATTTCGCTTCAGGATGACCTGATGCGGATTTTCGGTTCCGACCGCATGGGTAGCATGTTCCAGAAGATGGGCATGCAGGAAGGCGAGGCCATTGTTCATCCATGGCTGAGCAAGGCGCTGGAACGGGCGCAGAAAAAGGTCGAAGCCCGCAACTTCGATATGCGCAAGAACACGCTCAAATACGATGACGTGATGAACGACCAGCGCAAGGAAGTGTATGCCCAGCGCCGCGAATTCATGGCGCAGGATGACGTATCCGCAATTGTGGCCGATGCGCAGGACGATGTGACCGATATGCTGGTTGCACGCCACATCCCCGAAAAATCCTTTGCCGAGCAATGGGATGTTGAGGGGCTGACCCAGCAGGTCCACAAGACGTTTGGCCTTGACCTGCCAATTGCCGACTGGGCGCGTGAAGACGGAATGGATGCCGAAGGCGTGGCCGACCGGATCAGCCAGGCGGTTACCCAGTCTCAGGCCGCGCGGGCAGCCAATATTGGCCCCGACCTGATGCGGTTTATTGAAAAGCAGATCCTGCTGACAACGTATGACGCGGTCTGGAAAGAGCACCTGCACGCGCTGGACCAGCTCCGTCAGGGCATTGGCCTGCGCGCATACGGGCAGAAAGATCCGCTGAACGAATACAAGCATGAAGCCTTCCAGCTCTTTACCTTCATGCTTGAGGAAATGCGCCAGCGCGTAGCATCGCTCATGGCGCATGTGGAGGTCTCGCCTCCACCGATGGAAGACCCCTTTGCAGACACGGCGGCCATTCATGCTGACCCCGAAGTTGCAGGGTATGCCTCGGAACCGGGTACCGGGCTTACGCCGGGTGCCGCGCCGGAAATGGCCGTGCCCATCGGGGGCAGCGCCATTATGCCGGATGATCCGTCCAGCTGGGGAGAAACCCCCCGCAACGCGCCATGCCCATGCGGATCGGGCAAAAAATACAAGCATTGCCACGGGCAGCTCGGCTGAACACGGCCCACCCGGGGCAGGACAGGTAAGGTTAAGGAATATGGCTGGTCATTCCCAGTTCAAGAACATTATGCACCGTAAGGGTGCGCAGGATGCCAAGCGCGCCAAGCAGTTTGGCAAGATTATCCGCGAGCTGACCGTAGCCACACGCTCCGGCCTGCCCGACCCCAACTCCAACCCGCGCCTGCGCGCCGCGATTGTTGCGGCGCGTGATGTGAACATGCCCAAGGACACCATTGAGCGTGCGATCAAAAAGGCATCCGGTGGCGCTGGTGGCGATGACTACGTGGAAATGCGCTACGAAGGCTACGGCCCCGCAGGTGTGGCGGTTATTGTGGAAGCCCTGACGGACAACCGCAACCGCACGGCATCGGAAGTGCGCGCAGCATTTTCCAAAAGCGGCGGCTCCATGGGGGAAACCAATTCCGTCTCCTTCATGTTCCGCAGGCTGGGCGTGATTACCTACCCCGCATCCGTTGCTTCGGAAGATGACATGCTCGAAGCGGCTATTGAGGCCGGGGCCGAAAACGTGGTTTCGACCGATGCAGGGCATGAGATTACGTGTGAGGTCGAATCCTTCTTTGCGGTCAAGGATGGGCTGGAAGCCCGGTTTGGTGAGGCCGAAAGCGGCAAGCTGGACTGGCGGCCTGAAAACACCGTGACATTGGATGAGGAAAAGGCCCGGAGCCTGTTCAAGTTCCTTGATGTTCTGGAAGACAATGATGACGTCCAGAACGTTTATGCCAATTTTGACCTGCCGGATGATCTGGCGGAAAAACTGTCGGCCTGATTGTGGTACGTCTGCTCGGCATTGATCCCGGCCTGCGCTTTACAGGGTGGGGCGTGATTGATGTTGAGGGCAACAGGCTCCGGCATGTGGAAAATGGCGTTATCGCCACCAATAGTGCAGAGAGCGTGCCAGACAGGCTTAAAGTCCTGCACGATAATCTGCATTGGCTGATAGAGCGCCTCCAGCCCGCAGAAGCAGCGGTGGAGGAAACCTACGTCAACCGCAACGGGGCTGCTACGCTCAAGCTGGGTTATGCCCGTGGTGTGGCCCTGCTGGCCCCCGCCCTTGCCGGGCTGAGCGTGGCCGAATACGGCGCGCTTGCGGTTAAAAAAGCGGTGGTTGGCACCGGCTCGGCAGATAAAAAACAGGTGGAAATGATGGTGCGCAGGCTCCTGCCGGGGGTGGAGGTCATACGGGCGGATGCGTCCGATGCACTGGCCGTGGCCATCTGCCACGCACACCACAGGGCCAGTGCCCGCCACATTGCAGCCGGAGTGCGCATGGCATGATTGCGTTTTTATGCGGACTTGTCATTCAGGTGGATCTGGGCAGTTGCGTGGTGGATGTGAATGGCGTGGGCTATCTGGTAGCCGCGTCCACCCGCACTCTGGCAGCCCTGCCCAACCCGCCTGAAAAGGCCCGGATTCTGATCGAAACCGTGGTGCGTGAGGATGCGATCCTGCTTTACGGTTTTTCTGAAAGTGCGGAGCGTGAGTGGTTCCGCCTGCTTACGGGTGTGCAGGGGGTTGGGGCCAAGGTGGCGCTGGGTATTTTGTCCGCTCTCTCGGCGAGTGATCTGGTGGCAGCCCTGACCACGGCAGACAAGGCTACCCTTATGCGCGCACCGGGTGTGGGTGCGCGGTTGGCCGAGCGGATCTTGACCGAACTGCGCGACAAGGCAGGCAAAATGCCCGGTAGCAAGGGCGGTTTTAGTGTACCGGTCATGGCAACCCCTGTTGGCAGCATAGAGGCCGATGCCCTTATGGCATTGGCAGGTCTGGGCTTCCGGCGCATGGAGGCTGCCCCCGTTGTGCGCCGCATTATGGACGCCAGTGGGCCGGAAGCCACGCTGGACACGGTGCTGCGTGACAGCCTGAAAGACCTTGCCCGATGAGCCCCGAATTTACCCCCGAGCGCGAGATTGACGCGACCCGGCAGGGGGAGGACGTGGGGGAGGCCGCCTTACGGCCACAAACCCTCTCCGACTTTACGGGGCAGCAGGCCAGCCGCGAAAACCTGTCCGTTTTTATTCATGCCGCCCGCAACCGGGGGGAGGCGCTGGACCATGTTCTGCTGCATGGCCCGCCGGGTCTGGGTAAAACCACACTGGCCCAGATTGTGGCGCGCGAACTGGGGGTGGGGTTCCGTGCTACATCCGGCCCCGTTATCCAGCGTGCGGGTGATCTGGCGGCTATTCTGACCAACCTGCAACCGCGGGATGTGCTGTTTATTGACGAAATCCATCGTCTTCAGCCCGCGATTGAGGAAATTCTCTACCCTGCCATGGAGGATTTCCAGCTCGACCTGATTATTGGCGAAGGCCCGGCAGCGCGCTCCGTGCGGATTGACCTGCCCCCCTTTACGCTGGTCGCGGCCACCACCCGTGCCGGGTTGCTGGCGACACCTTTGCGTGACCGCTTTGGCATTCCGCTCCGTCTGGTGTTTTACACGCCGGAGGAGCTGGCGCGCATTGTGGCGCGTGGGGCGGACAAGCTGGGGTTTGCCCTGTCCGCCGGTGGGGCCATGGAAATTGCCCGCCGCTCGCGGGGGACACCCCGTATTGCAGGGCGTCTGCTACGCAGGGTGCGTGATTTTGCCTCTCTCTCCGTGCCAGAGGGGCAGGTGGTTGAGGTTGATGTGGCCGATGCCGCCCTGACCCGGCTGGAAGTGGATGGTCTGGGGTTGGACGGCATGGACCGGCGTTACCTGCGGCGCATAGCAGAGTACCATCACGGTGGCCCCGTGGGGGTGGAAACACTGGCTGCAGCTCTGGCCGAATCGCGTGATACGCTGGAAGATGTGATCGAGCCTTTTCTTATTCAGGAAGGGCTGGTCCTGCGCACAAGCCGGGGCCGTGTGCTGGGCGAGCGTGGCTGGCGGCATCTTGGCTTGACGCCTCCGCCCCGACCGGAAAACACTGCCGGACCCCAGATGGATTTTCTGGCGGATGATGAGGAAGCTCCATGAGCAGCCACTCCATAGATTTTCGCGTTTATTATGAAGATACGGATGCAGGGGGCATTGTGTACCATGCCCGGTATCTGGCGTTTGCCGAGCGGGCGAGAACCGAGGCCATTCGCAGTTGCGGCATGCCTGCCTCGGGCCTTTTGCATGATTACGGGCTTGTGTTTGTGGTGCGTGACGCCAGACTGACCTACCGCATGCCCCTGCGGCTGGATGATGTGCTGACCGTTACAACACGGCTGACATCCCTGCGTGCGGCCAGTTGCCGGCTGGAACAGATTGTAACCCGCGGGGCCGATGTTGCGGCCGAGGTGGATGTAGGTCTGGCATGTGTGCGTGCAGCAGATGGGCGTCCTGCCCGATTTCCGCCTTTATGGCATGATCTTCTAAGCCGGTTGGCACCAAAGGACTAAAAGCGCCTCTTCTGCTTTTTTACGGAAAACAGTAAGAAGCAGCAGTGTTGGGCCGTGAGGAATCTCGCCCGAGTCGGAGACTGGTGGCCCGCAACGGGTGCAGAGGCAGGAGGCATTATTGGATCGTGCGGTTGATGCGGCAAATCTCGGCGTAAGCGCGGCGGGAGACCTGTCGGTTTGGGCGTTGTTTATGAACGCCTCGCTTGTGGTCAAGCTGGTTATGCTGGGGCTGCTTTTGTGCTCCATTATGGTCTGGGCCATTATTATCGACAAGTTTGTGACAATCCGGCGGATCAACCGCGCGGCTTCGGGGTTTGAGGACCGGTTCTGGTCCGGTGGCAGCCTTGATGACCTGTACGAAAGCGATGGCGCAAAGCCCGTAAGCCCGATGGCCGCCGTGTTTGGCGCAGCCATGGGGGAATGGCGGCGTTCAGCCCGTATTCCGGGGGTGGATCTGGTGCGTGGCGGGGTCAAGGAGCGCGTGGACCGCGCCATTGGCATTACCATCACGCGGGAGATGGACCGCCTGCGCCGCTGGGTGATCTTTCTGGCAACCGTGGGGCCGGTCGCTCCGTTTGTGGGCCTGTTTGGCACGGTGTGGGGGATCATGCATTCCTTCAGCTCCATTGCGGCAGAACACAACACCAACCTGAGCGTTGTGGCCCCCGGTATTTCCGAGGCGCTGTTTGCCACCGCCATTGGCCTGCTGACCGCCATACCCGCCTATGTGGCCTATAACGTGATCAGCAACAGCATGGACCTGTTTGAGGACCGCCTGGAAGGATTCGGCACCGAGTTTGCTGCCATTCTCTCCCGCCAGTCTGAAGAAAGGGTCTGAGCATGGCTATGTCGTCTGGTGGGAGCGGGCGCCGCCGCAGGCGTCCGATGGCCGATATTAACGTAACGCCCATGGTCGATGTCATGCTGGTGCTGCTGATCATCTTTATGGTCACATCCCCCATGATGACCAGCGGCGTGAATGTTGACCTGCCCAAAACCGACGCCCGGCCCGTAAACTCGGATACAAAGCCGATTACGGTGTCCATCAAGGCGGATGGGGCCCTTTTTCTGGGGGATGAGCCGGTCACAGCGGAACAGCTTGTGGCCCAGCTCAAGGCAGCTGCGAACAATGACACCGAGCATCGCATTTTTGTGCGTGGTGACGCCCATATTGATTATGGGCAGGTCATGCAGGTCATGGGTCAGATTACCGCAGGTGGATTTACACATGTGGCTCTGCTGGCGCAGCAACCCGCCAGCTCCGGGCAATAAGCCATCCGGTCGGGTGGAGAGGTACGAACACGATGCCTATGGCACGGCCACGCCGGTCTGATCAGCTTTTGCTCAGGCGGTCTCTTTATGTGTCAGGTGCGGCGCATATCGCAGCACTTGTGGCACTGCTGATCTCCCTGCCGCCGCCAAAGCCGCCGGAAGAAC